>MNVX01000039.1:7514-7960 GCA_001872185.1 Candidatus Pacearchaeota archaeon CG1_02_32_21 | reverse complement strand
CCAATTTAAACTGACCATCTGCTGTGTTTTCAGCGTTAAATTGGCTTGACCAGTTAGCTTTAAAATAGATTGCATTAGTAAGAACTAATCGGGTATCTGATGTTAGAATTCCTTTTGGAATAAGATCTTTTATTTTATCATTAGTTTTGTCTTCTACCCAATTATTAATTGTCACACGTGAATTTTCAGTATCAGTTTTAAAATCTAGATTTGTGACTTTTCCACTATAATAATCATCAACAGTTTTGAAATAGTCTTCTCTAAACGGATAATCATTTTGTGCCCACAAAGCATTTGCAGTAGTTAACTGATAAGATTTATCTGCTTTGTTTATCTCAGTAAAAATGCTAGCAAAATCAGAGTGTATTTTTTCTTTATCATTTGGTAAATGTAAAACAGCTTGCATTTCTTCTGCTGTTTTGCCTTTCGCACCTTCATAAGTCATA
>MNVX01000039.1:0-7499 GCA_001872185.1 Candidatus Pacearchaeota archaeon CG1_02_32_21 | reverse complement strand
AGATATGCTATAAGAGGAATAAAATAAATTTTCTTCTTTAGATTTATATTTTGAGTATAAATCCATTGCTAATTGATTATTTGCATCAACTATCCCATTTGCAAGAACAACAGAATTTTGATTATTCTGGTTGTTGTTATTGTTAGATATAGGAATATTCTGATTAAATAATAAAAATCCTCCAACTATAAGTATTACTGCTATGACAATACTTGATACAATCCAAATTGTTTTTCCCATAACACCTATACTTTTAACCTCTTTTTAAATGCTGTTTAGACTTCAATTCTATTTGAAGTATCACCTAATTATTATACTATTCTCACATTTAAAAAGTTAATTTTAGGTTTGTGGGGCACTTAACTGATTTTCTTATTCAAAGATAGTTAGATAATTGAACTATGGGTAAGAAAAAGAAGTCAAATTCATAAGATTTATATATTAGAATATTCTAATATGTTAATGAAAGAGATATATAATCTACATGCAGAAATGTGTAAGGTGTTCTCTAATCCAATTAGATTAGAGATTCTTAATCTTCTTAGAGACAAAAAGATGTCTGTAACAGAACTAATTAATACATCTAAATTAAGCCAAGCGAATATTTCTCAACATTTGTCAATAATGAAATCCAAAGGGATTGTTGTATCAAAAAGAGATGGTAAAATGATTTATTATAAATTATCAAATCCAAAGATAATCAAGGCATTTGATATTATAAAAGAAGTTCTAACTGAAAGATTAGAAAAAAATAGAAAAATATTAGTGGAGGCGAAAGCATGAAAATTAGAGATAGTGGTATGCCCAATGAAGAAATGTGGGGTGAGTTCTTCAAACCAAAAATAGTTATTAAAACATTAGGAATTGATAATTCAATTAGAGATATAGTTGATTTCGGTTGCGGTTATGGAACGTTTACTATTCCAGTTGCCCAGACTGTTAGGGGAAAGGTATATGCTCTCGATATTGAACCAGAAATGATTGAAGAGACAAAAAGAAAAGCAAAAGAAGAGAAATTAGGAAATGTTGAAGTTATTCTTAGAGATTTTATATCTAAGGGTAGTGGTCTAAAAGATGAAAGTGTGGATTATGTTATGTTGTTTAATATTCTTCACTTAAATAAGCCAGAAACTCTTTTAAAAGAGGCTTATAGAATTCTAAGAAAAGGTGGCAAACTTGGAATTATTCATTGGAACTATGATTCAAATACTCCTCGTGGACCTCCCATGGAAATTCGTCCAAAACCAGAGCAATGTATTGAATGGTCAAGAAATTATGGATTTAATCATCCAATAAGATATGACTTAAAACCTTATCACTACGGAATTGTAATGGAGAAAACAAAATGAAAAAAATAATATCTTTAAGTTTTTTATTTTTAATCTTGTCCTTGAGTATAGCATCAGTTTATGCAGTTACTCAAGATGAACTTAATCAAGCAAAAGCGTTAATAGATTCAAATATTAGCTGTAATCAATTGACAAATGACCAACTCGAGATAATGGGAGAATATTATATGGAGCAAATGATGCCTGGAGAAGCTCATGTAAGAGCACATCAAATGATGGGGCTAACTGAGGGTTCTGAAGCTGAAGAACAATTTCACATTAACATGACAAAAAGGATATATTGTGGCGAGAATGTTGGTGGTGGCATGATGGGAAACAACTATTATCAAAACTCGCAGAATAATAACTCTTATCAAAACAACTCTTTTGGATTTCAAGTATTCTTTTATGTTCTTTTAGTTTTAGTAGTTATTATCTTAGTCTTAATAATACTATTATTAGTAAATAAATTAAAAAAACATGGAGGTAAAAAATGAAAGACAATAATAATTTAATCATTGGAATAGTAATTGCTGTAGCTGTGTTCTTATTTTTAGGAATGTTTGGTTTTGGTGGAATGATAGGAGGATATGGTATGATGGGAAATTGGGGCTATGGTTTTGGAGGCATGTGGATTTTCGGATTCTTATTCATGGCTCTAATTTTAGTAGCTCTTGTTTTATTTATTCTGTGGTTAATTAAACAATTGCAAAATGATAATAGAAAAAGATGAAACTCGGAATTATAATCAGCACAAGTGAACCTGAAACAGTCTGGAATGCTTATAGGCTAGCTAATTTTGCTTTAAACAAAGGAGATAATGTAAAGGTTTTCTTATTAGCAAGAGGAGTTGAATCTGAAACAGGAAGTGAAAAATATAACGTTAAAGAGCAATTGACTCAATTTGTTTCAAAAGGGGGGCAGATATATGCTTGTGGAACTTGTATGAAATCAAGACAGATGGATAGCAAAGATACTTGTCCTCTTTCATCAATGAAGGACTTATATCAAATAGTCAAAGAATCAGATAAGGTTTTGACTTTTGGGTAAGAATAGTCAAAATGAAAATAAAACTTATGCCTCCAATGATTTTTTATGGATTTATACTATTAGCTATAATACTAAATCTCTTTTTGCCTATTAAAAAGGTGATAGTTCAACCATATAATTATCTAGGAATTGTTTTAATTTTAGTTGGTTTATTAATTGATGTGCGGGCTTGGGTGTTATTCAGAAAAAGAAAGACAACATTAAATCCTTACAAGAGACCATTAAAACTTGTAAATGATGGATTGTTTAAAATAAGCCGTAACCCTATGTATTTAGGGATGGACTTAATCTTATGGGGAATGTCTATTTTATTGGGTTCTTTGATTACTTTTATCTTTCCAATTATTTTTATAATCTTAATAGAAAGGTTATTTATAGAGTTTGAAGAAAAGAATTTAGAAGAAAGGTTTGGTAAAAGATACATAGATTATAAAAAGAAGGTTAGAAGATGGATATAAAGATCAGGTCAGGGAAGCACTTAACTGCTCATTTTTGCAGAGTTTAGTTTGCATTTTATGGTTATTTGAAAGAAAAAATAGTTCTATCAAGACGAAAATGTTTTTGGGCATTAATCTCTAAAATTAAATCCATAAACCAAAATGTTTATATAGCAGTTATAGTTGCTATATAACGTGGGAAAAACAACTATACAAATAAATCTTGAAACTCTTGAAAGATTGAAAGCTCTCAAAAATATGGAAAGGCAGTCTTATGACGAGGTTCTAAATAATCTTATAGATAACTGTGAAGAAGAAAGTTTAAGCGACGAAGAAATTGAAGATGTAAAAATAGCATTAGAAAATGTTAAAAGAGGAAAAGTAAAACCCATTGAACAAGTTGCAAAAGAATTAGGGATTATACTCCGATAAGATGTATTCTATTCAAATTGAAAAGAATGCCGAAGATTTTCTGAAGAAATTGCAAAGGAAAGATGCTGAAGTTATCTTAAATAAAATTTACTCTATAAGAGAAAATCCATTTAGGTATCTCAAAAGATTACAAGGTGAAAAGTTATGGAGATTAAGAGTAGGAGATTATCGGGCTATTATTGATGTTATTATTTCCTTGAATAAAATTATTGTAATTAGAATTGGTCATAGAAAGAATATTTATGATTAATCTCTATATCGTGAGGAAAACGTCAGGAAGTTAATCCTTATGACGTCAAGAATTTACTAATTCTTGAGCACGCTCAAGAACCATAGGTTCTTAATATTAAGTAATTGTGAGGTATTAATCTCTAAAATTAAATCTTTTTAGCTTCAGAAGCAATATCATTAATATCTTTGCTTATAGAATCAATAGCCTCTTGAATAGCTTTCTTAGGAGACTTTCCCTTTGTCTGAACTCTAAGCATAGGTGGATTACTTGGGTGCACTCTTTTCCAAGCTGCAAATTCAACGCTTTTATCTTTATTCAAATATTCTCTTATAGTTTCCGTAACTGTTAGATTATCTATCTGCACTTCAATAACCTTCTTATCTTCATTTAACACTTTAACTTCCATAATATTAGGTTAAAAATTAGGCTTATAAAGCTTTCTTTTACAAAATTTTATTTGACTTTCGCTTTTTCAGAAACCTTTTCTATATCATGAATACTCTCTTTTTCAGCTTCTATGTTTTCAGAAACTTCTTTTGCCTCAGCTTTCTTTCTTTTTCCAAATAATTCTCTTAATATGCCTTTTTTCTTTTTTTCATTTAACTCCTTCAAATCACCTATAGTAACTTCATTCGGGTCTATTTTTTTAATATCTAAGCTACTATCCTGTTTCACGTTCTCTACTTTACTTAATTTCACTCTAAGGAACTGTTCAAGTTTTGTTATAAGCTTATCATAATTCTCCGGTAACTGACCTTTTTCAACCATTTCAACAAGAAACTCAGGTTCGGCAATTGCTTCTGCAAGCTGTTTAACTGAAAGCTTCTTGTGCCTTCTCTTCTGCTGAACTGTCCAATGAAAATTATCAATTAAATTACCATAATCCTTGGCAACATTTTTCTTAACAATATCTTTAAGTTCTTTTTCTAGCCTTAAGGTTTCTGGATCTTTCTTTTTTACAACCGGTTCTTCTGCATTCAACCTAGGAACCCTATAGGTATTCTTTATTTGCTCAGCACTGGGTTTTCTCACTATAGGCATATTGTACCTATAGGCACATACTTCACAAACAAGAATTATCTCTTTTTCACCTACAGCTTCAATTAAGTTATTTGGGTTGCCACAAAAAATACAAGCTTCCATTATAAATGGAACAATTAGGTGTTTTTTAACATTATGGTAGTACAAAATTAGCCAATTACTTAAGGTATTTTTCAAGTTCTTCGACTGTATGGAATCCTTCTAAAACATATTTCTCATCAATAATTGTGGAAGGCAGATAACTAACATTATACAATCGAATTTGTAAATCAACAGAATCTAATCCTATATCTCCCGCAATAGGAATTAATATTGCCTGATTTCCATATTTATCTTTCAAATTCTTCAATTCTTTAGAAATTATCTCTTGTTCTGTAGCTTTTTTAAAATCATCAGACTGCGAATAAACATAGACTACTGTGTGGAAGGAATTATCGCACTTTTTCTTTAGAACTATACTATTTAACCATAATTCTGTTTTTAACAAAACATACTTTTTCTTAGATAACAACAAATTTTTAGAAAACTCTTCTGTCTGCTCATATTTTTCAAGCACAAGACCTTCAGAGTATAGTTGATCTGCAAACTTCAAGTTGGATTCTATAGCTAAATCGCACGAAGCGCTATCCATTATCTGATAATAATAATTTTGCAACCTTAAGTCTAAAGCACTTATTTCGAGCAGTTTGTATTCCTCTGCAACTTTGCTTAGTCTATTAGACTCTATAAGAAAACCTAATGAAATACCTATCATCAGAATAAGTAAAGATAAAACTAAGCTTTCAAAGAATACCTTATATTTACTTGTCATAATTACTTTGTGTACCATCCAATATCCCTTTTAGCAATTTTATACAAAGCTGTAAGCAGCGGTATTAAATACAATGGCCTGTATATCATCAAATAAATTAAAATGGTTAAAATACTTTTGCTTTCAAGGTCATCGTTTTTTATAGAAATTTTATAATAAACAAAGGAAAGAATAAAGAACATTCCACCCATAATAAACAATAAACCAAAAGTAAAATCAACATCTAAAAAATTAATCAATCCATAACCTTTAGCAATAAAAGGCATAGATAAAAGATAAAAATAAACTTTAAGGAAAACAAATCTAGCAACAAGCAAAAAACCAATAAGTGCTAAAATAAATGAAAGGGCAACATAAGTAACAACAAAATAACCAAAAATATTTTCTCCTCTAAAAATTTTTGACCTGTATTTGTAAACAGTTTGTATTCCTCCAAGGTTCCATCTAACTCTTTGTTTTATCCATTGTTTCAAGCTATTTGGAACAACAGTGTGAACTTTAGCAGAATAAGACATCTTGGTTTTATAATTGTGGCTTAATAAATTCCATGTTAATTCTATGTCTTCTGTAAGATTTTTAGGATCAAAACCGCCAACTTTTTTGACAAATTCAGTCCTGTATATGCTTAATGGACCATTTGTAACATAAACAGAATCAACAAAATCCAGAATTTTTCTTCCCCATGCAATAATAGCATAGTCAACTGCCTGAAACTTTTCTATAAAATTCCTCCTGTTTTTAACTAAAACTCTTGATGTAACTGCAGCTATACTTTCATCTGATTCAAAATAACCTACCATTTGCATAACTGCTTCTTTATCTGGGTAAGAGTCAGCATCAACAACTGCAAAAAGTTCTGTGGTAACTTTTTTCAAAGCCTGATTTAAAGAATCTGCTTTTCCAGAATTTGGCTTATCAAAAAGTATTATTTCTTTATGACTTTTCATAAACTTTTTAACAATTTCAGAAGTATTATCACTGCTTCCATCATTTACAACTAAAATATTTTTTTTATCCTTAGGATAATCAACATCAATCAGTGCCTTAAGAGTTCCAAGAATTGATTCTCCTTCGTTATATGCAGGAACTAAAAAAGTTATTCCGGGATATTTTTCAGGTTTAGGATAATCAAAGAGACTTTTTCTATTCCTTGCATAAAGCAAAAGAAACATTACTAAGAAGAAATTTCCGAAAAAAAACATAACAATATACACCCAGGTTATGACTTCAACCATGTTAAAATGAATTATTCCTCCGATTCCTGACTCTTGCTTTCTTTATTAGCACTTCCATTAGTATCTTTCTGTTTAACATTAAAATAATCATAAAATTCATCGCTAAGAGAAAGCTCTTTGGTTCTTCCAGACTTTTTGCCTTTAACTAATCCCAAGCTTAAAAATTTCTTAATATGATCGTAAGATTTATTTCCCCTCATCTGAACTATCTTGCTTTGTGTTATGGGGTTTTTATGGGCAATAACTGCCAGAGTTTCTTGTTCTGCTTTGCTAAACTCTTCACTTCCACTAGCTAGCCTGTTAACTATATCCATATACTCATTTTTAACATCCATTTTCCACAAATCCCCTTTATTAACAACTTCAACAGCACTTCCATCATTATACTTCTCTTGTAAAGCCTGTAAAGCCTGATTTAATAGTATTGGATTTAGATCAGTTAAAGCAACCAGCTCCTGAGCACTTAAAAACTTGCCCGCTATAAACAGTGCAGCCTCTACTTTTTTAAGATTCTCAACATCTCTCGCATTATCTATCTCTTCCTGTGTTTCCCTTGTAATATCAAACATAAATATCCCTCAAAATCTATAACCAATAGCAATTTAAAAGACTTATGTAACTAAGAATTAATCATAATCATAAAAGCCAGAAAGATAAGCAATTTCATATCTTTCCTGTTGTCTCATTAATCTGTTATGTTTTTCTGTAAAATCATTCAGCCATAATTCACTTTCATCAATCTTAGGAATTTCCTCTTTGTTTCCAAATCCAAGAAATGATAATAAACCTATGATTATATTATTAAACAGAAATATTTAAACATTATTATAAAAAGAACATTGCGTCAGAATAAATCATAGTAACTTAATTTTCTTAAGTTATGAATAATTATTCTTGCAGTAAGCTGGGTTAATCTTGAAATAGAATTATTCT
>MNVX01000005.1 GCA_001872185.1 Candidatus Pacearchaeota archaeon CG1_02_32_21 | reverse complement strand
TGCAGGGATTGGCCACATAACAAGAGTGCTGAGAATAACTAGGGGGCTGTCAAAAATAAACCATAAAAAGACATACTGGATAATAACAAACAAATGCCCAAGCATAACAAAGCTGCCAAAAAATGTCAAAATTATCATCCTTCCAAAAATAAAAGTAAACAAAAAATTAAAAGACTGCAGGTATGCCAAAAAAATATCCCAAAAAGCAAACATATGGGGCTCCTTCATAATAGAACATGTTAGCAAAAAAGGGGTCACCCTATTTTTCAGCGACTTGAACCCTAATGGGGGATATGGAGAATTAAGAAAAGTCTTTGACTATCTTAAAAATACTGATATCAAAAAGGTAATTGGGCTAAGAGATATCCTTGATACCAAAAAACAAACAAAAAAAGAATGGTTAGCCAATAAAGAAGGAATATTATCGATTAAAGATTACGATAAAATAATCGTTTTTGGAAAACAAGAGATATTTAAAGATTTATATTGGGACATAATGCCCGTGAAAAAAATATCTTTCATAGATCCAATTTTTCCCGTGAAAAAAAAGGTAACAAAGGGGGAGAACATAGATATTTTTGCGATGTTTGGAGGAGGAAAAAATTCTGTAGAACAAATCAATTACCTGGCAAGAATACTACCCTACTTAAGTCTAAAGAAAACGGTTATTGTTACAGGTTTTCTATTCCCTAAAAAATCCTATGAAAAGCTAAAGAAAAAATATCCCAATATCCAATTTCTAAGATGGACAAAAAAAGCCCCTGAATATATTTCTAGAGCAAGACTAACAATTGCCCACTGCGGATATAACAGCGTAAATGACGTTTTCTTATATTCAGACAATTTTTTGCTCTTCCCCAGAACAAAAAAAGGAAGAAAAGAGCAGATTATCCGTGCTCAATATCTCAAAGAGAAAGGATATTGCGACTTTATAAGCATGAAAAATAAGAAAGAGTCAAATGTTGAAATAATTCTTACAAGTTTAGCAAATAGAAAGCTTAAAAAAACAATTAACGCTAGTAAAGGAATCCTCGAACTGGATAAAATATTAAAAAATGTCTAACTGGATAAGAAAAAAGAAAAATTCAGAGAAATTGCTTCCCTTCTTCAAAGCAATAAAAGAAGACATCAAGAAACAGCTTAGATACAAATATACAGAATCAATAATAAGGAATTTCCCTGGAAACCTTGGACTTTGGTTAAGATATCACCTTCTAAAGAAATCCTTTAAAAAAATAGGAAATAATGTCCTAATATGGCAGGGGATTAGAATAAAACACATAGATAAGATTGAAGTAGGAGATAACGCGCAACTCGGATACGATAACCATTATCAAGCTTCTGGTGGGCTAAAAATTGGTAAAAACACCCTGATTGGTCCAAATGTGAACATCTGGACAATAAACCATATATACTCGCAGAAAAATAAACCAATAACAGAGCAAGGAAATGAGAAGAAGGAAGTTAAAATAGGAGACAATTGTTGGATAACATCTATGTGTTTTATACTTCCCGGAGCAAGTATACCTAATGGGTGTGTAATATTGCCAAATTCCGTGGTGGGGGTTATGAAAATCCCTCCAAATAGTGTAATAAGTGGAAACCCTGCAAAGATAATCTGTAGCAGACTTTCATTGGGAAAATTTAAAAAATATGACAAATGAAAACAAGTCTTGACCCTAAATCCACATCCATAAATGAGTTAGACTCGAAAATTTTATGTTTTTTAATAACCTTTAACGGATCACAAATTACAAAAGAAGAAAAACGCAAAATTTCAAGAAAAAAAATAAGAGATTTTATCCAAAATTCTATTAACTGCAAGGTTTCTTTTTGTAAAAATAGAACAGGGAGAACAAAGATCAGGGGAAAAAAGGGATTGAACATTAATTTTTCATACTCTGGAAAATTAGTTTGTGTAGTTCTCGGAAAGCAAAAGATACTGGGATGTGACATTGAAAGAGATTCATTTAAAAAAAAGAAGCCCATTACCAGCTTTCTAAGGAAAAAAGATAACCTTCAAATAAATAAAAATTTCTCTGAACTAGTAAGGAGCTGGACAATAGTTGAAGCAAGCCTAAAATCATTAAACAAAGGAATATTACAAGATATTAATAAAATTAAAATAATTAAAGGGGCTAAAAACATTTGTGAAGCAACTTATCCAAACAAAAGAGATAAAATAAAAATTAATTCGTTTAAATACAAAGGAGGGTATTGGGTCTCAGTAGCTCAAAACATTAAAGATTTAAAAACAATAAGAAAAATTAAAATCAGTCTCTAAATTAAACAAATCGTGGGGGAATCCAGAAGATCTTTTGTTGATTTACTGACTCTATCAAAATAGTCAAAAAGAGCTTTAACTTTTTTCATCCCCAAATTCAAAACCTCTGCAACTTCTTCCTCCTCTTTTTTATTATTCCAGTAAAAAAGAAGCTTATCCAAATAATCAAGAGGCATCCTCCAATAAAATTCCTCATCGCTGGTATATTGATCCCAAGTATCTGGAGATGGCTGTGAATTCAAAATTTCCTTTGGAACCCCAAGATACTTGGCCAGACTATAAATTTGAGTTTTATATAAGTCTGCAAGAGGCTCAATATCAACCCCACCATCCCCATATTTTACAAACTGCCCAAGCAACAACTCGGTTTTGTTTGTTGTTCCCAAAACTAGGTAATTATTCTTTTCAGCCTCCTTGTATAAAATAACCATTCTTGTTCTCTGTTTATTGTTCTGCAGACTTATTATTTCATTATATTCTTTAGCTGTTAATCTCTTTGTAAAAACCAACTTATCTTCTTCGAAAAACTTAAGTTGGGGAAAGACTGCAAGATTTTTTTCTAAAAGATTTGAGGGAAAAGTCAAGGAAGTTTTATGAATCCGGGGATTATAACCCTCATATACTTTTAGTAGAAGAGACTCCTTCTCCCTATAAGTTCCCAAACTAGCAAGAACCGCGCTTATGTCAATCACCTTATACCTAACTCCTTTAGACTCGCAAAGTTTTTTTGCAGCTTCAAAGTTCCTCGAATTGGATTCTTTTTCTGGCAAAATTAAAGCAAGAATCTTTTTCTTTCCAAAAATCTTTAAGGCTAAGCTTAAAGATACGGCAGAATCTACTCCTCCTGAAACACCTATAACAAAGCCCCTTTTCTTAAAGTCAGAAATAGTTTGCTTTTTAATGAAATTGCATATCTTTTCAGTTACAAATGATTCATCAATAGATAGCAACTCTTTAGGCATGATATAAAGATCTTTTTGTCAATTTAAATATGTTTCCACAATCACTTAGAACAAAGATAAATCTCTTCTTGTGAACATCCTTCAAGAGGAGTACCCTCTGTATGATGGATGAGTCCAAATTCAGCCAATTCTTTTTCTTTCAAGTGATTAGCAAAGTTTACCTTCCTAACATTAAATCCTGCTTTTTTTAATTTAGAAGAAAAATCTTTACCGTAGGCCCGAAGATGATCTTCCTGTCCAAAAATTTCAAATCTCTTGCTAGGAGAATAATCACAGTCTTCTATTGTCTTATCAAAATTGAATAAAGGCACATAAACAATAGCAGTCCCATTTTTTTTCAAGACCCTATACAATTCAGCTAAAGCGGCCACATCATTCTTTATATGCTCCAAAACATGGCTGCAAAAAAGAATATCAAAAGAACCATCTTCAAATGAAAGGGCCGTTAAATCCTCCTTATGCATGGCACCAAACCTCTTCGGATGCAAATCAATACTTAGATAAGAGATATTAGGATAAGACTTAAATAAATCCCTTATCCCTTTCTCAGGAGCAACATGGAGAACATTGATTTTCTTTTTTTTAGGCAAAAAGTTTCTTAGGAAAAGGAAAAAATATCTTTGCCTTTCCTTACTCCCACATTTCGGACATTTACAATCGTTTCTCAAAGGACGACCAAAAGACAAAAAATTTTTGCCTGTCCAGTTGCAAATGGGACAACGTACCATAAGAAAATAGAAGGCTAGATCTTTAAAAACATTATTAAAGACTAGGATGCAACCTCAATTATAATATAATGGAACCAAATAAAAAAAACTATTATGTAGAAATAAAAAAGTTACTAAAAACGAGAAAAATCACGCTGAGAATCATAGTCGCTCCCCCTCGAAGTGCATCAACCTTATTAGAAAATTTATTTGCGGCGGGCACTAAAAGCACAAAAATTCATGAGCCCTTCTTATATTTTGGGCACTGGGAAAAAGAGGAGGATAAAATTCTAAAAACAGTTTACAATCAAATAAAAAAAAATGAAGAAAAAGATGTTATTTTGAAAGAAATGAGTCAAAGTATCTACGAAAAAGCAATTTATAAAAAACTTTTTGACCTTACAGAATTTCCAATTCTCTTCGCCATTAGGTCTCCCTTATTATGTGTTGAGTCAAAGATAAGAGTTGTATTGAAATCCACAGAAGTTAAAAAGAGATATATGACTCAACGATTTCTACTCAACTTTTATGCTAAAGAAAATGGAGAAAAATCATGGGCTGCACTCGAAAAAAAACCCGCAAACTCAAAAAAGATGAATTTTTTAAGCAAAATTAAGGACCCCTATAACACACCCAATCTAAAACTACAAAAAAAGCTTCTTGATTATTATACCTCAAAAAAAGGTTATAAAAACTGGGAAAAAATGATTAACTATGCTACCAATCACCAAGACTATAGGCATTTCGAAGATCTTATAAAAGGAATAGGAAAAAGAGTTTCAACGAATGAGTTTGGATGGAATCAGCTAAAGGAAGAAATAGACTACTGCAAGAAGAAAAAAGATTTTGCTATTTTAGATACCGAAGAATTAAGAAAGAATCCTGAAAAAACCTTGAAAAAAATTACAAAAATATGGAAATTCAAATTTAAAAAAAACATATTAACATGGAAAAAGGGAGAATTTTATGAAATCAGCAAAAAAAACAGAGAAACAGACCTTATTTGGTACGAATCTTTAATGAACAGCAATCAAATAATTCCTACAAGGGGACCTATGCCAAATCTTAATCTCTTTCCAGCACATATTCAAAAATATGTCAAGACCATCGCAATGCCTAAGTATAATCAATTAAAAAAATATGGGGAACTAATTAGAACTTGATAGAATTTTTAACTGCACTCTCCGATATTCATCCATATCCTCGCTCCACCCAATCTCCTTTATCCTCTTAATCACATAATCAACATCCATCCAAACATCCTTGCCCCACTCCCCTCCTCCAACCTTATCTATAATCTTCCCAATAAAAAAATGCATCTCCTCTCCTCTAAAATACTTCAATCTTTCTTTCTGCTTATCCGTCTTAGCCCAATTTTCATCCCAATCAAACCTAATCATCTTTATCTCCTTCAACCCTGAAACCTTGTATCCCGTTTCTTCCAACACCTCTCTGATTAAAGATTCTTCCGAAGTCTCCCCATCATCTACCCCACCTCCAGGAAACTCAATATAACTGCCATTATCTAAGGCCATCACATTTCCATCTTTAAAGAAATACCCTTCACAATTTTTCCTATATGGCTTCACTTTACTTCTCAACCTCTTTCCAATCAGAATCCTGATTATCATCAATTGCAACATCAAACCCATTTAACTCTTCCTTCAATCCTGAAAGAACACTCCCTTTATTGACTTCTAACTTTCTCAATATTTTTCTTTTCTTGTCCACCTCGCTCGCTATCTGTTTAACCTCTTCCTTTTTCCTCCCTATTTCCTTTTCAATTTCCCTGATAGGACTCTCTCCAATCTCAAATTTCTCCAGCTTTTTCTCCAATTCAATAACCTCTGACAATAAGCCCTCTAACTGCTTGCCATTTTCTAAACTCCTTACCAATGTTCTCAAAACACTCCCCCTGTCCTTTTGAAAAGCACTTTCAAATCCTGCCCAATACAATTTAACAATTTCCATTTCCTCTTTATTCCCGTGCCAGTATTTGGCAAGCATCTTAAAGTCAATCAACTTATTCAGCCCTTCCACATTCTTATCAATCATCTTCCTAAGATTTTCTTTTTCATCTTTACTCGCCACCCACCCCTTATAACTTTCACCTTTCTTCTTCCCTTCCACTTCCCTCTCCAAACCTTCTATTTCCTTATTCAGCTCCGTTTTCCTATTTTCATAATCACTTATATCTCCAAGAATGCCTTTTACAGCATCCCTTGTCTCTTTCACTTCTTCCAGAATTTTTTTTAATTGCCTAAGCCCTTTGACTTCCTTTATCAAACCATCATTACTCTTTGCCATATCTCTGATACTTTTAGAAAACCCTATCAAAGATTTTTTTACACTTTCCATTTCTTTTCCAACCAAAATAGTAGCCTTTTCATAATTCATACGGGAATTTTTGTCAAACTTTGAAAAACTTTCATCAATTTTACTTATGAATCTTTCAATATCTCTCTCGTCTATTTCTGCCAAACCACCTATAAATTTCTCCAAATTAGACACATACTTATCAAGATTCTTTTTGACAACCATTTTAACTTTATCAGGTGCCCTGTTTCCCCCAACACTAACTTTTTTCAATACCTCAATCCTGTCATCAACCTCTCCCCCAAATCTTTCAATCTCTCCCTTTAACTGCTCAATTGCACCTTTCTCTCTTTCCCGGATAGAAGATTTCTTATTCTTAATCCAATCCCCTATCTCCTCTGCCTTAATTTTTTTAGTTTCTTTCGCATTTTCCTTTCCCTTGCTAAGAAATCTCTTAAAATAACTCTTAAAACCCATAAAAATATCGAGAATCAAACATTTTAAACCTTCCCAAATACTTTTAACCAAAGGTCTCATTAAATAAAATACAAAATGAAACTCATAGCAAGAGGCGCAGAAGCAATAATATACAAAGAAAAGAATAAGGTAATTAAAGACAGAATTAAAAAATCCTACCGTCATTCCGAGCTGGATAAAAGGCTGAGAAAAAGAAGAACAAAAGCAGAAGTAAAAATAATGAAAAAGATTAGCTCAATTATCCCGTGCCCTTCAGTGCTTGATACAGAGAATAATAAGATAACTCTTCAGTTTATCATGGGGAAAAAACTCTCAGACAATCTTGAAGATTTAGACTATAAGAAAATATGCAGACAAATAGGTTCATCACTAGCAAAACTCCACAACTCCGGAATAATTCACGGAGATTTAACAACTTCAAACTTAATCCTGAAAAAAGATAAAGTTTACTTCATCGACTTTGGGCTTTCATTTCATTCAAACAGAATAGAGGACAAAGCAGTAGACTTACATTTAATAAAGCAAGCCCTTGAAGCAAAGCATTCCAAAATTCACGAGAAGGCATTTAAATCCATCCTACAAGGATACAAAAAATCCAAGCAATACAAAGAAACATTAGCAAGACTCCAAACCGTAGAAAAACGAGGCAGATACAAGAAAGGTTCATAGCCCTGCCCGGATTACTCGACTGAACTCCTGAAGGAGAGTTTCAAGAAGCTATGCTTCGCAGAACGTTCGAATCCGAATAGCCCTGCCCGGATTACTCGACTGAACTCCTGAAGGAGAGTTTCAAGAAGCTATGCTTCGCAGAACGTTCGAATCCG
>MNVX01000031.1 GCA_001872185.1 Candidatus Pacearchaeota archaeon CG1_02_32_21 | reverse complement strand
CCTGAATGAAACTATTCATTAAATAAGTATATATAAAAGAAAGTGACTAAACAAAAAAGATTTACTTTCTTGGTACATACAATTGTGCTGTTGGATGAAGAACAAACTCTAATGGCTTTTTTGATTTTTCTGACGTCTCAAGAAAAGAATATTTTTCTTCAAAATCAAAGAATTTCTCTGTTACAAAATCTTTTCTTTCTTTAAATTTCCAAGTTCTATCTTTTTCTGTTTGAACAATATTTACTCCGAAATATGAAACACCTTGTTCTTTTGCAACATTTTCTGCACATTTTACAATTCCACAAGCAACTCCATGATAATGTTCATGCAATCTTTGAAAAGCATCCTTAGTGATAATATTTTCATTTCTTAATTGTTCCTCAAAAATATTTATTGGTCCAAGATAAACAGCACTCATTAAGTTTAATGAATCCGGAGAAATATCTTGACTTCCTAATTCAACATTTTTTTCTAATTCATAACCCATATAATTTTCAGGCATTTTTAGTTCTGCTGGTCTAAAAACTCCTGCTTCTTTTATCCACAATATAAATTGAGGATTTAGTTGTGTTCTATTTTCTTCCATATTAATTTAAATCGAGATGTATCTATTTATAAATTTTTCTATTTCGTTACCACTTAAAAGAAGTATAAAATCCCCCCACCCAGAGTCGAACTGGGGATCTCTCGGGTTCTGCATACCCCTAAGACAACGGCTAGTCAGGCTTCATTTTAATCCATAATGGAATATCCACCTTAGTTTAACTTCCCTATAAAAAGGGATAGTTCATAAAGAGAACCATAGGTTCTTTTTATTTTCTACAGCCGAGCGCTTTAACCACTAAGCTATGGGAGGTTATGATTTATCATACTTAAGAAAACAGAATATCTACTGACTCATCTGCACCTAAGTCTGATAATAATTTATAGATTATGGTTTTATAAAGTTATCCAAGTTTGATGGTTCATAAAAAACTACCTTGTTGAAATAGGCTCGTGAATAAATAGTACTTTATTTGAAATGGATTCATGTATTTTACCATTTATACTGTAAACTCCTGTAGCTCTTGGAAGCTCAAACTTTCCGACAATCTTTAGTTTAGAATAAAGAATATATGAAAAAAATCTTTCCTCTCCCTCTCCAAGTTTTCCTATATCCCATGAAAGTCTTCCATGTTCGGCCTTAGTAGGAGCTTGTCCGTATTTATCATAAAGACGGGCCATTACCGGAAGGCTGTCATAAAGAGTTACATTATCCATGAATTTCTTTGCGCTGACTCTTAGACTAACTTTAAGTGCAAATTCTCCTCCGCGGGTTTTAACAAACTGCACTTGTTTCCTAACGTTAAGGTTAGTTAAAAAATAAAGATTAGCCAAGTAACCTATTATAACAACTGCAATAACAAGTAAAAGTGGAAATAATAAATTAGTTGTTGCTTTTACCTTAAAAGTTTCATCAGGCTGCAGCTCTTTCTGCCAGTAGTAATTAACAAAAAATCCCTGCCTTTCAACTCTCTGAGGCTCAACAGAAAAAGTTGTAAAAAGCCTTAAAATTATATTCTTCTTTATCTGAACTTCAGAGATAGTTGGGACATTACCCTCATTTTTCCTCTCAATGTTCAGTTTTCTTACTATAATTCCTTCAGTATACTGCTTAAAATCAATGCCAGATTTTTCAAGCAGTTTAACCCTTCCGTTAACGTCTTCTGTTTGTTTATTAAAAGTTATTGCTCCCTTGATTGTATACTCTCCAAAAACAAGTTTTTTTAACTGGTCTTGATTAACCAGAACGCTAAATCTCTTTATTTCATAAGGCTCAAGTGAAATATCTTTTTCAAAACTAGGAAAAAAAGCTCCAGAAACTTTAACATGGACATTTTCATATTTTACATCTTCCACATTATAAACATTAATAACAATCTCCTTCGATTCCGGAGTTAAAGGATCGCCTTTAATTACAAAAGCTTCGCTAAAATCAATTAACTTAATATAAACCTCTCCTTCCTGGACACTAGTTGTCCCAACCTTTCTTATGCTGTAAGGAATTTGTATATACCCCGTATTTTCCTTCATAGCATCAATAGGCAAAAATTCAAGTTCAAGGGCAACTGTCTTTCCGGATAAAATGGAAAATTCTTTTGGAGAAATCTGGAATCTCTCTGAAGTGTATATTTCATAAGTTCCTGACTCGCCAGTGCTTGAAATTGTAAACTTAATAACACCGGGCAGACCATTATCATTAATTATAGTACCTCTTATAGTATCTGTCTGAACATTAAAAGCAGAAACAAAACTTAATAAAAAGAACAATGTAAAAATAAATGTCAGCCCTTTTTTTATCATCATAAACCAGCTAAATTGAGCTAGATATATAAACATTTTGATGCTAAAATTAAAACTGTGCAATGAATACAAAACTACTTCATTCCCTCTATAGTTAAGAAAGCTTTAACCTGCTCTAATATTTCCTCAACATCTTTGATTATTTTCTCCTCTCTTTCTTTGACTCTTGCTTCAATCACATACCTTTCATAAACTCCTCTTAAGAATTTCATCATAGCAGATTTTTCCCAAGAGCCCTCATAATCTTTCTTCAAATTTCCTGTAAACTTAACTTCAAAAGTGCCCTTGTTTGCCTTAATTTTCCTGCCCTCTTTTTCAACTTCAACATCAGTCATTCCAATAATTCTCCAATCAGATTTAATTTCATTTTGAAAATAGTCTGAAACTTTTTTAGTTGCCACCCATTTGATTTCTATATCTTTGGAATCTCCTGCAACATTCTCGATATATTTTTGCTCTTCAACATCATACCCTTCATCAACAAACCATCTGTACGTAAACTGGTAGACATCCTTAAAATTAAATATTCCCGAACGCTTCACTTTCTCAGTTATTATTTTATCCTTCTCAACCATGATTAATAAAAAGAAAATATGTATTTAAAAGTTCTGGTTTGGAAACCTTTTTTAAAGGTTTAATTTAAATGTTTTTAGGTTGGAAAATTAATAACTTTTAATAATTAAAATGTAATTTTAAAACTTAACTGCAAAGTTACCCCATAGAAACCTTTAAATAATACTATCATTATAGTGATAATATCCGATTGGGAGTAAAAATGAAAATTGAATTATTAAACCCATACGTAATAAAGATATTGATATCTTTGAGAAAAGAAGATAGCATCAGCTCTATTTCCAAAAGAATCAACTTATCTTATGGTTGGACAAATAAATGGGTTAATGAATTGATTAAGGAGGGGATTTTAAAGGAGAAATGGAGGGGTGTGGTCTTACAAGAAGATAATCGTAGTTATCAAATAATCTTGAAGTTTATTAAAGATAATTTAAATGATATAAACTTTTATTATTTGGTTTTAAACTTGTTTGGAATAAAGTATTGTTTTACAAAAACAGATGCAGTCTATGTTTGGACAGTGGGAAGATATAACATAGCGAGGTATAAAGAGTTTTATCCGATTTTTATTAAAATAAAAAAGTTAGATTATCCTATATTTTTAGAATATTGTAAAAAGTTAGGATTAAAGATTAATTCCAATAAAGGGGTTTTCTATAATACAGAAATTTTAGATAGTTTTGAATGTATCAAAAAGAAGAAGTCATTTGTTGAACCTTTAAACGAAACTATTGATTTTATGCAAGCAAATAGATATAATTTTGAACCTGCTTTGGAGATGATTAAAGAGATGTATAACCAAAAATTAAATATTAAATACAAAGAGGTTAATTATTTATAATGGAAGAACTTATTAAAAAAGAGAATGACATCTTTGAAATATTGCAAAAATTTATAGATTCTAATACAGATTTCATTGTAGTTGGAGGATATGCTGTTTCGGCATTTAAGCATAGATTTTCTGTAGATGCAGACATTGTAATAAGATTAGAAGACTTATCTAAATTTGAAGAAATCTTAAAAAAGAATGATTTTAAGAAAACCATAGCAAAACAATTAGACAATGCCTATTCTTCTAGGTTTATTAGATATGAAAAAGAACAAGCTAGTATAGACATATTGATTGATGCTTTAGCTTCAAGAACAACTAATTCTTCATTCAGTTATGATTTAATCTTTAAAAATTCTATAAAAAAGAGAATAATTGGAATAGAAAAAGAGATATTTGCTAGAATTCCCATTAAAGAGCTCTTAATTGTTATGAAATTACATTCTGGAAGATTAACCGACTTTAGAGATATTGCTGCATTGGCAAAAGAGACTAATTTAGAACTAATAAGGAAATTTTTGTTTATAGGAGATTTAAACGTGCTAAAAGAAAATTTATCAAAATTGCATAAAGTTGTAAATGACAAGAATTTTGTTGATTCTTTTAAAGGGGTTTTCGTTGAAAAGAAGTTTGATATAGATTTAGAGCAAGTAAAAAGAATAAGTGATTTAAGAAAATAGCATAAAAGTTGATTTTTTAGAAAGTATATCCTTTTTGATATACTTTGTGTAAACTAATGTATCCTAAAGGTAACCTTTTGTAGTAGTTGTTTTGTTCTATTGTTTTTGCCATTTCTTTCCCCATTTAGTCATAGAATTAAACAAACCTGCTAGGTCTTTACCTTTTTCAGTCAGTTCATATGTTGTGATAATTGGATCCATAGAAATTATTTTCTTTTCAAGAATAGCATATTTAACAAGATCTTTTAACTTGGCTGAAAGCGTTTTTGAACTTATTGGACTTAATGTTTTAAGAAGTGAATTAAATCTAATGGGCTCTTTTTGTGTATTGAACTCGTTCACAATCCTTAATATCCACTTGTTTCCTATAATAGATATTGTTCTCTCACAGATATGTTCTTTTGTTTCCATATTTCATTTAGATTACTTTTCTGTAACCTACTATCTTAAAGGTTAGATAGTCTTTATATACTTTACTATTTATACCTACTTCACTAAATAAACTTATAAAAAACAAAATGAAAATTTTAGTTATCCTTGGAAGTATAAGAAAAAATAGATTTGGTGAAAAACCAGCTAAATGGATTTATGAAGAAGCTAAAAAACAAGAAGGACTTGAAGTTGAATTAGTAGATCTAAAAGATTATCCTTTACCTTTTTTTGATGAGGCCATCTCTCCCTCAATGATTAAAGAACCATATTCAAATGAAAATGTTAAAAAATTAACTAAAAAAGTAGATGAAGCAGATGGATTTATAATTATCTCTCCAGAATACAATCACGGCTATCCAGCAGTTCTAAAAAACATGCTTGATTATATATATAAAGAATGGAATAACAAAGCAGTGGGGTTTGTTTCTTACGGCTCTGTTGGAGGAGCTCGTGTCGTTGAACAGTTAAGACAAGTTGCAATAGAACTCCAATTGGCTCCAATTAGACAATCTGTTCATATTCCTACCCAATTATTTATTGATATACTTATGGGAAAGAATAATGATCCAAATCCTTTTGATAATTTAAAACCGCAGGCAGATTCCTTTCTTGATCAATTAATCTGGTGGACAAAGGCATTAAAAGTCGCTAGAGAACAAAAGCATTAATATCTTTCATATATGGCCCGTGGAGGAATCGGACCTTCGCTTCCTCGGTGTAAACAAATATATCCTAAAGGTAACCTTTTCTAACGAACTATTTATTTACTGAGCATTTAGCCCAATTTAGTTTATATGGGCCTGCGAGGAGTTGAACCTCGGAATACTCGGTGTAAACAAGTATAACATTATTGTTCTTTTTTTATTAAACAGTTTTTATGATACACCTTTTGACACTTATTTGCTCCGAAATATCAGCAAAAATGGCCCGTGGAGGAATCGGACCTCCGCCTCTTCGGTGTAAACAACTCATTCAAAATCAAATCCCTTGTTTGGCAAAGGCCTATCAGAATAAGATGGCTTTTTTGTATTTGCTGCAATTACATCATCTATTCTAAGTATCATTGTGGCAACTTCTGTAGCAGAAGAAATTGCCTGAGTTTTAACTTTTAACGGCTCAATAATACCTGCCTTAAATGTATCCTCGATTTTATTCGTGAAAAGATTAAGCCCTGCATTTTTCCCATTTCCAGAAGTAGATTCATGAACAGCTTTTAGCTCTGTAAGAATATCTATTGGGTCAAGTCCGGCATTTTCAGATAAAGCAATAGGAATACTCTCAATGGCATTGGCAAATTCTTCAACTGCCAATTGCTCTCTTCCAGGAAGGCTTTGTGAAAACTCCCTTAGCCTCTTAGCCAGCTCAATTTCAACAGCTCCTCCTCCAGCCACAACCATTCCATCTTTTAAAACAGCTGAAACATCTCCTAAACTATCTCTAATTCCTCTCTCTACCTCATCAAGAACATGGTCACTTCCACCTCTTATCAATATTGTAACCGCTTTCGGATTTATACAACCACTGACATAAGTCATTTTCTTTTCTCCAGCGTTCATTTCTTCAACTCTCTTTGCACTACCCAAATCATCTGAACTTAGTTCATTTAAATTGCTGACAATTCTTGCTCCTGTTGCCATTGAAAGCTTTTCTATGTCACTTCTTGAAATTCTCCTGCAGGCATAAACTCCTGCTTTTGTAAGATAGTACTGGGCAACATCATCAATTCCTTTTTGACAAAAAACTACATTAGCCCCGATATTTCTTATAATCTGAATCATCTCTCTTAGTGCCCTTTCTTCTGAATCAATAAAGCCCTGCAACTGTTCTGGCGTTGAGATATTTATCTTGGTTTCTATTTCAGGACTTCTTAGCTCCAAAGGAAAATCAATTATAGCTATCTTAGAATTCTCTATAATCTTAGGCATCTCTATGTTAAGTTTCTCTGAATCTAAAACTATTCCTGAGATTAAAGAAGTTTCTTTTATACTATCTCCCTTAACTTTTTCTATCTTGACATTATCCAGATTTATTTTGCCGTAATCCTCAATTTGCTTAACTGCATTTACAATAATATCTGCAAATCTTTCTTTTGCAGATTCAACTCCTTTTCCAGTCATAGAAGTCATAGCTATCTGTTTCAAAGAAGTTGTATCATCAGTAGTCACCCTTAATGCAATCTCTTTTAAAATGCTTAAAGATTGTTCAGAGGCCATTTGATATCCTTTAGTAATAACTGTCGGATGTATTTTCTTGTCAAGCAGACTTTCCGCATTTTCCAAAAGCTTTCCAGCTATCATCACAGCAGTAGTTGTTCCGTCGCCAACCTCATCTTCCTGAGTTTTAGCTATTTCAACCATCATTTTAGCAGCAGGATGCTCGATATCCATCTTTTCGAGGATAGTAACACCATCATTTGTAATAACAATATTTCCTCCAGAATCAACAAGCATTTTATCCATTCCTCTCGGACCAAGAGTTGTTTTCACAGTATCAGCTATAATCCGTGCAGCAAGAATATTATTTCTTTGAGCATCCTGACCCATCATCCTCTGCACATTTTCAGGCAAAACATAAACAGCTTGCTTATCACCCATGTTATAACTCTTTCATACCTTTTGTGAAACAGAAAATAAATAAGTAAATTTAAAGATTTATATACTCAAATTAAAAACAAAAACATGGCACTTAACACAGATTAGAAGATTATTTAAATAATAAGATACTGGATTATTTATGGGTGAAAGAATAAGAGTAGGGGATGTAATGACTCGTGACTTTGTACATATGAGCCCTGATTCTACTGCACTTGAATGTGCAAAAACAATGATGAAGAAAAGAGTTGGAAGCTTAGTGGTAAAAGAAGGGGACAAACTCCATGGAATAATAACTGAAAAAGACCTTGTTTGGGCAATGACAAAAAAGCCTGATAAACTAAAAGAAATAAGAGCAAAAGACATTTTGACAAGAAAAATAATTACAATTTCTCCAGAAGCCACAATTCATCAGGCCTTGGATAAAATGAATAGAAAAAAGCTAAGAAGGTTGCCAGTAGTTAATAATAAAAGAATAGTTGGATATGTAACTTTAAAAGATATTGTTAAGTTTATGCCAGATCTTTTTGAAGAAAGCAGGGAATTTGAAAGAATAAGGGAAGAATCTGAAAAGATGAAAAAAAGCCAGTCAGCATCAGAGGGAACCTTTCATGAAAATATTTGTGAAGAATGTGGCAACTTCGATATTCTTGAAAAAATAGACGGAAGGATGATCTGCGAGTCTTGCAGAGATGAAATGTAAAAAAAATTTAGAAAGTGACTGCTCCTTGCACTAAAGTGCAAGGCTTCCAATTCACTGATTTCTAACATAACTGCATGCTTTTTCAATCTGTATGAAACCAATTGATGCTGCAAATTTTCCAGGACTCCACAAATGATGTCTTGGATATCTTAATCCTGCTTTTTCATGATGCAAGAAAAACAATCTTGAAGAAACTCCTTTCAAGATTTGCAATGCCTGACCTGG
>MNVX01000006.1 GCA_001872185.1 Candidatus Pacearchaeota archaeon CG1_02_32_21 | reverse complement strand
TGCATTATGTACATCATGACCACCTAAAATACCTCCATTTTTCAAAACTTTCCAATAGTTTTCAATATCTTCTTTGACAGCTTTATATTCATGATTTCCATCAACATATACAAAGTCTACTTTTTCATCTATATCTTTTATAGCATCTCCAGAATATTTACAAATTAGTTTAACACCTTTAAAATCTTTAGAAAGATTATATGCTTTTTTTCTTGCATTTAGGATCTTTTTTCTCCAATCATTAGTATAATGCTCATGAACAACATATGGGTCTATAAGATATAATTTTTTTATACTCAAGTGTTTCATTAAAGACAGTGCATGTTCACCTTCAAAAACTCCTATTTCTATCCCTATCAGGTTATTTCCAGATATTGCAAACCTCTCAAATCCTCGTGGGTATACTCTTTCAAGCCTTAAATTAAAAACTTTTTTTAAAAAAGAGTTTGGTGAAGGTAATATTTTTGATATTTTTATCATAATAGTTTAATTTGTCTATCAGTTTATAAATATTCCCACTTATAATAACTAATAGCAAGTTTAATATATAGGTGTTTTTTGAAAATCTGATGAATGAAATACCTTTATTAGAAAAAGCTAAGATATTTATGATAAACCTTATAAAAGAATATATAAAATTTGTTTACTACCTTTTTTGGGTGTTCATAGATCCAAAAAAGTTCACAAAAATAAACAAAAGTAGAATAAAAAGAATTCTTTTTATCTCAGGTGGAGCTGTTGGTGATGTATATAACATTGTAGCTATAATAAACGCAGTTTTGGATAAATATCCTATTAATATAACTCTTTTGACTCATGAGAAAAATAGGAAATTTGTTAAAAACCCTGCGATTCATTTAGTAAGTCTAGATGAAGCAAAAAAAATGATAGATAAGAGAAAAATTGATGCTGCTTTGTTATTAGATCCTGGAAGAGAAAGAGAAATATTTGATAAGGAATTATTTTTCAAGTTATTAAAAGTACCTTATGTTATTTCTACAGATTCTGTAAGGATGGATCCAAGAAAGTTAATTAGGCAGTACTTTCCAATATTAGCTAATAGAAAGGTTTACCCAGTAAGGGCAAATGGACCAAATAGTATATTAAATTTATTTAAATTAGCTCATCTTAACATAGACTTACCAAAATTTTATTTTACAAAAGAAGGAGAAAAGTTTGCTAAAAATTTTCTTAATAATAATGGAGTAAAAAAATGGGAAAGATTAATAATAATACATCCTGGTGCTGGGAAAATAATAAAAGCTCTAAATGAGGGAAGATCTCCAGCCCATCTTTGGCCAGAAGAAAGGTGGGCAAAATTGATAGATAAAATATTAGATAATAAAAATGTGAAAGTTATAATTACTGGAATAAAATCTGAGGAAATAATTACTAAAAGAGTTTATGATTTAATTAAAGATAAGAAAAGAGTAATATATTCAGTTGGTAAAGTGCCAGATGTAGAATCACTGGCTTCATTAGTAAAAAGAGCTGATGCAACTGTAACACCAGACACTTCAATGTCACATATATCTTCACATGTAGAAACTCCTGCAGTAATTTTATACGGATCTTACCCTCCAGAAATAGTTTCTCCAATAAGTTCAGCTAATATAAATATATATCATAAAAATAAAGCCCATGATTGTAGAAAGTATGCATGCTCGTATTGTTATGAAATTCATATGAAATCTATTAGTGTTGATGAAGTATACTCTGCAGTAATTAGGCTAATTATGCAATACAATAATTCCATATAGGAAATTAACTTATTTAGGAATGCATAATAAATTCATATGGTTCCTTCTTTTAACAGAAACAATTGACAGTATTTCTTCAGGGTTTATCTCTTTTTTTATGTTGTGTTCGCTATAAATTTTAAACTTAGAGTTAATAAATTCTAAAAATTCTTTGTAATCTTTTCCACTTGATTCAATTCCTACGGGCCAAAATTCCTGCAGAACAATCGGCTGCTTCTTATTAAAAAATGATTTTCCTCCATCAAAGGCGATGGCTTCTGCTCCTTGAATATCCATCTTCACAAATTTGATTTCTTCTTTATTACCCAGAAAATAATCATCTAAACTAACTGCCCTAATTTCCTTAAATTTTCTTTTTTCATCTGATGAATAAATCCTGTGATCTCCTTTATTCCATTCAGAAAGATATAATTTTATCCTTCCTGTTTTATTGCTTACCGCTTTATTAATGGGAGTTATATTCTTGTAACCATTAATTATAATATTCTTCACAAGAATTTTAAAATTTTCAGAATCTGGTTCAAAAGAATATACTTTTCCCGCTTTACCAACAAGTTTTGCAAGAAGAAGAGTGTAAACTCCGATATTTGCCCCAAGGTCTATCACAACATCACCTTCCTTAACAAATTCTTTCATAATATCTACTTCGCTATTGTTTGAATAAAAGTCGGGTCTTTGCAATAACCCCATGGAATCTTTGTCATCTATAAATATCTTATATTCATCAATGTTTATAGGCTTATTTGTATTTGTTTTCATCATAAATCCATATATTCTTCTAGCCACAGTTAATCTTCTTATTCCCAGTTTTACTAAAAATAAGGCAAATTTTGAATGTTTTATTTTCATAAAAATTTCTCTTAGCATATTAATCAGGAACTCCTGTTTGTATCTGACTCATTTTAGTAAGCTTGCCTTTTATAGCTCTAAGTATCATGTAATCATTTTTATCAATTGAATGTGTTAAATAAATCAATAAAAAATATGTTAAAACAAACAAAATCCCGCCAACGATTAGTCTTGGTATTTCTTCAGTGATGTATAGAAAACTAAACCAAGTCAATAAAAAGGCGACAATTCCTGAAAATA
This sequence comes from Candidatus Pacearchaeota archaeon CG1_02_32_21, assembly GCA_001872185.1. Taxonomy (GTDB): domain Archaea; phylum Nanobdellota; class Nanobdellia; order Pacearchaeales; family GW2011-AR1; genus JACPLR01. The sequence continues at coordinate 5,944 of MNVX01000006.1, read as the reverse complement.
AAACTTTTATAACATCCCTTTTTATAATAAAAATTGATGAACTTTTCCGAACTTGATATGTAAACAAAATACTTAAAGCTGAAATAGAAAACGTTGTTGAAAAAGCGGCACCACTTATTCCATAAATGGGGATAAGAATATAATTAAGGATTATATTTACTACAGCAATAACTATCGTGTCCATTAAAATAAGTTTTGATCTTCCTTTCATTGATAAAACTTCTTGCGAGACATCCAGTATGGAAGCAATAAAAAAACCTACAGCAAGAATTCTTAGTGAATTTGAAGCGGGTAAATATTGCTCACCAAAGAGAATCCTAATAGCCTCTTGAGGAAAAAGAAATATTGCTATAAATAAAGGAATACTAATAACAAACAACCACTTTGTCACTTGTCTAGTTATCACTTTTACTGTAGCTATATTTCCCTTTCCGTACTCTTTAGTTATTATAGGAAGAAACATTTGCTTGAATAAATCTGCGGAAATATTAATTATTACGGCAATTGGGACTGCAGCATTGTAAAACCCAACTTCAGTTGTTGTTCTTAAAACCCCAATCATGAACGTATCTGTCCAGCTTAAGATTGAAGCAATAAATCCAAAAAATATAAGTGGCCACGAATAGGAAACTAACTGCATCATAGTACTATGGGCATCTTTTACCTTCTGTTCTTTAAAAATGAAGGGTATTTTTTTTCTTGAAATAATATAAGCTACTACAAGTGCTATTGCTACACCCGCAACATGTGAAACTGCAATAGATTTTGAGCTAAATCCTAGATAAATCAAGAAAACAAGAGCTAATAGCTTTACAGAATTCTGTAATATATTAACTATGAAAGCAAACCAACCTATTTTTTCATATGATCTCAGAATCGAGAAGAAAATTCCTGCTAGAACACTAAACGGAATAGAAAGGCTGAAGATTATAAGAAATGTTTGAAGTTCCGCAATGTGAAATATTTGATTTGCAATAAAACTGCTTGTAAGTATAATAATTAGGCATCCAATAATTCCTGAAATGATGAGAAAGAAAGTTGTTTTTTTGACAAGATATGAAGATTTATACTCTTCGTTTTTTCCTCTATGATATGAAAGATATCTTGTTAATCCTCCGGCAAATCCAAGGCCTGCAAAAACAGTAACCCATCCAATAACCATTAGGCTAATAGAGTAAACTCCGTAAATTTCTACTCCGTAATACCTTGCAATTACTATTCTATAAAGATAAGTCAATATTTTTGAAATAAATGTTGTTAGGAGTATGATAAATGAAGCACTAACAATTACCTTCAAAGACCTATCTATTTTTAATGATTCTCCATCTTTCATTTAAAGGCGATGATAAAAATCCTTATTAATCTTTCCATGTCAAAGCCCATATATTAAAATTTCGGCTTAAAAAACAACATAGAAACTATTTAATCAACAAAACAAAGTAAAACCCCTGAGCTACATACCAAACTATTGGAGACAGTAGCATTAACCATAGTGATTTTTTATTTTTTCTAGAGATGTAATAAACAGAGAATATTAGCAATAATAAAAAAACTAAGCTAGTTATTTTAAATACAATAAAATTCCCAAATAAGTTAACTAACGGACTATGCACAAATCCAAATAAATATGAATGAGATGACCTAATTTTAGCACTGTAATCTCCTGCCAAGAACTTAGAAACATCAGAGTAATCTTTTATATCAGTGGTTCCATAAAATCTTGTAAAAATAGTTAACAATACTAAAAGAGAAAACACAACTACAAAGATAATTATTTCGTTTCTTGTCAGTTTATTTTGTTTATCCATTATGAAATTATTTTGAATAATAATGTATATAAATATTCTTTTGGTGAAGGACTTGTGGTAAAATACATAATAAATGGGCATGGTAAAAAAATTAGCTCTAATAGTCCTAGTTTAGTCTCTATAAACCATGTGCTTTTAAGTGTAGTTATTCCTACATTTAATGAAGAAAAAAATATATCTAAATTAGCACATAAAGTTAAAGAGGTTTTAGATAATACTAATTTTAAAGATAATTATGAATTAATTGTTGTTGACGACAACTCAAAAGACAAAACACCTGAAATAATAGACCAGCTAGCAAAAAATAGTAATTTTATTGCGCTTCACAGATTAAAAGATAAAGGAATTTTTAGTGCTGTTGTTGATGGAATAAAAATAGCAAATGGAAAATTTGTGTTGACAATGGATGCTGACTTTTCCCATCCACCTGAAATAATACCATATATTTTATCTTATTCTAAGGACTATGACATTGTTTCTGCATCACGATTTATTAAAGGAGGGGGTATGGAGTCTCCATTTATTAGAAAAATAGGGTCTAAGATCCTTAATAGGATATGCGGAATAATTATCGGGCTTAAAATAAGAGATCTTGGCGGAAACTTTAGACTATTTAACAGAAAGAAGTTTTTGGAACTTCCATTAAGGTATGACTCTGTTTTTGGCGAATTTGGGTTTGAAATATTTTATAGGGCTAAAAAGCTTAGTTATAGAGTTAAAGAGGTTCCATTTACCTATCATTTTAGAAAAGAGGGCAAATCAAAAATGGGTAACTTACTCAAGTATGGTATGGCTTATTTGAGGAGAGCTTTTCAGCTAAGGTTTGAAAGATAATTAGTTTTCTAGGTTAATTTTTAAGATAGGCTACTAAGTTGTACGTTTGTGAACCTATATGTTTTAAACTAAACCCATAATAAACTATATGTAAGAAATCTAAAAATTCATGAAAGACAAAACCAATTAAAACAAACAAGAAAAAGTTATGGAAAAAAGATAACAGTGCAAGGATTGCTATGGCTTCTACACCATGAAAGGCGCATGGTATTTGTTTGTTCATTTTTTTCCTCTTTTCTTTAGGCATTAAAAAAGATTTGGCACTTTCTTCCATGAACCATTTATACGCCCTTTTCAAAGAAATATCTTTTTTTGAGATAGCATAATACAGGTAATGATCAACATCAATTAGAAAGGAAGCTAACCAAATTGTTAAAAATCCAGGTATTCCTATTTCTTGGAATACTAGATATAGTACTAATGAAAAAATTAGTCCGAAGATTAGATGTTTACTAGGATACATTACTGTCCTTTACTAAGTAATTTAAGTATATCTGCAAATGCAGGTCTTGTTATTAATACCCCTATTGTTAAGCCTATAAGGGTTGTAACTGCAAATCCTTTCAAAAGTCCTGCTCCTGCCCAAAATAGTGGCAATAAAGAACATACTACTGTAAAGAAACAAGATACTACAATAAACAGTGCTCCCTTAAGTTTTTCTTTCATACTTGTAGATGACGATTTAGATTCGTCTAAGATAATAATTTGCTGGTCAACTCCTGTTCCTATCATAACAAGTATTCCCACTATACTTGGTAAGTCTAAGTTCCATTTTATCAGGGCTGCAACTCCCAATAAAATAACTACTTCTGAAAAACTTGTAAATAATATTGCTAGTGATGCTTTAATGTTTCTATATCTGAAAAAAATTATAACCGATACAGCTAATAACCCAACAAGACCTGTAAGGAGTATCAGATAGGTGAATTTTTGTCCTAAAATAGGAGAAATTGTGTCTAGCTTTACAATTTCTAGCTTATATGGAAGGCTACCAGTTATAAGTATTGTCTGAGTTGTTTTCATTTCACTTTCAGCATTTTTTATTGCTTCTTCCCTAGTTGCTCCCTGAGCAGACCCGCTTATTTGAACCTGAGTTGTTACCTGTCCCTTAAGATTTTTATGAATAAGCAAAGACTGTGTTTGTTTATCATCAATATAAAAATCAAGCATCTTGTCTAAATAATCTGGATTTGAGATGTTTGTTGAAAGAACTTTAGTTATATCTGCATGCCTTTGAGCAGCTTCTTCGCTTAAATAAATTGTAAAGGCATAATTACAAAAGTACCCTGTTCCTGTAGGATTACATGATTCTATGCCTGAACATGAAGCGTCATCTCTACAAACATGAGTAATATCATTATTCCCTCCAACAAATGCAGTTTCATTACCTATTTTAGCCTCAAATTTACCTTGTTCAGCAATTAAATTTTCAAGGTCTTGAGGAGTTGCCCCAGCAATTTCAATAAGCATATAACTAGTGCCGGATAAATCTGAAACAGGTCTTATGACAATATCTGTAATTCCGAAAGTATTAAGCCTTTGTGAACTTATTGCTATTAAATCTTGCATCTGGCCAGAATCAAGATTTTTTTCTGGTTTAACTAGAGCTCTAGCTCCCCCCTGTAAGTCCAGACCTGCCTTCAATTTTGTTTTTTGAATATTTGAAACACTTATTTTTGGTATCTTATCAGAAAAAAATACTACCTGGCTAGTTTCTGTATCAATTACTAGTTTAGTAAGCTCGCTATTATTCGAGAATATATCTGACATCACTTTTACATATTCAACAGAGTTTGAAATTTCTTTTCCATTAATTGAAATTATCACATCACCTTGCCTTAAACCATTTTGATACTCTGTTGAATTTGATTCTAGACTTTTTACAATAACTCCCTGAGCAGAAAGAGCTTGAAAATTAATGATGGAGATTATTGATAAAACAATTAGTATAATTAAAAGCCAAATCTTCCATGTAAGTTTAAACTTCATTGTTTATTCCTCCTTTCTACATACCATTTAATAAATGAAGCATTAAATGCCCAAGTGTTAATTATATCAAAAAATAATCCCATTGCTAAAACTGTAAATATTTGATTGAAAATTGATGAAAAAGATGATGTAAATACTAGTCCAATTATTACTATTGAAAGTGCTGTTAGCGTCATTGTAATACCTGTTTTAAATGAACTCCAGACTCTTGAATTAACACTTCCTTCACGCCTTTTAACAACCCTAGTTGTAAGTAGAATATCAGTATCCACACTATATCCTATAAGCATAAGTATTGCAACAATTCCTGCCGTTGACATTTTTATTCCAAGTAAGTCAATAACCGCTATTGTCATAACAATATCTCCAAATGCTGCAAAAATAACAGCTACACCTGGAGCAAGTGTTCTAAATATTAAAAAAACTGCTATAGCCATTAAAATAAAAGAGATAAGGATTGCAATCCTTAGTTGATTATAAAAACTTCCACTTAATGATGATCCTGTAAACTCTATACTGCTATTTGTGCTGTCTAATTTTATACCTAGATATTCTTCTAAAAAAGGTTTTACTTCTTCTGGAGAAGACGCGGTTTCTACTATAAAGGCAACTTGTTCCCCAGTTATGATATCTGAAACTTCTCTTACAGAAACATCTTCAAATTTGTCTTCTAATGCACTTCTTAACTTAACAATGTCTGTGCTAGTATGAACCTGGATAGAGGTGCCTCCTGTTAAAGTAACATCTTTTTTTATTATATCTCCATTTTGATATGAAAAATATGTCAGGTATGCCAGGGTTAAAGCTAATAAAATTACTGGAATTATCAAAAGGATTAGATAATATTTGTTGTATGCAGCATCAGCATTTTTTAAATATTCTTTAAAATTCTTCTTTTCTTTTTTTTGTTCAACTTCCTGTCCAATAGGTTTATGTTCTTGTTCTAAACTATCTGCCATATAAAAAATATAAAATATAGGTATTTAAAGCTATAGAAAAACAAATGCACCAGCCGGGAATCGAACCCGGGTCATCTCGTTGGAAGCGAGAGATTCTACCATTAAACCACCGGTGCATAATTTATATTTGAATATATTGGTTTTAAATATTGCTATACGCGCCCGAAAGGATTTGAATGAAAACCACCTGCGGGTTTTCTATCCTGCAACCACAAATCCAGTATACGCGCCCGAAAGGATTTGAACCTTCGACCTTTGGGTTAGGACCCCACTGCTCTATCCAGGCTGAGCTACGGGCGCATAATAAAATAATGAATTAATTCTATATAAAGACTTTTAAGTTTTGAGAAGTAT
>MNVX01000002.1 GCA_001872185.1 Candidatus Pacearchaeota archaeon CG1_02_32_21 | reverse complement strand
TGCCTTTACATTTAACTTTTTATGCTTTTTATAGAAAAGTTTATATATTAGTTCCCATACATTTAATAATGATAAAAGGAAGTAATAAATATAAAGAACTTGCAGAATCCATTAAAGGGATTTATACAGTCCAGACTCTAGGGAAAAGGCTGAAAATAAATGAAAAAAAGGCGATTTATGTTATATATCGATTAAGAAAATTAGGATATGTCAAAACTAGTTATGGGCAAGGGAAAAAAAGATTATATTATATTTCTATGGATAATTTGCATAAAAGGATAAGTTATACTCAAAGAATAAATGAAATATCTCCGATTAAACTTGCTTCTTCTAACCCTTATTATATTTATGGAAGAATTCCAAGCATTGAAGAAACATTGATTTATGCAATAAAACAAAAAGAAGTGCGTTATATTATTGCTTCTTTAGCACTTTTTAAAAAAGTAAAATATTGGGCGCTTTTATATAAATTGGCTAAGAAAGAAGGTTTAGTAAGAGAAGTTGTAGCTTTGTATGAAGTTTCTAAAATTGTTGTAAAAAAAGTTAAAAGGATGCCAAAAAGATTTTATAATTTAGCTTTGCAAAAAAAAAGTGATTCTTATATTTATATTATTAAAGGATTAAATTCATCTGACTTTAAAGAAATAGAAAAAAAATGGAAAGTTTATATTCCATTAAATCGTGAAGATTTGGGGGATTACAAGCATGATTGATATAAAACAACAAGAAGAAATGTTTATTGCATTAGGAAATATTTTAGCTAAAAAAATAGTTGTATATGCTATTGGGGGAACTGCGATGATGTTAAGAGGAATTAAAGATTCAACTCTTGATATTGACTTAGTTTTTGATAAAAAAGGCGATAGGGATAAATTTATTTTTTCTCTTAAACAATTAGGGGCTAAAGATTTTGATGAAACTGTTGTATATGGATTAAAAAACAATATCCCGGTTATGCTTAAATTAGGTGATGCTCGTTTTGATCTTTTTTTGAATAAAATTATTAGTTCAACTTTTTCAGATAAAATGAAGGAAAGAGCAAACCAAAGCCATGAATTTGGAAAAAATCTTATTATTAAACCTTCAAATTTTCATGATATAATTATCATGAAATGTGTTACTTCAAGAACTAAAGATTGGGAAGATATTACCTCAATTATAATGAAAAATGATATAAATTGGGACATTATTATAGATGAAGCGCAACAACAAGTAAACTTGGGAAATGAAAGTGCAATTCTTTTATTAGGGGAAAAACTTGAAAAATTAAATAATGAAAAAATTATTTATATTCATAAACAAATTCTGGATAAATTGTGGTCCATGCTGAAAGAGCAAATAAATAAAAAGAAAATTACTAAAAAATGAACGACAAGATAACCCATCAGCTCTTGAACAAGTATTCTAAACTTACTTCAAAGGCGCTTTCTATTGTTAAAGAAAATATTGTTTCTGGGAAAGAGAAAGATGCTGATGAGATAATATCTATGGTTGATAACTATTTGAGTGATGCTAAACATTTTGAAAAAAAAGGAGATTTTGTTTTGGCTTATGGGGCTTTGAATTATGCCCACGGATGGATAGATAGCGGAGTTAGGCTTGGGATGTTTGATGTAAGGGATGATTCCTTATTTACGATCAAATAAAAATAGGATAATTTATAAACTATAGGTGTTATAGTAATTATAATTATTATAAAATGGCTAACACAACAATTCAAATATCTAACGAAACTAAGGAAAAGATTTCTACATTTGGGAATAAAGGAGAGAGTTATGATGATATTATCAGAAGGATTTATTCTATAGCTGTTAAAGAGCAATTAAGGTTTTTTTTAATGGATGAGAAAGGATATACTCCAATTGAAGAGGCGCTTGCCAAAGCTAAAAAAAGATGGCAAAAGTAATTATTAATGGTGATCTTGAAGAACAAATAAATAAAAAATTTAAAGCAAAATCTATAGATATTTTTGAAATGTTGTATTCTTTAAAAGAGAATCCATATAAGGGCAAGTTAATTGGAAGTGTAGGAGGAATAGTTATTAAAGAATTAAGGTACGAGAATTTTAGATTTTATTTTATAACTGATGGTTATAAATTGAAAGTAATGGATAAAAACATACTATCTGAGCTGTTAATTAAATTTGTTATAATGTCAGATAAAAAAGATCAACAAAAGATAATTAATGAGATAAGAACCATATTAACAAAATTTGGAGAAAAAGGATTTGATTTTTAGGTTTATGATTAGTTTTAAATAGGCTTTTTCCTTTTTTAAGGTATGAAAAAAGAAGTGGTGGTTATTAGTCTTGGTGGAAGCCAGATACTTAAAAATGGAGGAATTAATGTTAATTTTCTTTCGAAATTCAAAAAAATAATTTTAAATCATTCTGGCAGGAAGAAATTTATTATAGTTACAGGTGGAGGAAGTGTAGCCAGAACTTACATTGAAGGCCTTAGAAATATCGGGTCAAATGAAAAGTTGCAGAGTTTTGCAGGGATTTCTGTTACAAGGCATAATGCAAGGTTTATGAGCTATTTTTTTGGACTAAATCAGATGGAAGGAGTTCCGCACACCCTTGTTGGAGTGAAAAAGATGTTAAAAAGACAAAATGTAGTCTTTGTCGGAGGGTTGGAGTACAAACCTAATCAAACTTCTGATTCAACAGCTGCTAAAATAGCTAAAGATTTTGATACCAGGTTTATTAACATAACAAATGTTGCAGGATTATATGATAAAAATCCTGTACTAAATAAAAATGCAAAATTTATTCCTTATATAACTTGGAGAGAGTTCCATAATATGGCTAAGAAAATACCCTTTAAACCAGGACAACATTTTGTTTTAGACCAGAAGGCGTCTAAACTAATAATGGATTATAAGGTCAGAACTTATATAATCGGAGATGACCTAAGAAACTTAGACAAATTGCTTTCAGGCCAGGAATTTTTTGGAACTAATATCTATGGTTAGGTTTTTTAATAGTACTTAATTAGTTATTCTATGGATTTTATTAAAGGAAGCATTAATGAAGCAAGAAAGGAAATAGATAAACTATCTAAACAGAGCAAAGAGGTAATTGTTATTGCAGGAGATAGTGATTATAACAGAAAAATACTTGAAAATAAAAAAGTTAATGTTTTACTATTTTATGATTTTAATGGAAGAGATAATTTGAAACAAAGAGATTCTGGATTAGACCATGTTTTGTGCAGATTAGCTAAAGACAACAATATTATAATTGGCTTTGATTTGGGGTTTTTGCACGAAAAAGGTGACTTACTTATTTCTCAAAAAACTTCTAGACTGGGACAAAATATCAAATTGTGTAATAAATACAAGAACAATATTAGAATCTTCAGCTATGATAAGTCTGAAATAATTAAATTAAAGGCTTTTTTGCTGTCTTTGGGGATGAATAACAAGGCAGTTCAAATGGCCTTTTAGGCACAGGAAAATTTATTAATTGATATCTCAGTATTGATGTATGGGTATGCAGGAGTTAATAGAAAGTTTATCGCCTATGGAAAAAAAGGTTATTCCTTTTCTTAGTTTATCAAACTTTGACGAAATTGTAAAAAAATCCCAGCTTGACAGAGTCTCAGCTCTTAGAGCTTTAGAGTTTTTGAATTCCAAAGAGGTTATAGACTTAAAAATAGAAAAAAAGAAAGTAATTGATTTAGGAATAAATGGGATATATTACAGAAAAAAAGGCCTTCCTGAAAGACAGTTGTTAATTATTTGTGAAAAAGAGCCTATTAGTCTGGGAAATGCTCAAAAACAAGCCAGGTTAAGTGATAATGAATTCAAAGCTGCTCTTGGAGCTTTAAAGAAAAAAGCTCTTGTAGACATAAAAAACGGAAGAATAATTTTTACAGGAGATAAATCTGACATTGTTAAAAAAAGCCTTGAAGAACAGTTTATTGAAATTCTTCCAATTGAATTTGATGCTCTTTCTCCTGAACAAAAATTCGCATTTGACAAGTTAAAAGAAAGAAAAGATATAGTTATTGTTAATGAAAATCAAGTTGTTTCTTTTGTGCTAACTAAACTTGGTCAGGGTTTAATCAAGGAAGATCTTTCCAGTGTTGGAAATTTAATAGAAGAAATAACCTCTGATATGGTGCAAAAAGAGTCTTGGAAAGGAAAGAAATTCAGAAGATATGATATTATTTCCAAAGTGCCTAAAATAACTGGAGGAAAAAGACATTTTGTTAATCAGTCTATTTCTTATGGTCGTAGAGTTTGGAGTGAAATGGGCTTTCAAGAAATGACTGGCAGTTTAATCCAAGAAAGCTTTTGGAATTTTGATTCCTTGTTTACAGCACAAGACCATCCTGTTAGAGAGTTGCAAGATACTTTTTTCTTGGGTAAAGAAAGAAGTTTACCTGAAAGAAAAATAGTTGAGTCTACTAAAAAAGCCCATGAACATGGAGTAGATGGGAGTCTTGGATGGCAGTATAAATGGAATGAAAAAGATGCAGAGAAATTAGTTTTAAGAACACATACAACTGCTCTGTCTTCAAGAACTCTTTATGAGTTAAGTAAATTGCCTAAGGAAAAAAGGAGAGGAAAGTTTTTTGCAATTGGAAAGTGCTTTAGAAATGAAACAGTTGACTGGAGCCATGGATTTGAATTTAATCAAACAGAGGGCATTGTTATAGATTCTGAAGCAGATTTCCAGCATTTATTAGGATATTTAAAAGAATTTTTTACAAAAATGGGTTTTCCAAAAGTTAGATTCAGGCCAGCTTATTTTCCATATACAGAACCAAGTGTTGAAATAGATGTTTATCATCCTGAAAAGAAAAGGTGGCTTGAACTTGGCGGAGCTGGAATATTTAGACCAGAGGTTACGATTCCTTTACTTGGGGAATGGGTGCCAGTATTGGCCTGGGGACCTGGATTTGACAGAGTTTTAATGGACTATTATGAAATAAAAGACCTTAGGGAATTATATAAAAACGATATTAAACAGCTGAGGAACACTAAAATCTGGATAAAATGAAAGCATTATCAATAAAACAACCATATGCAGAACTTATTATTCAAGGCAAAAAGAAAATAGAGTTGAGAAACTGGAAAACATATTTTAGAGGGGAATTTTTAATTCATGCTCCTAAAAATCCAGATTTTGATGCAATGAAAAGATTTAATTTTAATAATCTTTCTTTGGGAGGAATAGTTGGAAAGGCAAATTTGACTGATGTTAAGTTATATAAAAGTGAATTAGAGCATAACATGGATGGAAGTTTGCATTTGGCCTCTAGTGATTGGGGAAAGTTTGGATTTATTCTTGAAAATCCAGTTAGACTTAATTTTATTCCAATGAAAGGACAATTAAATTTTTTTGAAGTTGACTTAAAATGACAATACTCACAATTTCAAAAAAGCAATTTGAGAAAGATATTGGCAAGATAGATGATTCTATGCAAGATAAGATTGCTATGTTTGGAACTCCTGTCGAATATATAAACAATGAAGAAATTGCCATTGAAATATTTCCTAACAGGCCGGATTTGCTCGCCTACCAAAATTATAAATTTTCTTTTTTATCCTTTTTAGGAAAAAATACTGGCTTGAAAAAACTGAGCGTCAATAAACCTGAAAGAAATTATCAGGTTATTGTCGATAAGTCTGTAAATGATGTAAGACCTTATACTGTCTGTGCTGTTGTTAAAAATCTGAAATTTGATGATGAAAAAATAAAGGAAATTATCGATATTCAGGAAAAGTTGCATTTAACGCTTGGAAGAAAAAGAAAAAAAGCTGCTATTGGAATTTACCCTATGGAAAAAATAAAACTTCCTATAAATTATGGGGCTAAAAATCCTAAAGATATTAAGTTTATTCCTTTAGATGAAACAAGGGAAATGGATGGAACTCAAATCTTGCAAAGACACCCAACTGGCAGAGAGTATGCATACTTGCTTGAAGGCAGCGATAAATTTCCTTTTTTTAGTGATGCTAATAACGAAGTTATGAGCATGCCACCTATTATAAATTCTAATAAGACTGGTAAAATAAGCAGCGATACTAAAGAAATTTTTATAGAGTGTTCTGGTTTTGACATCAACATCTTGAATAAAATATTGAACATACTTTGTTTTGCACTTGCTGAAATGGGTGGGAAAATTTATCAAACAAATCTTAAGTACAGCACTAAAACACTTGTTAGTCCAGATTTTGAGCCTCTTAAAATGAGGTTGTCTTTGAAAAATACAAACAAACTACTTGGATTAAAGCTTAAAGAAAACGAAGTAAAAAAACTCCTTGAAAAAATGGGTTATTCCTATTCCAATGGAAAAGTCCTTGTTCCACCATATAGGAGCGATGTTTTGCATGAAGTTGACTTGATTGAAGATATTGCTATTGCTTATGGTTATGACAATTTTATCCCAGCAATCCCTGAAATTTCAACTACTGGAAAAATCAATAGTGGAGAAATATTCAAAGAAAAAATATCTGAAATACTTTTAGGACTAGGACTTTTGGAGACTTCAAGTTATCATTTAACGACTAAAGAATTTCAATTAATTAAAATGAATAAAAAGCAAGAGGTTATTGAGGTAAAGGACTCCAAAACAGAGTATAGTATACTAAGAAATGATCTGAGTCATTATTTACTTAAAATATTTTATGAAAATCCTGATGTCGAGTATCCTCAGGATATATTTCAACTAGGCAAAGTGTTTGTTATTAATGGTGATGACATAAAAGAAGAAGAAAGACTGGCAATAGGTTTAGCTCCTGGAAACTTTACTAGATTAAAGCAGATTATAGATTATCTTGGAAATAATATCGGAAAAGAGTTTTCTTTTGGTGTACCCAATGATTTTCCAGAACAATTTGTTGAAGGAAGAGTTGCAGAGGTAAAGCTTAACGGGAAGCCTTTAGGGTATTTTGGAGAGGTACATCCTAAAATACTTAAAAATTTCAAGATTAAAATGCCTGTTGCTTTGCTTGAAATAAATCTGGAAGAGTTATTTAATACTATCCAAAATAACTCTTAGCTTTTTTGAAATTACTTTTTTTCCAGTCATCACCAAGTTTTCTTAATGTTTTGTTTATTTCCTTGCTTATGATTTTCCACTCTTCTGTTTTTGATATTATAAACTCTGCCTCATTTTTTTCAGAGTATTCTATATCCAGCACATAGGAATTTATTTCAATTTGCCCCAGGGTGTCAAATAATTTTTCTAAAATTAGCTTTTCTTCACTTTCTATATTTCTTGTCAATAACATATTAAACATACTTCCGTTAGTTGGATTTAACAAAAGTTCAATTAGTTGAAGACTTGAAGACAATTTTGACATCATGGCTTTCCTTATGTCTCTTAAAACTGTGTCAGCATTAAATTCTATTTTTCCTATGTCAAATTCTTCATTTAATTCTTTAAAATCAGGAAGTTTGTATTTATTTCTTATTATTTCATAAATTTCTTTTATTTCTTTCTTTGACATTATTTACCTTGAATTGATTTGTTTATAAATGTAGTGAAAGCCTCGGGCGAGAATTGAACTCGCAACCTCCACATCTTTGGATTTTATCTGATAAGACTATTATCTACCAATGTGGTGCTCAAAACCGATTAAGCTACCGAGGCATAGACTTTTTTAGAAATACTTTATTATAAAACTTTTTGATTATTTTGTAATTCTCTTTCTGTATTTGTCTCTGTTAGATTCAAGGTTGAGTGGGTCGTTTGTCTGGTTTGAGTCTGTTTTATTTAATGATCTCCAGTCCAGTTTAATTGCCTGTCCCGATAATACTTTAAGGTTTGTGAAACTATTTCCCATCCACCCCACATATAGATTTATTGCTAATTTAGCTCCTTCAGGAGTTTTTAGGTTAATGTTTTGGCCAGCTATGCTTAAGATAAATCCCAAGTAAACTAATAGAACAAAAACTAGTAAAATCACCCAAACCAACTTGTGTTTTATGTATTTTAGTCTTACAAATAAGAATATCAGGCTAACTAGGATTACTATTAATATTATATGAAAATAGCTTAGCATTTTACCCTTTTTTTACTTTAACCAAAGGAGAGTTATCTTTAAAAATATTTAGTTCTTCTGAATTAAATAGCCCTGTAGTATAGCGGTCAAGTATTCGGCCCTCTGGAGGCTGAGACCCAGGTTCGAATCCTGGCAGGGCTATAAAAACCGCCTCAGGGTTTTTATAATCCTTGAACCAGGCCTATCAGGGCTATTACAATAATTCTTAAAAATGTTATTTTTGTTTAAATAGTTATGAACAGGAGTAAGAGGATAGGTAAGTGGGATATAACAAATCATGCAGTTGTTAGGTGTAAACAAAGGGTTGGTGATCCTTTAGTAAATAATAGAACTGCTACTGAAATAAGAAGAATGATTTCGCATAGTTTATCAGATGTTAACTTTTCTAGAGTTATTGAGACTAGGAGAGATATTTACTATCCTATTTCATTTCATTATAAAAAGCATCATTTTGGGCCATATTATTGTGTAGCAAGATCTTCTGAACCCTCGACAATTTTGACTTTATTAGGAGAAGAAGAATTTAGTAAGCTTAGGTATAATAGAGGCACTAATTAATTTCTAAAATATTTATGGACACTTTTTATTTATATTCTTTATACTGCAAAGATTATTTAATTCAGCTGTATTGTTTTAGTCTTTAAGTCTAGTAGCAGGCTTTAAATAATATATTTTGTTTCTATATGTTTGGGGTAAAAATGACTGATAAAACTAAAATATTGCTAACACCTGAGGATTTTAAACCAAGCTTTGCAAAATGGAGCATTCTTGGAGTTTTTAATCCTGGAGCTGTAAGGCTTCCAAACGGTAAAATAATGATGTATGTAAGAATTTCAGAGGAGGGTATAAGACACAAAGACGGAAAAATATTTATGTGCCCTATTGTGACTTCTAAAAACAAATATGGTGTTGAATACAAGAAAATTCTGGAAGAGGAAATCCTTAAAACAGGAAGATGGAATGAAGTTTATTTAAAAAATGGAACCTGTATTTTGCCGCATATTTCACATTTAAGAAGGGTTATACTAAATGAAAATGGGTTTGATATTGAAAAAATAGAGCAGAAACCTATATTTGCAGGAATACCAAAAGAGAGCGACTATGGCGTGGAGGACCCTAGGATTAGTGAAATAGACGGAAGATATTATATGACTTATGTTGGAGTTTCTACGTCAGAGGGAGTTTCTACTTACTTGGCTGTTTCAGATGATTTGAAAAAATGGAATAGGCTTGGATTAATATTTCGAGAACAAAATAAAGATGTTGTTTTATTTCCTGAAAAGATTAATGGAGAGTATGTTGCCCTGAATAGGCCTGAAAGTCTTTTCAGTTTCAGCAAGCCAGGAATATGGATATCTTACTCTAAAGACTTAATTTATTGGGGTAAAGATAGTAACTTAATGCGGCCCCGCGGACCTGAAACTTGGGAAGCAGATAGGATTGGAGCTGGTTGCCCACCGATAAAAACAAGCAAGGGATGGCTTGTTATCTACCATGGAGTTAGTGAGGAAAAAGACAGATTGTTTTATAGTGTTGGTGTTGTTTTGCTGGATTTAAAAAATCCTAAGAAAATAATTGCAAGATCGGATCCAAAAACCCCTTTTATTTTACCAGATAAAAAATTTGAAAAAGAGGGGTATATTAACAATGTTATATTTCCAACAGTTGCTATTCCTACACTAGACGGAAAAAGCCTTCTGATATATTCCGGAGGAGCAGACCGCATTGTAAGTGTAAGAAAAATCTCCTTCAAGGAGATATTTAAACACTTGAGAGTTTAGCAATGGCAAAACACGACTTTAAGTTTCTAGTTGTTAATCCACAGAGTTCAGTTTCAAAAGAAGCTGTGGAAATTTTATGCAGACAGATAAAGAAAAAGCCTAATCTTGTTCTTGGTTTGGCTACCGGCACAACTATGAAGCCTTTTTATAAAGAATTAGTTAAGCATTACAAGAGATGTAAACTTGATTTTTCAAAAGTGAAAACATTTAATTTAGATGAATATTATGGTTTAACTGCAAAGGATAAAGATAGTTTCAGATATTTTATGGAAGAAAATCTTTTTAGGCATGTTAACATAAACAGAAAAAACATTTACTTTTTACATGGAGATATTAACAATTACAAGAAAGAATGTGACGATTATGAAAAAAGTATCAAATCTTTTGGAGGTATTGATGTCCAGGTTCTTGGGATTGGAGTTAATGGGCATATAGGATTTAATGAACCTGGTTCTTCATTCAAAAGCAGAACAAGAAGAGTTAAGCTTTCTGATAAAACAAGGAAATCAAACTCAGAAGACTTTCCTTCCTTGAGCTCAGTTCCAAAATATGCTTTGACAGTAGGGATTGGAACTATAATGGATTCTAGAAAAATACTCTTATTAGCTGTTGGGGATAAAAAATCATGGGCTGTTAAAAAAGCTTTGTCGAAGAAGATTAGCACAAAAGTTCCTGCAAGTATTCTTAGAAGACATAAGGATATTGAGTTTATAATTGACTCAAAGGTCGCATCTGATATTAAGTTACTAATGTAAGATAGTATAAAAGTGTTAAGTTAAAGAGGTATAATTGAAAAATAGCATCTAAAATTAAAGATATAAATAAAATTATACTAAGTGATTAATTAATTGAACATTTTTTAACTAAATGATAAAAATAAATAACAATAATCTTTAAATATAGGTATTTTAATGATAGTTAATGCTGTCAAGATTATTTAAAAAATCTGAAAAATCAGAACCTAAGCATTATACTAATGTAGCTATTCTTCCTGAAGAAGCTATAAACATAACTAGGAGCTATTTTGAATCTTTAGGATTAGATTATCAAGTATCTTATGGTAATCCTCCCGAGATTTGTAACTCTTTTTTATTTAATCCTGAGGAGGATGAAAGCGATTCAATTGAAGGAGAGTATAAAATCCCGGTATCTTTAAAAGACAAAGATGGCACAGAGATAATTTATGACTTTTTTGTAAACTCTCAAAATGGAGAAATTAGGGAAAGTTCAGCTTCTGAGTTCACTAAAAAGGAATTGGAATCTTTTATGGATATAGAAAGAGAACATTATTTAATTGTAAGAACTAAAGATGGACAATCAGCAAAGGATATTGCAGAAAAAGTTTACTCTGATCTTAATGTAAAGGGTGTTGTAGTATGGAATAATGCTGGTATGCAAAATATTAATCGCTCCGCAAGAGCAGTGGTGAGTAGAGCAATTCATGGAATGGGTATAACACAAGGCCCTATATTAGTTAAGGATAAAGATAAAAAAGAATAAGAAAGTAAACAAAAATAAATTATTTTTTAAGAGGACTAAGATTTATAAGCTAAGATATGAGATTATGTTTACTATATCTACAAAATTATCTTTTCTATTTTAAAATAATATGAAATTTAGAGACTGTCAAGTTATCATCAGCTATTTATTTGATTAGAATAAACTATTAAAAAAAGAAAAAAATGAAAATGTTAAGAATTATATACTAAAGTGTATAGCGTGTTTAGTCGTCAAGATGCAAAGTATCTTGAGTGCACTCAAGATTTATTAAATCTTGACATATAAAATAAATGAAAATGTAGTTTTATCGATGTTATTTAAAATAATTCCACATAATTAGATAATCATAATCATATATTAGTATTCTGTAATGATAGTTATTTATAATAAGTGACTTTGAGTTTACAATATCTGCAAATTATTAATTTATGTAATTAAATTTATCAAGCAAAATTATTAAGAAACAAGCTATCCACTGATAAGATGGCAATACCGCAGTATAAAAAATTTTAAATAAGCATGTAATCTGGGTTCTTAATGGATAAAAATAAAAGGGCTTTGGTGATTGTTGCACATCCTGATGATGAAACTATCTGGATGGGAGGGACTATATTAAAAAATAAAAACTGGGATTGGACGATTTTATCTTTATGTAGAGCTTTTGATTATGACAGGGTGCCAAAATTCAACAAAGTATGTGAGTTTTATGGAGCTACACCGATTATTGCAAATTTAGACGATGAAAAATTAGAACCTTTAGACATTAAGGAGGTTATTGGTGTTATAGAAGAAAATCTTCCTTATAGAAGTTTTAACTTTATTTTTACTCATGGAGAGAACGGAGAGTATGGGCACTTAAGACATAAAGAGGTTCATAGAGCTGTAAAGGCTATGATTAATTCTGGAAGATTGATATGTGATGAACTTCACTTTTTTTCTTATGTTCCAAGTAACAGATTTCAGCCAGGAGTCAAAGATTTGAAAATTCCCGTACCTAAGCAAGCAGATTTGAACATAGAGTTAAGTCAGATTGAACATGAAAATAAACTTAAAATTATCAAGGATATTTACGGCTTTCAGCCTGAAAGCTTTGAAACATTAAGCTGCAACAGCAAGGAGTCTTTTGTTAAAGTTTTGTAAAATGAAAATATTAGTTTTATATCCACATCCACCTGAACCTGATGGCCAGAGTCTTCAAGGGCATTATTTGATTAAAGGGCTGATAGAAAATGGAGCAGAGGTAATGCCATGCGACAGAGCGGATAATCTGCAAAAATTATGGGCTTACAAAGCATTTAAACCAGATGTTACAATAGGGATTGGTTATTGGGGTGATTCTCCTGAAGTTGTTCATAGTCCTATGAAACATGGGCTTAAGGCAGTTCCATGGTTTAATGCAGATGGATGGGTTGCTAATTATCATGATACTTTTAATAATCTACCTTTAATAGTTGCGACAAGCAACTGGGTTAAGTCTACATATATAAGGGATGGAGTTAAGGGAGATAATATTCACGTTTGTCCAATAGGTTATGATCCTGAGGTTTTTCATCCGGTTCCAAGAGATGATGAGAAAATAAAAAAATTACGGGAGTTGTTAGGAATTAGAGAGGATGAAAAAATGATTTTTACAGCTGGCGGAGATGTTACAAGTAAGGGAGCTCAGGAAATGTTCAGGGCCCTTGCAATAATTGATAAAGAATTTCCTAACTGGAAATATGTCTTAAAAACATATGACAGTTTTTCAGCTGAAGATCATGGAAGGGAAGAAGAAAAGCTTATAGAAGAGCTGGGACTTGACCGTAATAAAATTATTTACCTTTCTGGAAAATATCCTCCTGAATTTATGGCAACATTGCTTCAGGCTTGTGATATTTACGCAGGACCATCAAGGTTGGAAGGATTTGGGATGATTCAATTAGAAGCACAGGCATGCGGGAAGCCTGTAATTTCTATAGATGTTGGAGGTCCTAAAGATGTTATCTTGCATGAAAAAACAGGTTTTTTAGTTGATGTTGAATCTGAAATAAAATTAGATAGAGAATGGGTTCATACTTGGATGGGCTTTGAGGAGAAACATCAGATAGTATTTGAAGAACCAAAAACTTTTGCTTATCGCGGGAGTATAGTTCAGATGACGGAGTATACATTAAAACTTTTGAAAGATGATTCTTTGCGAGAGAGTATGGGAAAAGCAGCTAGTGAGCATGCCCTTAAAAACTTTCATTATAAGGTTACTGCCAAGAGAATGTTAGATTTAATTAATAAGTATGTTTTGAAAAAGTGAAGAAACTATTAACTGCATTTAGCTTTGTTTAATATAGTACTTTGAATTTATTAATTTACTTGAAATATATATTATTAATTTTAATATTTTATTAATTGTATGTTCTGCGGACACTTTTTATAATTCCTAAATATTTAAATTCAGGCATGATTAAGACTTTTCTTTTTCCTTTTTAATAGGTGTATAAAATATATTTTTATGGTTTAAACTTAAATCAAGCATTTTCTCTGCTTAACAGATTGGTAAGCAACTATATACATGCCCGCATTCCATCCCTGAAATCCTTCTGTTCCTGAATGGGATTTGCCAATTTTTCCTGTTTTGCCATTTAACCATTCTGCGAAGTTTCCATTGTTCTGCATATTTGCTTCTGCTAATTTTTTCAGCTGGATTTCAGCCTCTTTAAATTTTTTCATTTTCACCAGTGCACAAACATAAAATCCTCCAATATAAGTCCATATTCCTGCATTTGAATAATGCCATTCTTCTTTAGCAGCACAATCTTCAAAATAGTCATACCAATCTTTGGTTTTTGGTTTTATTGCAGGATAAATGCATTTTACAGGATATGGTTTATCAATTCCATGAGTCTTTATATATTGCAGAATCTTTTCGGACTGGTTTTTGTCTGCAAGTTCAAAAATAACTGCCAATAGATTTCCCAGAGAATCAAACCACCATCCTTTTTCATAATACTTCCCATGGTTTTTCCATCTCCATGGAATGTAGAACTCTCCATTCCATAGACCATCATCTTTATTTTCATTAACCACAAATTTAATTTTCTCAGCCTGTTTTTTTCTCTCTGCAAGAATTAATGCTCTGTAATATAATGCCTGAGTGTTAATTGTGTGCCCATATCTATGCGGGAATGCATCAAACCAGTCAGAAGTCGGCTGTTGTTCAGGCATTCCATCTTCGCCTGTGTCCTGATAATCCAGCCAGATAAATGCTTTTTCAATGTTTTTTTTATATTTATTGAATAATGAAGAATCGCTATATCTTTTTTTATACATATGATGCCCAATAATAAACCATAAACTTGAATCTATTGATTTAAAATCGACATGCGATTTTCTTTTACTGAACTTATCAACTGCGTTTGGTATTTGCCCCTTTTCAGACTGATTTTTTGCAAGAGTTATTAGAGAATTCTTAAAAGTGTTTTTGAATTTTTCATCAATGAGGGAAGCTCCCAACGACATTATCATAGAATCTCTTGCCCATATTGCATCATATCCAGGATAGCCTGCGAAAAATCCATTTGCAGTTGATGTTTTCTTGAGAATTTCAATTGCTTTATTATAAGTAGTGTCTATTATCATTTTTAATTTTTATATCTGTATTAATGAAGTTCTTCGAGAGTAAGTCTTGCAGTTAGATATGAAATGGTTGATTCAGCTCCCTGATTTAAATTTATGGAATCTTTTCCAAGACCATCATGACATCCTCCTGTTTGGTCATTGTAAACAATTTGATTTAGCGTATTGTTACCCAAAAACCAGTTAAATGCTATAAGCGAATTTTTTTCATACTCTGGTTTTTTAGTTATTTTATATGCAATTGTAAGGGTTTCAACCATTGAAGCAGCATCTAAAGGCTGCTGATCAAAATAAGCCCTCTTTCTTTCTTTTTTATACCATCCTTTTTGCCCTATTGGAATAAAAGTGTCATGTTCAAATGTTTTTGATAAAAGAAAGTTTAATGTTTTAATAGCTACCCTAAGATATTTTTCATCCTGGGTTGTCATGTATGTATGAAACAAAGCTCTGCATATCTTGCAATTTGAATAAGTCAATAATGGTTCGAACCATTTCCATTCATTGTCTTTGTTAATCTCGTATAATTCAACAAGCTGATCAGCATATTTTTTTATAAGCTCTATATTTAACTGAGAATAATTTTCTTTATTGTAATAGTGAATTCCTGAAATAACTGAAGAAAGAGCTCTTGGAGCTTTAATGCTATTTGCTCCCTCTAAAGATTTCAATAATAATTCTTCAGACTCAATCCTTATGCTTTTTGGAATTGCCTGAAGCGAAGTTATAAAACCTAAAGCTTTTATTGCCCTTCCATGAGACTCTTCACTCCATGAATTTTTGTCTACTATCTTGTCCTTTGAAACAATATTATAAAGTTTCCCGTCGTAACCCTGGACATATTTTATATAATTGAGATATGTTTCTATAAGCTTAAGATATAGCTGATTTTTGGATTTTGAATATAGTTTTCCTGCAACTACCATGGCACGAGCGTTGTCATCAAGAGTATATCCTGTATCTAAATTTGGAGAAGTATATTGCGCAAATTGTATTATTCCAAAGTTATCTGTCATTCTTCTTATGTGCTTGGTGTTAATTCTGGGAAGTCTCTCAAAGTAGATATGTGGCATATAGACAAATTTCCTTATGCTTTCACCATATAGGATTGCTACATTTGGCCAAGTCATGTGCCTTGTGTAAGAATAATTATTTTGCTCTATTTCTTTTAGTTTTTCTTTATCTGAAAGAATTTCTAAAATAGCATTTTTAAACGATTCAGAATTTCTAAAGCCATCCAATAAAATTCCTCTTTCATGATTTATTGCATCCCGTGCATGCAAAAATGGAGTAGATATAACTGCTCTTCCGCACCCCATTGCATATACAAGTGTTCCGGAAGTTATTTGTTCTGGAGTTAATGAAGATGATATATAAATATCAGTTGATTTTAGATATTGTATTATCTCTTTTAAGGTAATATACTTATTATAGAATTTTACATTGTTCTCTAAGCCAAGATCTTTAATAAGTTTGCCTAGTTTGTTCCTATAATCCTCACCTTCATTTTTTCTTATAATTGGATGGGTTGCGCCTATTATTAAATACAGAAGATTGGGGTATTTTTTCACAACCTCTGGGAGTGCTTCTATCACATATTCATACCCTTTGCCCGCGTTTACCATTCCAAATGAAGACAGTATTATTTTTTCACCGTACCTAAAATGTTTTTTTAATTTTTTTTGAGATTCAAAAGCAACTGTTGGAATTCCATGGGGAATCACCTTTATCTGAGTTTTGACATTGTATTCTTTTTTAAGTATTTCAATACCTTTAGGAGTCATTACCATTATCTCATCAACATTTTCTGAAATATCCTTAACAACCTGCATTCTTTTTTCATTTGGATTAGGAAGTATGCTATGGAATGTAATAATCTTTGGTTTTTTCACAGTTTTAAGAAAATCAATAAGATACTCTCCATACTCTCCGCCGAAAATTCCGAATTCATGCTGAATGCATACCATTTTTATTGAATCGTTCCTGTTAATTTTATTAGCCAGTTTAAAATAACTCGATCTTTCTGTATCACTTAACTGATAGATTACTTTCTTTGGATAGTTGTATATGCTAACTCCATTATTGTTCATGGCCAGAATTCTTGTTTTAAGGAATGGAAAAAATTTTTTGTCTATAGAATCAGTTAAATCTTTTGTGAACGTGGCAATGCCACATTCCCTTGGAGGGTATGAGCCTACAAATAGGATAACATTACTATCACCTTCTTTCACCATTCCATATCCAAGAAATTTTAGTATTAAAACATTACTATTTTTTGATCTTTGAGAGCAATGCAGCTCCAACCAGGCCCGTATCATCCTTTAGTTTTGCATGAACTACCGGAATTTTTCTTCTGATTATGTCTGATTTATGGAAAACTTTTTCTGTTTTTTTTATTAAACCCTTGAAATTTGAGAATCCTCCACCTAAAATTATTACTTCAGGATCCAGAATGTAAGATATGTTTAATATTCCTACCGCTAGGTTGTTAGATATTTCATTGATTATCGATTGTTTTTCATTTAAGCTATTTTTCATTTTTTCATTATATGTTTTCCCTGAAGCTATTTTTTCAAATATTTTTCCATTAATCAACATGTGCCCCGGTTCTCCTGCAAATCCACTTCCCCTGTATATTCTCCCATTTATTACTATTGCTCCACCAATTCCAGTTCCAATTGTTAGAAGAACAAAATTTTTCTTTCCTTTTCCCCTGCCATAATACAACTCTCCCAAACCTGCACAGTTCGCGTCATTGTCGATATAAACTGGTATTTTGTATCTTGACGAGAGTATTTTTTTTAAATTAACATCATTAAAGTCCATATTCGGGGTTCCGCATATTTTCCCATTTTTAACAAATCCTGCAATTCCTATACATATTGCACTTGGATTGCCATAGCTTTCAATTAGTTCAAGTAAAGTTTTAAGAATCTGTTTTTTTGTTTTTGGAGTCTCAACCTTCTTTTTATTTTTTATTTTATCGCCATTCACTTCTGCTATCCGTATGTTTGTAGCACCTAAATCAATTGATAACACCATCTTATTATATTTAAGAACAACAACCTTAAAAATAC
This sequence comes from Candidatus Pacearchaeota archaeon CG1_02_32_21, assembly GCA_001872185.1. Taxonomy (GTDB): domain Archaea; phylum Nanobdellota; class Nanobdellia; order Pacearchaeales; family GW2011-AR1; genus JACPLR01. The sequence continues at coordinate 18,034 of MNVX01000002.1, read as the reverse complement.
TTTCTTCTTTAAATAAGTGAAAAAATGGTCATGAAAAAAGACATCTCAAAAATATTTAAGCCTAATGATATCCGTGGTGTTTATGGTAGTGAGCTGACAGATGATTTAGCTTATAAATTTGGCAGAGCATTTGTTTTTTATTTTAAAACAAGAAATGTAGTTGTTGGAAGGGATATGAGATTAAGCTCCCCCAAATTATGCAAGGCTTTTATTAATGGCGTTATAGATCAGGGAGCTAATGCAGTTGATATAGGATTAGTAAGTTCAGACGCGCTTTATTTTGCAACTGCTTTGTTAAATATACCTGGAGCAATGATTACAGCTTCTCATAATCCATCTGAATACAATGGAATTAAATTTTCACTTGCGAAAGCACACCCGATAAATGGAAAAAAAGATTTGGAGGTTATTAAAGGTTTAATTGAAGAAGATTCATTTAAAGATTGCAAAAGAGGAAAGATAATAAAGAAAAATATATTGGATGCTTATGTTAGGCATGTTCATTCATTTGTTAATTTAAAAAATCTGAAGAAAATGAAAGTTATTGTTGATGCAGGTAATGGTATGGCTGGAAAGTTTTTTCCTCTTGTGGTCAAAGGTCTCCCAATCAAAGTTATTCCAATTGATTTTAAGTTAGATGGCAGATTTCCTGATCACGAAGCTAATCCTTCAAAAAGGAAAAATGTTCTTCATCTTGAGGCAGTTATGAAAAAGCAAGGGGCTGATTTTGGAGTTTCCTTTGACGGAGATTTTGACAGGGCTGTATTTGTAAATGAAAAAGCTCATAGGTTTGACAGTTCACTTGTAGCTTCCCTTATAATAAAATCTATTTTAGAAAAAAAATCAAACGGCAAGTTTGTTTACAATACTGTTATGAGCAAGGTTGTTCCTGAAGTTATTAAGATGTATAATGGTGAAGCATTCAGAGAAAAAGTCGGGCATACATTCATAAAGAAAAAAATGAGAGAGATTAAAGCTGATTTTGGAGCTGAAAATTCAGGACACTTTTATTATAAAAATAATTTTTACACTGATTCGGCAATTATTACCTTTCTAATAGTGGCTGAGCTGTATTCTGGGTATGGCGGTAAGTTTTCAGATATGATGAGGGAATTTAGAAAATATAGAAAAATAGACGAGAAAAGCTTTAAGCTCAGGAATAAAGATGGTGTTTTATTAAAAATTGAAAAGTATTACTCAAAAAAAGCTGTAAAGGTAGAACATGTGGACGGTTTAACATTATATTTTAAAGATTGGTGGTTTAATCTTAGAACGAGTAATACTGAACCATTTGTCAGGCTTAATTTGGAAGCTGTAAATTTGAAAAATATGCTTGAGAAGAAGAGAGAGGTTATTAAAATGATTAAAAAATTTGATTAAACTCTTCCAAAATCATCTTCCTTTCTTTCAATATCTTTTTCATTAAATTCCCCAAAAGATATTTCTAAAATTTTGACTTGCTTATCAAGCGCCTGTATTCTGTGCGGCTCTTTCTTTTTTATGAAGAAATTATCCCCTGGTTTTGCTTTAATGACTTTTTTCCCAATTGTTAGTTTTGCATTATTTTCTAATATCTGCCAGAATTCTGACCTATATTTATGAGTTTGAAGAGAGTTTCGTTTTTTAGGTTTTATATTAAGTATTTTGACAGTTGTTTTTTCATTTTTGGTAAGTATTTCTTCAAATCCCCAGGGCCTTTGGTCCATTAGATAATTTTTTAGTTTCTTTTTCATTTTTTAATCAGGTAAATCTCCTTTTTATTAGTTTTCTTTTCATATATTTTATAAACCTAATTTTTCTATAGTGATTAATGATTTCAGAAATTTTTAATTCCCTTGTTAATATTATGGTTGATAGCATCGGATCTTTAGGCTATTTAGGGATTTATCTTTTAATGACTCTAGAAAGTTCCTTTATTCCATTTCCTAGTGAAGTAATTTTAATTCCTGCTGGAGTTTTAGTTTCAACAGGCGAGATGTCTTTTTTTATGGTGCTGTTAGCTTCTACCTTAGGAAGCGTTAGTGGAGCATTTATTAATTACTTTCTTGCTTTATACTTGGGAAGACCGATAGTTGAGAAGTTAATTATCAAATACGGCAGAGTTGTACTTCTCAATAAAGAAAGCTTGGATAAAGCAGACGTTTATTTTCAAAAACATGGAGAGATTACTAATTTTGTCGGAAGGCTGATACCTGTTATTCGGCAGGTAATTTCTATACCTTCTGGTTTTGCCAGAATGAATAAAACCAGATTTGCATTTTATACAGCTTTAGGTGCAGGTTTCTGGTCTGCCATAGTTATCTATATGGGCTATCTTTTTGGTAACAATTTAGATGTTATAAATAAGAATCTGCATTTAATTACTATTCTTGTTCTAATTATCTGTTTGTTTATAATAATCTTTTATCTTGTGGTTAGAAGAAAAAAGAGGAAAAGGAACAGATTAAATTTTAATATGTAATATTGACACTATTTCATAGTGTTGGTTAGTGGACAAGAATATTTACAAAAATTGATTTCTTATACTTTTAATGAGGATTAAGCTTAAAAGAGGTAAACAGAAAGAACTTATTATTAAAGCGAAAGATGGTAGGACTTGGAATAATTTATCAAAACAACTTAATTTGAATTCTAGTTATATTAGGAATGAATTAAAAACAGAGAAGTTTTATATTTCTGAAGAAGCTTATGACAAATTATGTACCTTATCTAAAGAGAATTTTGATAAATGTATAATTGAAAGGTTGGATGATAATTGGGGTAAATCTAAAGGAGGGTTAAACTCTTCAGGAAGTCTAAGAACTATTGATAAACCTAAAGAATCAAAAGAACTTGCAGAATTAATTGGAATAATTCTTGGTGACGGGCATGTGCATTCTTATATTAAAGATAAGAAAGTAAGGTGCTATTCTATTAAAATCGCTGGAGATTCTAGAGATGATAAAAACTACTTATTAAATTATGTTAGCCCTTTAATGTTTAAATTATTTAAATATCAACCTAAAGTAGTATATGCTAAAGAAATAAATGAGATGTTTATAGTTTCTTATAGTAGAAATCTTGTAGAATTTTTTAATGAAAAGGGATTAAAATCGGGAAATAAGAAATTTAACAGACAAACTATTCCGGGCTGGGTTTTATCTAACCATAATTATTTAATTCCATGTTTAAGAGGTCTTTTTGATACTGATGGTTCTGTTCACTATATTGCTAAAAATAATAGAAATATAAGAATTTCATTTACTAGTTATATTCCTTCTTTGCTTGAACAAGTAAGATTTTCTTTGATTAAGCTTAGATTAAAACCCTCAAAAATAATAAAAGGAAATCAAATATTCATTTCAAGTAAGAGCGATGTTGAGAAATACATAAAATTAATCAATTTTAGTAATGAAAAACATTTAAAAAGATACAATTTTTTGTTGACTAGAGCTCCTGTAGTCTAGTTGGTCAAGGATAGGGCCCTCTCGAGCAGTGGTGTTAACTTGTTGAAAGAATACGCCTGATCCTAAAATCAACTGCACTCCTTCCTTTTGATAGGATGATTCCAGTTGAGCAAGATTTTTTCTTGCTTTTGATTTGGGATTTTCGGAGAACGGCCCAGACCCGGGTTCAAGTCCCGGCGGGAGCATAACCTTTATATTTGATGATTTCTATTTTTGTATGTGATTATATATGATTAGGGATATAGACAAACAGGTTGAAAAGAAAAATAAAGAGATATTAAAATTGTCCCAAGAAAAAGCAAAGCTTGTAGCTCGGCTTGCATCACAAAAAGCCAAGAGTTCAATTAGTGGCTTTAGAAAAGGGCTTAGAACATCTGTAAGCACTGCAATAGTAGCTGCGTTTTCGTTTTTAATTGCTTTAGTCTGGAAAGACCTTATTACTTTATATGTTGATAGGATTTCTTTATCATCTCCTATCCAAGGGCAGTTGTTCACAACAGTTCTTATAACAATTATATGTGTTGCAGGTATTTTAATTACAACAAAAATATTGTCTGTTAAAGAACAGTAAAGGATAAAAAGGAGTCTTAATGCTGGATAATAAGAATAGTGCTAAAGATAGCATTGCAGAATCTCAAAAAGAGAAAAAAATGAGGCAGGGTAATGTAAGCCTTATACTTAACTCTTATAATGATATTTTTTCTGATTTTGACCCGAGAGGTTATGTTCAGAGGGCATTATCAGATGATTTTTTGCAAGAATGCAGGAGAGCTGTCAGGGATAAATCACCTAGTGAAGAAAAGTTTGAGCTGAGACTTTTAGTTCCTAAAATTAAAAGAAATGTTAACGATGAGATTAAAATTAAAATTAGGCTGAAAAATCATTTCCTTAAACACTATCTTGAGAAGAAAAAAGAAATTAAAAACTTAAGATATAGTGGAGTAGCATGGTTTATAATTGGCGTGATATTCAGCTTGATGGCAGCTTTTATTTATCCCTTTGAAGGGTTTTACTTTGATGTTTTATTTGTTATGATTGAACCTGCAGGTTGGTTTACAGTATGGTCTGGGTTAGACAAAATTTTTCTTAATCCCAAGGACAAAATGCCCGATGCTAGATTTTATAAAAAAATGTATGGGTGTCATATAACCTTCATTGATTACTAATGGCCTCTTTTGCTTTACGGCTTATTAAAAAGAAAAAAAGCATTGCTATTCCAAATATTATGAATATATACTTGAATGGAACCAATAATATGATAACTGATGGGATAAACTTTCCTAAAAGCCCGCCTATTTCTATTCGCGTGTTGTATGGCGCATAAAATCTCTGTTCTTCTTCTTTGTTCGAAATCTTGAAGAAGTACGCTTCTGTTGTTGGCTCTAACATAGCTAGTCCTATACTTGCTATTACAAGCAGGATCATTATAACATACGGGTTAGAGACAAAAAAACAAATTATCGAAACTATTGCTGCAATTAAAAATCCAAATTTAAACAATTTTTTAAATCCTGTTTTTGATGTTAGTTTTTAAAATTTATATTCTAATAATATTAGCGGGATTGGAATTGCGAATAAGAAATAACCTATCTATAATTCATCTAAGCCCATGTTTATTATGTATAACGGCATAAAAAGATAGATTAAAGACCACCAGAAGCTTGGGCCAGAGCCAATTACGTAAATTGCTTTCCTTTCTGTATTAGTGAAAAAGTCTTTTATGTTTTTGAATACATTGCTGTCTGCAGACCTCTGTTTTTTATTGTCTTTTATCATACCTGTAATAAAAAGTACAATGCATAAAAATATTAAAGCTGATGCTGCGATAAATACTGTTTTATTTCCATATCTTGAAGCAATGTATCATTCTATCAATGGACCTATTACCCAAGAAACATTTGCAAATGTGTATACAAGGCCTTCATTTCTTGAAAGTACTTTTTTTGATGATTTATCTTTTATTATAAGCCCAAAGGTTGTTATTCTTATGGCATATATTATATTGATAACAATTGCAATTAATAAAAACAAATAAAAATTGTCAATAATTTAAAATAATAAGTAAGATATTCCAAAAATTATAAGAGATAGAACAAATAGCCTTGACTTGCTGGACTTTTCTATAAGAGGTATGCATATAAAATAAGATGATATTGCCGCCAACGAGAGGAATGTAGAAACCAGTCCTACTTGAGCATTATTTCCGAGAAAACTATACAGGTATACTGCCCATATTGTTGTTGTAAATGCGCTCGCTAAATCACCTGTAGCTCCGATTATAGCAAGTTTTCCTATTCCAGTTAAGTGAGTTTCTCCATGGTGTTTTCTTATTAAGATTGTCATGCTCTTATTTTGTAGACAAAAACTTTATCATAAGGAATAAACCATTTTGTGACATCACTTTTTGATTTATTTTCCATAATTTTTCTGAAAATTCTTATTGAGTTACCATGGCCAGATATTGCCACATTTACTTTTTCTTTTTCAATAAACTTTTTTAGATCTTTAATGAATATTTTCACTCTTTTTTCAACCATTACAAAACTTTCCCCTTTTGGAGGAGAGATATTATAAGAACGATGCCATGTTTCAAATTGCTCTTTTCCATATTTTTTTATTATTGTGTCGTGATGCTTTCCTTCTAGCTTGCCATAGGACCTTTCAACCATCCCATTAGCTGTAATTATTTCTTTGCATTCGGAGTGGTATTTCAGCACTTCTTTTAACGTATCTTTAGATCTTGAAAGATCTGTTTGAAAAGCGACATCTATCTTTTTATTTTTTAATTTTTGAGCTATTACTTTTGCCTGATTAATTCCCAAAGGAGTTAAATCAGAATCCTTCCAACCTGTGAATATTCTTTTTTTATTGTAATATGTTTGTCCGTGCCTGAACAAGTATATGTAATAAATTTTAGTACCGCCATTTCTTTTTTTCATATTAACTTTAAGGTGATAGGATTTATAAACAATACCCTATTATTTAATTAATGGCGAGGTGGGGATTATTTTTTGGTTTGATAGTAATAATCATGGCTTTGTTTTTGGGGTCAGGGATATTTACTTATTTTCCGGGAAGCACTCAATGGGAAACTAAAGATGCAGGATTTTTTACAGGATTAATTCATGGAGTTATAGCTCCTATAATGCTGGCAATTGCAGTATTTACAGAGTATTCTATGTATGAATCCCATAATATTGGGTGGTTTTATGATTTTGGTTTTATAACTGGTCTTTTGTTAGTATGGGGTGGAGGACAAACAACTAAGAATATTGTTAAGAATTATTATGTAAATAAAGTACCTGGTGATAACCGTGTAGAACCAAGTGGCAGTATGGGCAAAAACATAATTGAGAAGATTAAAAATATAGGAAAATCAACTGCTTCAAATGAAAAAGCAAGTGAAAAGCCAGCAGAGGCAGAAATTAAAATGCCTAAAATAACAAAAACACCTAAAACAGATATTATTGAGAAAAAACTTCCAGCTGGTAGTGTTAAGTCTGGTGATAAAAAAGCCAAAAAGTGATTATTAGCAATATTTTTAAATTGTTTATTTCAAGTAGTTTTGATATACTATGCATTATCATTTAATATTAACTGAAAAGTGTAATCTTCAGTGTAAATATTGTTATGGCAAATCAATGGATGAAGAAAATGATCTTAATCAAAAGTTTAAATTTTGTTTTAATTCTCCATTGAAAACTAGTGTTAAAACTTGCGATTTAAAAAAATTTCTTGCTAAAGATAAGAACTCTTATTTGATATTTTATGGTGGAGAACCTTTGCTTGAAATTCCTAAAATAACTGAACTTATGGATAGTATTGATGTTCCTTATAGGATGCAGACAAATGGTTTGCTTTTACATAAAGTTCCTAAGGAGTATATGAATAGGATTGGTAAAATATTAGTTTCAGTTGATGGAAATAAACAAAGAACTGATTTTAACAGGGGTAAAGGAGTTTTTGACAGGGTTATAAAAAATATTAATCTTATCAGAGAAAACGGATATAAAGGAGAAATTTTAGCCAGGATGACTATTTCTCCTGAATTTCCTGATATTTATGGGCAAGTATTATTTTTACTGGATTCTGGTTTTGATTCTATACACTGGCAATTGGATGCTGAATTTTATAAATGTGATTTTAATTTTGATAAGTTTAGTGAGTTTGTTAAAGAGTATAATAGCTATGTTTCTAGACTTGCTGATTACTGGCTCGAGGAAATAAAAAAGGGCAGAGTTATTAAAATTTATCCATTTTTGGGAATTATAGATTCTTTATTAAAGAACGAGAAGACTAAGTTAAGATGCGGAGCAGGGTATTCCGGATATGCTATTGATACTAAGGGAGATGTTGTCGCATGCCCTATAATGAATGGTATTGAAGACTTTAGAGCAGGAACTATCAAAGATAGCCCTGATGATTTGAAGAAGTTTGAAATTTCTGGTAAATGCTCCAAATGCAAGGATTTAGATTTGTGCGGAGGAAGGTGTTTGTATTCAAACAGGACAGAGCTTTGGCCTATTGAAGGACAGGAGCTGGTTTGCATAACAATTAGACATTTGATAAATGAAATGAAAAAAATTCTGCCAGAGGTTAGCAGTTTGATTGATAAAGGAGTTGTTAAAAAAGGTGATTTCGAATATGAGAAATATTTTGGGCCCGAGATAATACCTTAAATTTTGTATATCAAAAAGGTTTTTAAACAGCCATTTTCTGAATTTAGTATGAGTAAATTAATAAAGTTGCAGGAAAGTATAGCTATTCCTATTTGTTAGTGTGCTCTATAGTTTATTCTAAATAATTTACAATTTGATATATATGGAAACTATTGATAAAGAAAAAATTGCAAGAGAAAATATTTTAAGAGATAGCGAAGAGTTATCCGGAGTTAGTATCAAGGGTTATGATTTTGATAAAGGAGTTGATTATTCTGAAATAATTAAAAGTTTTTCTTCTACAGGTTATCAGGCAAGCCATTTATCAAAAGCTATTGAAATTGTTAAAAAAATGAGGGAAAGCAAATCAAAGATATTTTTGGGATATACTTCAAATATGGTAAGCAGCGGGTTGCGCGAAATATTCAGGTATTTAGCTAAGCATAAAAAAGTTGATGTTATTGTTACAACTGCTGGAGGAATTGAGGAAGATTTTATCAAATGTTTTGGAGACTTTATCTTAGGCGATTTTAAAGCTCCAGGCATTGAATTGAGGGAAAAGGCAGTCAACAGAATCGGAAATATTTTTGTTCCAAATTCTAGATATCTTAAATTTGAAGATTGGATAATGCCAATTTTAGAAGAGTTTTATTTAGAGCAGAGAAAAACTGGTAAGGCCATAACTCCTTCAAAACTTATCTGGGAACTAGGGATGAGAATTAATAACGAGCAAAGTATTTATTACTGGGCTGCCAAAAATGGAATACCTGTTTATTGTCCGGCCATAATGGATGGCAGTTTGGGAGATATGATTTATTTTTTTAAATATCAACATAGTGATTTTGCAATTGACGTTGCAGAAGATGGAAAAAACTTAAACGATTCTACTATAGGTTTAAAAAAATCAGGAGTAATTATTTTAGGATCTGGAACTGTAAAGCACTCGATATTAAATGCTCATCTTTATAGAGATGGAGCTGATTATGCGGTTTACATTAACACTGCCCAGGAGTTTGATGGAAGTGATGCTGGTGCAACTCCTGATGAAGCAGTTTCATGGGGTAAGCTAAAAGGAAACTGCGAATCAGTTAAGGTAACTGGAGATGCCAGTATTTTATTTCCGATTTTAGTTGCAGAGAGTTTTGCGGATTAAGTGATTGTAATAGTAATATATAAACCAATTTTTTTAGAAAACTCCCCCACAGATATATAAATTGCATTTAATTATTTTATTTATGGGGTTTTGGAAAATAATTGGCATAACCTTTCTGGTTTTGATAATTTTAATTTTGACTGGAGGTTTTATCCTTTATAATTTTGTTCCATTACATATAGCCAGCTTTTGTGTTTATGATGAAGGAACAAAAATACCTTTTCAATGCATTGAAAATGCTGACTGCCAGAATGGTTTAAATCAATTGCTAGGTAACTCTGGTTCTATTGTAAATATTCCAGGTGACATCAAAAATAAACTATCACCTGTTATAGAAGAAGCTATATTATGCGTCGATAAATCATGTTTTTTGAAAAATGTTCTTTTAATCGAGGGCGAAGGAATTGCTTCTGGTTACATTGGAAGTGAGATTCCAAAAGTAAAGTCCTGCGAGGGCAGTAAAATAGATATCAATGTATATGGCAAGGGAGTATGGAAATTTTATAGAGATAATAAGGATAAAATCAACAGCTGAGTTTAATTAAATTTAAAAACTCTTTTTTGTTTAGGATTTTATGACCGGAAAATATTTAATTGAGACAAGTGATAATAGCTTTGATAAAGATGTTATTCAGGCTTCTAAAAAAACACCCATAGTTGTTGATTTTTGGGCATCATGGTGCGGACCATGCCGAATGCTTGGACCAATATTAGAGAAGCTTGCTAAAGAGTATAATGGAAAGATAATTGTTGTTAAATTAAGTGTAGAAGAAAATGAGGGAAAACCTCAGGAATACGGAGTTATGAGCATACCTTCTGTCAAGATGTTTAAAAATGGCAAGGTAGTTGATGAGTTTGTCGGCGCTATTCCCGAGTCCAGGGTGAGAGAGTGGCTGGATAAAAATATATAAATCTTGAATTAACTTTATGAAAATTAAACCAATTTTATTTGATGTTCCTTTTCCAATAGAACTCTTCAAAGAAAATAAAATAAATATTATAGAGAAAAAACAAAGAGGAAAGCTATTTAAAAGAAATATTTACTATTGCCTTTATAAAAATAAAAAGAATAATCTTTTAGAACAAAGATGGAAAATATTTTTTGATTTGGCAACAAAGATAAGGGGGTATCTCGCTAAAGAATATGAAAAAAAGAATATTTTAAGTATCTCGATATTTGGTTCGGCACTACATTCTATAAATAATGATGACTATGACTTTTTAGTAATAGTTAGAGGAAACGTCTTTGATAATGTTCAGACAAAAATTAAGCTGGATAAAATAGAATATTCTGTTGGAATCTCTTTGAAAGGGGAAAAGAATTTTTCAGAAGGGGTTATGGATAGAAGATCACACTTTAACAAAGAAATTCAAAATAAGATAATTAACAGAACATCTATTTCATTGCCTTATAGACATTTACCTCTTCTGGGGTTCGATTTTAAAGAAAACAAAGAAATATTTCTGTCAAATTGCTATGCTCAAATTTATGACTTATTAATTAATTCTTATAATGCATACTACCTAAGAAAATCGAATAATAAGATATCAAACCAAATAAGAGCAAGAAAAATTCTTTCCAGAATTTTTGAAGCTTCAAAATACGCATCGCTCGTTTTTCCAACAAAAGAACTTGAGAATATTCAAGGAAAAATAATATCTCGTAGATTAGGTAAGAAATATAATTTAAGAGAAATCAAAAAACTTTTTATAGAATTTGTCAATTATTACAATAAGTTATTAGAGAGCAATTAATACTTATTTTTTCCTTCAACCAATTCTTTAGGTTGATGCGAGACATCGTTCCAATATTTAAGCCTCCAGTTCCCAAATTTTGGCATCCAATAAACCTCATTAATAGCTGTTTCAAGCAACCTGAATCTTATGAGGTTTTTTAACTCTAATTCTAATAAAATAGCAAGAATTAATCTATTTGTAATGCCATGAGCAATTATTAATATTCTTTTACCTTCTTCTGCCCTATTAGTAAACTTTTCTAAAAAGGATTTTAATTCACCATAGTGAGATTTGCTTTTCTCATCCCATTCCTGTTCTTTTATTTTAAGCAAATTTGATTCAAATTCGTTCAATGAGTTTTCTATTCTTAGAGATAATTTTAATTCTCCGGATATGAAGTTGGAAGTTTCAATTGCTCTCTTAAGACCACTACAATAAATTTCATCAAAATGTTCATTACTTAATCTTTTAGCAAGATTCTTTGCTTGTTGAATGCCTTTTTCAGATAATTCTAAATCTCCATCTCCTTCTTTCTTTTCCGCATGTCTAACAAAAACTATTTCCATTTTTCCTAATGAATTAACATTAAAATAAAGATTTAAATATTTAACTATACCTGCTTTTTTATGGGTGAAATTAAGTTTGATTACAAAAAAAATGGCCAGTTCTTCTTAGAAGGAGCTGGAGGGAAAAGATTTGAATACCATGGAGTTTTACTAAGAAATGACTCCTGCCCGTCAGTAAATTTTTATAGAATAGGTAACAATTTTGGTTATGTTCAAGGAAGAATAAATTTCTCTGATAATTGTGACAATAATGTAGTGGTTTCAGATCAAACAGAGACAACAATTTCCAATGCCAAGAATTCATTTATATTAATCAACGGTGGAGTTCTGCAAGTACTGCCAATAAGGGAAGTAGAAATTGCTTGTGCAAAGGGGCTAGATTTATTAAAAAATAAAAAGGTTACATATAATATCCCAAAAAAAGTTTTGAAAAAAGAAAGATTAAAAAGAAAAAGCCGTGGAGAGTTAGAGAAGATACTAATAGAGAACTATTGCCTGCATCCAGTCCAATTAAGAGAGATAGAAGAAAGTGCAAAAAATAACGGAATATTTTATGTTTCAGATGGCTATAACAAGTATGTTTTCAAATATATTGGGGAAGATGAAAAAAGAGTTGAGGCAATATCTGAAGTTGCAAGAAGTATACCATATTTATTCCCCACAATAAAAGAAACAATAGATGGTAAATCAGGCGTTGTTTTAGAAGATGGAACTTATGGATTAGAGGAATTTATAAGAGGAAAACATAATGCCAAAAGAGATTTAAGTTATTTCATAAAATTAGGAGATTATGTGGCTACTATGCATGAACAACTATTAACATTAGTCGAAAATCATCCTAATTTAGGAAGAGAATTTTTAACAGACTCAAAACACATTAGTGAGAGTAACTTGGTAGCTTTAGGGATTGATCTTTCACTTGCAGGATTTGAGGGTATAAATTCGGAGATTAGTCAATTTGTGGAATTAGAATTAAGTAAAGAAATTGAATCACTTCCTGAATGTCTTATTCATGGAGATCTAAATGAGTCTAATGTAATAGTAACGCCAAATGGCTTTAGGTTTATTGATCTTGAGAGGATTAAGATGTCAAAAAGGATATGCGAATTAGAATCTCCTCTTATATTTAGAGGGAATATGGCTGTACCGTTTTATCTTGAAGGAAGTCTAAAATCAATTATAGATGGATATAATTCTTCTGCGAAATCTCCAATAAATGATAAAGAACACAAATTAAGTATAGATTTAATAAAATATGCTTTAGTAAAAAATTTTGTTATAAGAAATATTAGGAGAGGAGAAAAATCTAACACTAAAGAAAACCTTTTAGAAAATTTATCTGCATTAAGTAGAGAGGATTTTTAAGATGGCTAAAATATTATGTGTTCCTCAAAGAGGAATTGGTGATTTTGTTCATACACTTCCTTTAATACATAGCTTAAGAAATGCCTTTAAAGATTGTGAAATAGTTATTCCTGTAGTTGACAGACGCCAAGAAAAAGATAGTCGCTCTCTAGAGAAATTATGCACAGGAATAGTTTCTTTTTCTTATAAACCAATTGATGATGATATTGAAGCAAAAAGAATTTCTCTTTATAGAGGCAAAGATTTTCCTGAAAGATATAAGTTAGAAGCAAAAGAAAGAACACAATTTGAAAGGGAAATGTATGAACATTACTTAAATGGGGCGGAGTATGATTTAGCAATTATTTTAAGAAATTTTTATATAGACACTCTTTCTTGTCCCAATCAATTTTCATTGAGAAATATCCAAAAAAGAAATCACGATCATGTCGTTGATAGGAATTTAAGATTTGCCGAAATTCTCGGTATACAAAAACTATTTGATTTTACATTAAACAAAGATAAAGATGAGTTGCTCGAAAATCACTTTGGAGAAACAATAGATCTTCCCCTAAATTATATGGTTTTTATATTGGGTGCAGGAAGACTAGATAAAAAATGGACAGAACAGGGAAACAAAGAGTTAGCACGTTTTTGTGAATCTGAAGGATATATTCCTGTATTAATCGGTTCAACAGAAGATTATCAAATGTCAAAAGATATAGAAACCGAAAGCGCAGTTAATTTAATAACAAGTAAGGGTTCTTTATTAGATTTGGAGAATTTTTGTAAAATAGCCTTACGGGCGAAAGCAATTATAGGTCCTGACACAGGGTTAACTCATCTTTCGGATGCTATTGGAGCAAAAGTTATTGGTTTATATGGTCCAACTCGCCCCCATAAATTTGCCCCATATAATAATAGAAGATTTGTAGTGTCCACGAATCACACAAGTAAGTTAATGCAAGATATAAAATCTAAAGACGTAATCTGCAAATTAGAGAAAATTTTGGAAAATTGAGAAATTTGAAAATCTATAAACCAGAACAGGATTGTTTCACTATCTGATGAATGCATAAGTCCCCTTAATGTAACAATGAATCACAAACCATAAATTTAAAAATACAATTTTTCTTTAGAATTTGATGAAACGTTCGAGCAGAAGGTGGAAGAAAAAGCACCAGATGAGATGGAAATGGCAAAGAAAGAAACTTAGAAAGGCCAAACATCTTAGAAAGATAAGAAGAGCTAGAAGCAAATAATCCTAATTGTGTGACAATAACTTTAGCACAGCAATCTTTTTATATCAACTTTATTTTTCTCGTTGTAATGACAGGTGATAGTGAAATTTGGACTGAGAAATACAGGCCTAAGAAATTTGAGGAAATTGTTGGTCAGAACGACATAATTAAAAGAGTTCAATCTTTAACGAACTCTTTGAATATACCTCATTTATTATTTGCAGGACCTGCAGGAGTTGGCAAGTCTACTCTTGCTTTAGTAGTTGTTAAAGAACTATTTGGCGAGTCTTGGAGGGAAAACTATCTGGAGCTTAATGCAAGTGATGAAAGGGGAATAGATGTTATAAGGCAAAAAGTCAAAGATTTTGCGAGGACAAAAGCAATTTCAAAAATTCCTTTTAAGGTTATATTTTTAGATGAAGCTGATGCTCTTACTAATGAGGCTCAAAACGCCCTGAGGAGGACAATGGAGAATTATACAAGCAACTGCAGATTTATTCTTTCATGCAATTATTCTTCAAAGATAATAGATCCAATACAGTCAAGGTGTGCTGTTTTTAGATTTAGGCTTTTGGAAAAGAAAGACATAGATAAGGTTGTTAAGAGAATATCTCAGAATGAGAAATTAGAAATTGACAGCAAGGCTGTTGAGTCATTATTTGAGTTAAGTGAAGGTGATTGCAGAAGAGCTATTAATCTTCTTCAAACTACTGCTTCTATAAGCAATAAAATAACAAACGAGTTAGTTGATATTATTGTTCCAACAGCAAAGCCTTCAGATGTAAAAATTGTTCTGGAATATGCTTTGGCTGGAGATTTTATTAATTCGAAGGAAAAATTGCTGGATATTATGTTGAAAGAAAGCATTTCAGGAACTGATATAATTAAGGCTATTCAAAAAGAGGTATGGAATTTAGATATTGACCCTGAAATAAAAGTAAGGCTTACAGAGAGGACGGGGGAAATTGAGTTTAGATTAACAGAGGGAAGTGACGAATTTATACAATTAGAGGCTTTACTGGCAAGTTTTGTTATGGCTGGAAGGGGAAAGTAAAGATTAATACTAAACATGGCGAAAGGGAAGGAATCTCAAAACTGGGCTGAGAAGCATAGAATTTTAAAATTTGATGAATTAAAGGGCCAGAGCCGTGCAATTAGCGAACTTAAAGCTTTTTTTGATAGTTTTCCACATGGCAAAAAAGCAATTTTGTTTCACGGGCCTGCCGGGACAGGAAAGACAAGCTTAGCATATATTGCCAGAAATGAGTATGATTTCGAAGTTTATGAGCTAAATGCAAGTGATTTTAGAAACAAGGAGCAGCTTGAGAAGAAGTTAAAACCTGCATTGGAACAAAGTAGCTTGTTTAAAAAAGGTAAAATAGTTTTAGTTGATGAAGTTGATGGACTGTCTTCCTTAGGTGATAGGGGAGGATTGCCAGAGTTGCTTGAGCTTATTGACATGGCTAAATTTCCAATTATACTTACTGCTAATAAAATATGGGACTCTAAGTTTGGGGAGTTAAGAAAAAAATCTTTACTTGTCCCATTTAAAGAGCTTGATTATAGGGATATTTCAGTTATCCTCCAAGGGATTGCTAAAAAAGAGGGACTTGATTTAAACAATCAGATTATAACAAGCTTAGCAGTTAAATCCAAGGGAGATGTAAGGGCTGCCATAAATGATTTGCAGATGATTGCAGGATATAACAATTTGATCAATTCCAGAGATTTGGTTCCTTTTCTTGATGAGAGAAATAAGGAAATTGATATTTTCCAGGCCCTTAAGCTTGTTTTTAAAAATCTCTTAACCCAGGACAGTTTAAGAATATATGACAGTGTTGATCTGCCATTAGAGAAAATATTTCTGTGGGTTGAGGAAAATATTCCTTATGAGTATTCTGGCAGCGAATTATTTAGGGCTTATGAAGCACTAAGCATTGCAGATGTTTTTCGTGGAAGAATAAGGAGACAGAGATACTGGAGATTTTTAGTATATCAAAATATCTTCTTAAGCGCAGGTATATCTCTTGCTAAGAGCAAACCTAAGGTTGGTTTTACACATTATCAGAGGCCAACAAGAATATTAAAAATATGGACTTATAATCAAAGGGACCAGCATAGAAAATCAATAATTTCCAAATATGCTAATCACACCCATTGTTCAAAGAAAAAAGCCAGCTTAGAGTTTAATTTTGTAAGAAGTATTTTAAAAAATGCAGAAGTGCAAAAAAAATTAGACTTAAATGATAAAGAGATAAAATACCTTAACGAGATAAATTAAATTTAGAAACAATTAAATATTCTCTTTATTTATTTTTTTTAATATGTCTTATGATATTATTATTGGAAGAGATGAGTCTGACAAAAAGAATTTCGGAAAAAAAGGGCTGATTAAGCTTGGAAAAGGATATGTCAGAATGGGACAGTATACTAGCATGTCAAATAATATTTTTATGGATGTTGCAAGAAGCCATGTTGTTTTAGTTGCAGGTAAAAGAGGTTCAGGAAAGAGCTATACTTTAGGGGCAATTGCAGAAGAAATTTCTGATTTAAACAAGGAAGAGAGGGAAAATATCGCCCCGCTTATTTTTGATACCATGGGAATTTTTTGGACTATGAAGTATGAAAATGAAAAAGAGAAATCTCTCCTTAATGAATGGGATTTGAAGCCAAAAAAACTTCCAGTTAAGATATTTGTGCCTTATGGCCATTTTGATTCTTACAGAGATAATGGAATTCCCGTCGATATTCCATTTGCAATCAAAGTTTCAGATCTTGAAGCAGAAGACTGGGTGCTTATTTTTAATTTGTCTTTTATTGATCCTGTTGCAGTTATAATTGAAAGAGTAATTTTTTTGTTAAAAGAAAAAGATGAAAATTTTGACATTAGCGATATTGTTTCAAGTATCTCCAGCGATAAAAACTCTAATGAAAATCAAAGAAACGCAGCTGTCGGACTTTTTCAGGGAGCTGATACATGGGGGGTTTTTGCAGAAAAAAATATGCCTGAAACAAGAATTGAAGATTTGTTAAATCCCGGTGTAACAAGTGTTGTTGATTTAAGTGTTTATAATGCTGTAGGAGTTTTTAATGTGAGGGCTTTGGTTATAGGATTACTTTGCAGAAAAATTTTTAACACTAGGATGAAAGCGAGAAAAGTTGAAGAGGTTGATTCTGTAAGGCATGGTGTTGACTATTTGGCCTATAAAACAAAGAGAGAAACTCCTTTAGCCTGGATTTTTATTGATGAAGCTCATGAGTTTTTGCCAAAAGATGGAAGGACAAGCGCTACTGATGCTTTGGTGCAGTTGCTTAGGGAGGGGAGACAACCGGGAATTTCCTTAGTTCTTGCAACGCAGCAGCCAGGACATATCCATAGAGATGTCATGACTCAGAGTGATATTGTAATTGCCCATAGATTAACTTCTATGGCAGATGTTATGGCTTTGAATGAGATAATGCAGACTTACCTGGTTGAGAGCATAAAAAAACAAATTGATGATCTTCCTGATTTAAAAGGAAGCGCGATAATACTTGATGATAATTCAGAAAGAATATATCCTATGAGGGTAAGACCTAGATTTACATGGCATGGCGGAGAAGCGCCTACTGCTGTTAAGATTGAAAAAAGAATTTAATTAAAAAGAAATCCCCACAGCTTGCTGTGGCTGGGTAAAAACTATAAACTGATATCATCTCTTTTTGGTATGTATGAACATTTACAACATTCTTGTCATAAAGTATATGCAATAAAATATCATTTGATGTTTTGTATAAAATATCGCAAAGATTTATTTTTAGATGATAACATTGTAAATTATTTTAAAGATGTTCTTAGAAAGATTGGAGATAGATATTATTTTACATTTGAAACAATAGGTGTAGATGA
>MNVX01000014.1:3794-13942 GCA_001872185.1 Candidatus Pacearchaeota archaeon CG1_02_32_21 | reverse complement strand
TACTGAAAAAAAAAACAAAACATTTATAAACCAAGAAAATTATTCAAAACTACTCAAAGAAATTTAAAATGGCGAGAGCAAAAACAAACTTTAATGTTGTCTTCGTAGGACATGTTGACGCTGGAAAGTCAACCACAGTTGGAAGACTAATGTATGATACTGGTAAAATTCCTGAACAGGAATTAACTAAACTTAAAGCTGAAGCTCAAAAACATGGAAAAGCTGGTTTTGAATTCGCTTACGTAATGGACAGAATTAAAGAGGAAAGAGAAAGAGGAGTTACAATTGATCTTGCTTATCAAAAAATAATCACTCAAAAATTTGAAGTTACAATAATTGATGCACCTGGACACAAAGACTTTGTAAAAAACATGATTACTGGTGCATCACAGGCAGATGCTGGATTCTTAGTAATTGCAGCAAAAGCTGGAGTGCAACCACAAACTAAAGAACACTTATGGTTAATGAAAACTATGGGAGTTTCACAGTTGGCTGTTATAATCAATAAAATGGATGAAGTTGATTATAAAGAAGATGCATTCAATAAAGTTAAGGAAGCTGTTGCCAATGAATTGAAAATAGTTGGTTACGGAGCTAATATTACTTTCTTAGCTGTTGCAGGATTAAAAGGAGATAATGTTGCTAAGAAATCACCAAACATGACTTGGTATAAAGGGCCAACTGTTCTTGAACAATTTGATTTATTCAACCCTCCAGAACAACCAACAAATCTCCCATTAAGAATGGCTATCCAGGATGTTTATGAAATTACAGGTATTGGTACTGTTCCAGTTGGAAAAATTGAAACTGGAATAATGAGGCCTGGACAAAAAATTATAATCTTACCTGGAAGAACTGGAAAAGGAGTTCTTGGAGAAATAAGAAGCGTAGAAGCTCATCATGAACAGCTTCCAGAAGCACAAGCTGGAGATAATGTTGGAGTGAATATTAGAGGAGTTGGAAAGAAAGATGTAGCAAGAGGAGATGTAATTTGCGACGCTGCTCAGCCTGCAACAATTGCAGAAGAGTTTGTTGCTAAAATTGCTATTATAAACCACCCAACTGTTTTGGCTAAAGGTTATACTCCTGTATTCCACGTTCACACAGCACAAGTTCCTTGCCAGTTTATTGAATTAATTGAAAAATATGATCCTAAAACAGGCCAGGTTGCTCAGGCACATCCAGACTTTTTGAAAAACGGAGATGTTGCTAAAGTAAGATTAAAGCCAATAGGAAACTTAGTAATTGAAAAACAAACTGATAACCCCCATATGGCAAGATTTGCTGTAAGAGATGCAGGACAAACTGTTGCAGCTGGAGTTTGTATTGAAATTACTGCAAAGAAAATTTAATTTTCGATAAAATTATAATTTAAAATGACCCACTATTTATTAAATATGCATGGTTTGGATGAAAGGATTATTTATCATGTTAGTTCTGAGAACCCATCTTTTCAGACAACTGGAAAAAAAACAGAAGAAAGAGCCAGTCCTACAAGTACCGATAGTCCTGAAAATAGCACTTTAGATCGAAGAGAAGATTATAATATAGTATTTAGAAAGGGATTCAAGTGTTTAAGAGATCATGGAGACCAGAACCCTGAAACTGATCAAAAGTTAATATAAACAAATTCTGCAAAACTAAAATGATTCTAAGAATTCTTCTAGAAACTTTCTATATCTATAAAGGTTGGATTAAGGCTAATCTTGATCTCTTAGTATAGTTTCCCACCATAATGCTTAAATATTTGCTAAAACTTTATTATTTATGGTAACTAAAGAGGAGATTGAATATTCTATAAAAGGAAAAGATGATTTTGTTAAAATAGACAAACTTAAAAGGCATTTAAAAGTTGCTGACAGTTTAGATACTAAAAAGTACATTCTACTAATGCTTGTTACTATATGTGAAGCAAGAGGATTATATAAAGAAGCAGTAAGATATATTGCAAACGCTTCTGAAGTTGCTATAACTTACAAAGAAAAAGTTGACCTTTATCTTAGAGAAGCTGAACTTGAAATTAAAGATAATCAATTTGAATCTGCAGATAGATCTTTGAATTCTGCTCTATCTTGCACAAATCTTAAGGAAAAGCCGTTAGTTGTTAGCAGATACTTAGACTTGTACAGGGCTGTGGGAAAAGTTGCAGAAGACACTGGCAAGAAAAGAAAAGCAATTGAAATTTATGAAAAATTAATTCAGCTAAAACAGCCATTTGAAAAAAAAGTTGAGATTCGTGATAAACTAATAGAACTTCACGAAGCACTGGGACATATAAGAGATGTTGAAAGATTAAAAAGAATAGATTTCCGAGAGCCTCCAAAAATAGATTTCAGACCTTACTAATTTTAAAAACAGAAAGCTTTTTAAATTCTCAAAACACCCAATTATGTTAGAAATTGTATAGGATATTATTATTACCTATATTATATCATAATACTCATATTCACCTTTTATTTTAAAGGGCTAATAAAACCTTAATTGGTAAAATAGAGGTATTCTGTAAGATTTCTAATAAATAAAAACCTAAATTATAGGAGGTAAAAATAATAAAATGGCAAAAATAAGTCCAGTATCAATCAAATATATGATTCATGCTAGCTTTGAAGCATCCGGGCCTGTAGAAAAGCCTGATGTAATCGGAGCTATATTCGGCCAAACAGAAGGTCTTTTGGGAAGCGAATTAGAAATTCGTGACTTACAAAAAGAAGGAAAAATAGGTAGAATAGAAGTAGAAACTGAAAGTGCTAATGGTAAGACTCATGGAGTAATAAAAATACCTACTGCTCTTGATCAGAGTGAAACAAGTTTAATAGCTGCTGCTATTGAAACTATTGACAGAGTAGGGCCAACTGAAGCTAAGATAACAATTGAAAAAATTGAAGATGTTCGTGGAAATAAAAGAGACTACATCCTTGACAGAGCAAAAAAACTTTTAGAAGGGATGCAAAACACTAACTCTAAGGAAATTTCAGGAATTGTTAAAACAGGGACTAGGGCTATGAAAGTTCAGTCTTATGGAGCAGAAGAACTTCCTGTCGGAGACATTGAATCCGAGGAAGAGGTAATTGTTGTTGAAGGAAGAGCCGACGTTATAAACCTGTTAGAAAACAGAGTTTACAATGTAATAGGTATGAACGGAACAAAGCTTCCTAAAGCTATAATAGAACTTTCCAGAAAGAAGAAAATAACTTTATTTTTAGATGGGGATCGTGGCGGACAGCTAATAGCTAAAAATGTCATAGAAAATGCAGACATCCATTATGTTGCATTTGCACCAGATGGCAAAGAAGTTGAAGAACTTTCAGGTAAGGAAATACTTGCTAGTTTAAGAAAGAAAATTCCTGCAAGGGAATTTTCTTCTTACTCTTCAAGGCAGGAATATTCAAATGAGTCAAACCAAAGAAATAACAGAGAAAAAGAGTCTGAAGAATTAAAGAAAATTGATAATGATAAATTAAAAAAGTTTTTAGACAAAGAAGTCGACGGAAGCAAAAAAGTATTCATATTAAATTCAAATTTAGAAGTTTTAAGAAGCGGATCTGCTTCAAAGTTAAGATATCTTCTTAACGGAGCAAGAGATGCATATATAATTGCTATTGACGGCAAAGCTACTTCAAAGGTGATAAGAATTATAGAAGAGTCTAATGTAAGGTATTTAGCTGCAAAGAACTTCACAGAAACAAGCAGTAATATAGAGTTTATTAGTTTCTAAAACTTTATCTTAACTCTTAATAAGCGAAAAATATTTAAGCAGAAACCTTACTATATTTTTATGAAACTCAAAAATAAACTCGCTTTAGGATTAGCAGGATTAACTTTAGCTTTAGGTTCAGGATGTCCTATTCATAAACCTAATCCAGAGCCAATACCAGAACCTTCACCCTACACTTTTTATACAGATGAACAAGAGATTAAAGATAGATTTGTTCAGGGTGAAAATGTAGATGTAAGCCAAGCATTAGACTATAATCCTATTCCAAACAATCCATTAGCTAAATCATTAATTTCTTATTTAAATAAAGATAAATCACTACAGACAATGAGAACTATTTATGTTCAATATGGAGCAAATGATGTCTATCCTTATTATTCTGGATTAGACCAAGCTATAGCAATTTCTAACATTTATGATGACCCTACTGAAATTCAAATTGGTAAAGGAGTTTTTGGGGATGGATATGGAATAGGCATTAATGGAGAAGATATTGTTGTACCTACTAAACCTTTGAAATTAACTGGGCAGGGTATAGATAAAACAACTGTGAAAGAATTAATTAAATCACCAAAAGATTTTATTGAAGTATCTAATATCAGATTAGAGGGTGAAGTTGTAGATATGGGTGGTGCATACTTTATTGGTTCTTTAAGCATCTCTAAAGAAGCATATATACATGATAATTTATTTTATGGCAAATCTGCTGGAGTACTTGTTAACCCATCAAGAGATGTAACATTAGAAAATAATGTTTTTGACAGTGTTATTAATGTTTTTGACCCATCTTATCTCCCATCATCCATAATATTTGCAAGTGGAAATATAAATAAAAAAGGTATTATAACTATGAGAAATAACACAATAAAAAATACACCAAGAGCAATAGAATTAAGTGAAGAAGCAGATTGTGGAGTTCAAGGAGACTTAGGAAATAATATGTTCTTAGATGTTGGAATAGCTGTATCCAATCCCTATAATTATCCTCAAGGATTTGTAGGCAACGCTTGGGCAGAAACTAATCCTTAATTCTTAAAAGATATCAAAACAGTACCGACAGACATTCTAGGAAAACCTTAAAAACTTAAAGAATCTAATCTAAATATGGAAAAAAGTGGGGAAATAGAAAAAATAAAACAAAAGATAATTCCAGTTCTGAAGGAGTATAAGGTAACTAAAGCAGGAATTTTTGGAAGCTATGCAAGGGGAGAGCAAAAAAAGAATAGTGACATTGACATTTTAATAAAAATAAATGATGATGTTGGTTTAATTGAGGTTATAAGATTAAAAAGAATGCTTCAAAAAGCCATAAAGAAGAAAGTTGACCTTGTTGAATATGAAACTATAAGACCTGAAATGAAAAATAATATATTAAGAGATACAATCCCTATTATAATATGAAAAGAGATTACAAACTCTATCTTAATGACATTCTAGAAAGCATAAAACAAATAGAAGAATATATGCAAAATATTTCTGAAGAAGAATTCAAGAAAGATAAGAAATTACAGGATGCTGTAATAAGAAGGCTTGAAATAATTGGTGAAGCAAGCCGGAATATTCCAAGAGCTCTAAAGGAAAAGAACAAACATATTCCTTGGTTTGATATGTCTCAATTCAGAGATTTTATTGTTCATTCTTATTTTGAAACTAATATTAAAAGAATATGGAAAGCCTCTACAAAAGACATTCAAAAAATAAAAGAATTATTTAAACACATTTCTTTGGTTTAAGTAGTATATTATCTTTCATACTGTGCAGTCAAAGTTTTATCTTGTCGATTAGGAAGTTTTTTAAACAATTTTCCCTATAATAAAACATGTCTAAAGGGGTTGTGATTATAATATTAATTATTATAGTATTAAGCGTCGCTTTATTCTTTACATTTATTTATACCCCTTTATGTTCAAATTTGCAGTGCTGGGAAACTAAGTTAGAAAAATGTGGAAGGGCAAGCTATGTTAATGATGCAGGAGATGTTGCCTGGGAGTATAAAATAGAGGGCAAGTCTAAGGTTGACAGCCTTGACAAATGCATTGTTAATGTTAAACTGCTTGAATTAAGAAAAGGTTCAGTTAAAAGTTTAAGATTAGAGGGCAAAGAAATGAAGTGTGCAGTTCCACTTGGGGTTGTCAGCTATCCTGAAACAAATACTGAAAGTTGTTCAGGGCAATTAAAAGAAGGTATGCAGTCAATTATAATAGAGCAACTATATCAGTACATACTGGAAAATGTTGGCAAAATCGGAAGTGAAGTAGCAAATATAGACATTTTTTCCGGGAAAGGCGCTATAAGTAATGTTAATGTTAGCGTAACAAATGTTTCTGATTCATCTCTATAAGATACATACTTTTTTGTTACTACTAGTAAGGTAACACTATGGAAAAGTTTAAAAACAGAAAAAATATGGGGTTTTATGGAAAAAAGAAATGAAACTAAAGTTCTTGATGTTAGAGAATTAAGTTCTGTAGCTGTAGGTTTGGCACTTATAAGAAGGCCATATTCTGATGGAAGTTTAGAGACAGAAGTTATTGATTCAGGCATTGCTTTTTTAAATAATTTAAAAAAATCAGCTTATATGGGTATGGTTTTTCTTGATGATGCTGGGCGTTATGAGTTTGAATCCTACAAAGATATGGTTCAGGCATTAAAGCCTGCAGGAAGTTAAAATGAAATTTATCAACGTGTTAGATGAACATGGAAGGTTTATAGAATTAAAAGCTTATGTTAATGGAAATTCTCAGGAAAATAGTCATACATATTCTTATTTGGGAGCAAGAAGGATTTATGAAGAGCTGAATAAAGAACCTATTGGTTTTGGCATAGAAAAACAATTAGATGAAATTGAAAGGCTAAAAGAATTAAAAAGATCAAATTATCAAAGACAAGTTTTTGAGTTAAGAGCAAGAGTTGAAGATAGAAGAAGTCCTGAATAAAAATGAAAGTTAAAGCAGATTTGCATAATCATCTTAGAACAAGTAGCATATTTCGTGATAGAGATTTTAATTTAGCACTAGATTTAGCTTGTAAAAGACTTGGTAAAAATGGGACTTTTGGAATGATTAATTTTTCTGATAGAAGATATGAGCATTTTATTGAATTAAGAGGATATGACAGATTAGAAGTAGGCAATAATGGAAATGCAGTGTATATTCCTGAGAAAAAGGTTTTGGTTATTAAAGGGCAGGAAATTCCAACTAAGCAGGGGCATTTATTAGTTTTAGGTTTGGAGAAAGATAAACATATGAAAGAATGGAGAGATGTGAAAGATACTGTAAAAGAAGCAAAAGATAATAATGGTACAATTGTTCTAGATCATTCTTTTTATAAACATGGACTTGGATATTATATCTTCGGTGTAATGCCAGAATTATTATGTGAGATTGATGCAATTGAGGTGCATAATGGTGAGGCCAGTTTGGGAATACCTTTTGTAAAAACAGGATATTCTAAAGTTCCAAATTCTTTAGCTAAAGGACTTTACCATTATTGGAAAAAAACATTCCCGGATTTAGGAGCATTATCAGTATCTGATGGACACTCCCTGTATGAATTAGGAAGTAGCTGGACAGAAATTAATTTTCCATATATAGAAAGTAAAGATAAATTTAATGATTCATTGAGAGAATCTGTTAGAAAAGCAAATCTTGATTCTCAAATGAAAATGAAAAAGTCCAGAATTGGAGCAATTGACCATGTCTTAGACTTAAAATTTATCACAAGTGTAGCCCCAAAAATAGGACTTGGATATTTATTTGAAACAGACAGACCGGATTATTAACAACCTTTTTATATTAATACTCTATAGAACTTTATGAGCGTAATTTTTGGTCCATCAGGTCTTGGAGGTGTGAAGGAAGCTGTTTCTAACTTGGAAGAATATAGCAAACTAGGCATTAAAGCCTGTGAAATTGCATTTACTTATGGGATTTATATTAAAGAGGATAAAGATATTAGGGCTATTAGGGAAACTGCTGAAAAGTTAGGAATTAAACTTAGCATACATGCCCAGTACTGGATAAACCTTAATTCTGCTGAAAAATCCAAGATAGAAGCAAGTAAAAAAAGAATTCTTGACTGTTTAAAGATAGGTGAGAAACTTGGATGCCATTGTGTTGTAATACATCCTGGCTATTATGGTAAGATAAGTAAGGAAGAGTCTTATACTAATATTAAGAAAGCTATTCTTGAACTGCAGGAAGAAATAAAAAAGAATAACTGGAAAGTTAGGCTATGTGTTGAAACTATGGGGAAGGTTAATGTTTTTGGCAGTTCAGATGATATTAAAAGACTGGCTAAAGAAACTGGCTGTGGCTTTTGCCTGGATTTTGCCCATTTAAAGGCCAGGTCAAATGGCAAGATGTCTTATGGGGAAATGATAAAAGAGTTTAGTGAGTTTAAAGA
Organism: Candidatus Pacearchaeota archaeon CG1_02_32_21; assembly: GCA_001872185.1. GTDB lineage: Archaea > Nanobdellota > Nanobdellia > Pacearchaeales > GW2011-AR1 > JACPLR01. Next base: position 5,823 of record MNVX01000014.1, on the reverse strand, counting down.
ATGGCACTGCCATTTTTCAGGAATTGTTTATGGGGACAAGGGAGAAAAGCACCATATTCTTACTCCAAAAAAGGAACTGAAAGAACTGCTAGATGCCCTAAAAAGTGTGAAAAATAAATGTAATATTACTGTAATTAATGAGTCTCCTGACCCATTAAAAGACTCAGTTGAAAGCGTAAAAATCTGGAAAGAGATTGATTAAAACTTTAAACTCAAATTAATTTTTTTAATTCAAAAAGTAAAAATTTATTCAAAATAGGTTTTGCAATTTTTATTTTTTCTCTGGTTTCGGATTTTTCTTTTATTGATTTTTTTAAAACACTTAGAGGAACAACATCAACAAAGTAATTTCTTTTTTCTAAATGCTTGTTTACGTTTGTTGAAACTGCAAGTATCTCTATTTTTTCTTCAGTTTCGCTTATTAAATAAATTCCAATTATTTCTTCAAACAATGGTGAAAGAATTGAGCTCACATCTTTCTTAATATTCTTTGGCGGGCTTACAACTGCAACTCTGACATAATGCCCTAAGAATGCTTTTGGGAGCAAAACGCCTGAACTATTCCCTACCCTTACTGCCCGACGGTAAAATACCCTTTTATTTGGTGCTACCATACGTTATAACATTGTTATAACGTATATTTAAGGTTTGTGCCTTAAGAATTATGTATCACTCGGTAGTTACATTAATTATGTTGTCACCATAAAGTTTATAAATCAAGATAATCTTGCAAAAATAACCTAAATAAACATATATCCAAAATGAGAAAAAATTTCGTTTTGGCATCACTTGTAGCAATTTTAGCAGTTACAATTGTTGCCAGCATGGTAGCAGCTACATCAACTCTGGACATAGCTCCAGGATTAATTGAAGTAGATGGCTTAGATGCGACAAGCAATAATGTAGCAATTGTTGCAGGATCAAAAGTTCCTGTAACATTTGAATTCACTGCTAATGAAAATGCGAGCGATGTTGTAGTGTCAGCTTGGTTCCAAGGTGAGAGAAGCAGAACATTTGTTGAAAATGATTTTGCTGACCTTATTGAAGACAGAGAATACAAGCTTAGACTTTCTGTAAACGTCCCATCAGACGTAGACCCTGAGGAAGAATTGACTCTTTTCTTAAGAATTGAAACTGACTCTGGAAACTATGAAGAAGAGTTATCTCTTCAAGGACAGAGAATGGCTGATAACCTAGAAGTTCTTTTGGTTGATTTTGAACCAAATGCAAAGCCTGGGGAAACAGTACCAATCACTGTTGTTCTTAAGAACATGGGAAGACAGGAAGCTGAAGACACTTTTGTTACTGTAAAAATGCCTGAATTAGGCATCTCAAGAAGTGCTTACTTTGAAGACTTGTCTCCAGTAGACGTTTGTGACAGCGATAACGGAGACTGCGATCAAGCAGATTCAAGAGAGAGAAGGCTTTTCATAACAATACCAGAAGACGCAAAATCTGGTAAATATGAAATGAGTGTTAGAGCTTTCAATGGAGACACTGAAACAGTTGTCGCTAAAAGCCTAACAGTATTAGCCTCAAGAGCAGAAGGAAATGTACTTTCAAACCCTACAGGAAAGCAATTTGCTGTTGGACAAGAAACATCATATGACCTTGTTCTTGTAAACTCAGGTAACAAAATAGCTATCTACAACTTAGCTCCTGCAACTTCTGACGCTTTAAGCATCAGATTATCTGAACCTGTGGCAATTGTGCCAGCTGGTTCAAGCAAGATTGTTAAGGTATATGTAACTGCTAACAGAGAAGGAACATTTCCATTCTCAGTTGGAGTAACATCTGACAACTTCACAAAAGAAGCTCAATATCTTGCAACTGTAGAAGGCAGAGCACTTTCAAGTGGATCAACAAGTAGCAATGTTGTTGCTCTTACAATAGTATTAGCAATAATCTTTGTAGTTCTTGTTGTAATCTTAGTAGTGTTGCTTACAAGAAGGCCAGAAAAAACAGAAGAATTCGGGGAAAGTTACTACTAAGTTTTTAATTTTTATTTTTTTCTTTCTCCTTTTTTTCT
>MNVX01000014.1:0-3786 GCA_001872185.1 Candidatus Pacearchaeota archaeon CG1_02_32_21 | reverse complement strand
ATTTTTGATTATTCTATCTAAGCAATCATAGTAAAAGATATAAACAATAATGCCAATATTCTATTAACTTTCAAAGTCTTTGATAAAAGACATTAGAATATGACGCTATTATGTACAAAAAGAGAAATAATTTATACAAGTGAAGAACCAGAACAAAGACTCGATATTCGTTCTCAGGGAGTTCTTGTAATATATTACATAAATGGAAAACCTGTTCCTGAAAGAGATTTTGAAAATGAAACTGGAATAAGTGTTAAATCAGATATTTTTCCATACATAGAATTTTGTATTGATAGTGTATTTTTTAGTAAAAATGGTCATTTAAAAGAAAAGTTAATTGATCTTGAAAGCAGATTGCCTAAAAGAATATGGGCTAAAGCAGTCCATGGTTATTATTCTTCTGGAGGATTTAAGAGAGAACTAAGAATAGGTCTTGGATCTTTCCTAACAGAAAACCAACAACCTGAGCAATATTATGAATTTGGTTAAACTTCCTTAACTTCTAAGCTTAATGTTTTACTAATGCCATTATTCATGCTGACGCCGTACAAAATATCAGCACCTGAAATTATAGAATCATTATGGCTTATTATAATATACTGCCCTGTTTTAATGTATTTTTTAAGAAGGTTAGCCAGCAACTCTGAATTTCTTTTGTCTAAAGCTGCGTCTATTTCATCTAATATGTAGAAAGCATATGGGTTGAATTCTTGTATCGCAAAAATAAGTGATAGCGCAACAAGAGTTTTTTCTCCGCCAGATAAAGAGGTAATGTCAAGGTATTTTCCTTTAGCTACTTTTATTGCTATGTTAATTCCCCCTTCAAACATATTTTCAGGATTTTCTATTTCCAAAAATGCCCTTCCCTTTGTGCTAAGCTGGGAGAAATTTCTTGTAAAGAGTTCATTAATAGCCTTAAAGGTCTTCATAAATGTCTTCTTCTTTTTATTGTCAATTTCAGCTATTACGGCAAGAATCTGGTCTCTTTCTTTTTCCAACTGCTCTACTTTCTTGTAAATCTCTTCATATTCTTTCTTTATTGCATCATAGGTTTCTAAAGCACGCATATTAACACTGCCTATTGTGGCAAGAGTCTGTTCTGCTTTTTTCATCCTCTCCTGGAGGAACTGAACACTTCCTTGTATAATCTCCACACCATGAAATTCTTTAATTTCATAATCCAAAGACTCTTTTTCAGCTGAAACTCTTGCAATATCTATCCTTAAATTATTAATTATTTCATCTATTCTGCCAAGAGCATTTTGCTTATTGACAAGCAGGATATTTTTATCCTTTATTTTTTCCTGTATCTGAGTTCTTTCGTCAAATAACTTTTGGAACTTTTCACTTAGTTCCTCCAAATCAGCTTCTTTCTTTTCAAGCTCTTTTTCATCCAAGCTGATTTGCTCTGACATTCTTCCAAGTTCAGACTTTATTTCTATCTCATCCTTATCTATAGATTTTAGAACATTTCTTACACTTTCGATTTCTCTTTCTTTATAAAGAATCGTTGTGTCTAAGTTATCATCAGTTCTTGAAGAAAGCTCCTGCATCTCAAAGAACAGTTTATTATATTTTTCCTCAATGCTGTCTTTATGGTTTGCCTTGTTGGACAAAAAGTTTTGTTTCTGGTCTAATTTTTCTATTTCCTGCTTAATTTGTTTTTCATCTTCAACAAGTTTCTTCATAATCTCTTTTTTATCTTCAATGTTTCTTAAAACACCAAGCTCATTATTCCTTCTTTTTAATGTGTCTTCTAAAGATTTTAGAGAGTCTTTTATTTCCAGATTTTTAGAGTTTATTTCATCTATTTTACTCTGTAAACTTAATCTCTGGGCTTGAGATTCTTTAATCTTGCTCTCAGCTCCGGTTATTACATGAAGCTTATGCGACTCTGTAAGTTTAGTCTGGCATATAGGACAGATATCTTTTTTTGGAATGCTTTCTTTTACCTTGTTATTCCTGTCTATAATTGAAAGTATTACAGAAATTTTACTCCCAAACTCTATTTTTTTATTATTATTACTATCAAGAATAGCTTCTAATTGCTGTAATTTTGATTCTATTTTTTTTATCTCAGACTCTGCTTCATCTATTGACTTAGAAGAGAGCTCTTCTGACATTCTTGAAATTTGTCCAAAAATTAACTTGCTTTCTGATGAAACCTTTTCTAAATATTTTGTCTTTTCTCTTACCCTTTCCTTAATTGAATTTATTTCTGTTCTCGCATTAAATAACTGCTCTCTTTCTGCTTCTATTTTGTCAAGCTCTGCCTTTTTTTCCTTTAGCAAAGACTGCCTTTTTGATATTTTTGGAGACTCTCTTTTTAAATTTTCAACTTCTGACTCTAGCTCTTTAAGATTTTGATTTAAACTTGACTTTCTGAACTGATTTTCCGAAAGTCTTTTTTCAAAATTTTCCTGTCTTGCCCTTTCACTTGCAACACGGACATTTAGTTCTGTAATTTCATCGTTTAAGCTTTCTCTTTCAAAACCAGTTGTCTTTTGTATATATTGATTTATTTCATTAGTTCTTAACTCCAAGGCGAGAGTTTCTTTATTAACCTTTGAAATTTCCTCCTTCAGCTTGTCTTTATAAGACGTATTCTTTCCAACCTCTTTGCTCACTTCATCAATTTTTTTTGTTTTTTCATCAATGTTCTTTTTCAGTATGCTGGCCTTGCACTGCTTTACAGTTTTTTCAAGCTCTTTGAATTTTAGTGCTTGTTTTCTTTCTTCCTCCAGGTTCTTAAGGTAAGCTGTTCTTTCTCTAAGCACTGCTGAAACCTCTTTCAGCTTCTGCTCTGTTTTTTCTATTTCCTTAAGAGACTTTTGTTTTCTAGATTCGTATATTGATATTCCTGAAACCTCTTCTAAAATAACCCTTCTTTCTTCAGGCCTCATTTTAACTAAATATGCAATCTCTCCCTGCAGAACAAGATTAAATCCATTAGGGTCTATTCCTCCACTTGCCAGTAATTCAAGAACCTCTTGCCTGGTCTTAACTTCATTATTTATTTTATATACCGATGAACCCTTTCTTCTTACAACACGCTCTATTACAATTTCTTTGGCATCAACTTTAAGACCCTTATCCGAATTGTCAAAAACTATTTCAACAGAAGCTTCATGAGCTGGTTTTTTTTCCTTATTTCCATGAAACAGCAAGTGAGATGCTTTTGAAGCCCTTAAACTTTTGCTGCTAAGTCTTCCAAGAACAAAACAAAGTGCATCACTAATATTACTTTTCCCAGAGCCGTTTGGACCTAGTATAACATTAATCCCCTTATCGAAAGGTATTTCTGTTTTATTTGCAAAGCTCTTGAAGCCATGCATCACCAGTTTTTTTATAAATACCATATTATAAATTTAGAATAGCAAGGAAGATTTTTAAAGGTTAATATGGTGATTTTTACATGGTAAATATAGTACTTTCCATTTCATGGCATGAAAATAGGTATGAATATTCTACAATTCCTACTGTTTATTCTTCAGAAACACAAAGTGCTCAAAAGGTAAGTATAGACAACTCTGGTTTACTTGGTGAAAATAATATGACTCATTTAGACAAAATGGTTCAGCCAACAAGCTCAGGTTATTATCCTGGAATGGAAAACAAAACAGGAGATAGGCTTGATTTTAGAGCTTAAGGTAATTTATTTGGTACTTCTTTATAGCCACATTCATCAAGAGCATCCATAATTTCTAATGGAACTGATTCTGGAGGAGAAACATTAATAGTGACAGTTCTTTTGTATGTAAATTTCTGGCCATTATGCTCCAGACT
>MNVX01000022.1 GCA_001872185.1 Candidatus Pacearchaeota archaeon CG1_02_32_21 | reverse complement strand
GACCAGCAGGCAAAACTAATACTAACAGAAAAGGGAGTTTTCTTGCTGCAGGGAATTGATGTAAGAAAAATAACAAACAGGCTGGAAAAATCAAACATCCAGGAGTTTAACGAAGCTATATCTAATCAAAAACCACAAAATCATTTAAAAGTTGACCCAAAAATTTTCTCTATACTAGAAAAAGAACTAGGCAAGTTCGAGATAATCCTATAACAAAGATTTTTAAACGCAAATTTTCAATAAATAAGATGGTTAAAGGCATTGTTGTTCAGTTTAGAAGGGGAAGGCGTAATTATACTCCGAGGCATTTTTTAATAGATGCAGGATCAAAAAACAAAGATGAAGCATCTAAGCTAGTTGGAAAAGAACTAATCTGGACCTCTCCTGGAAAGGAAAAGAAACACATAAAGGGCAAAATAGCTGCAACTCATGGTAACAAAGGATTAGTAAGAGCAATTTTCGAAAAGGGCTTGCCAGGTCAGGCAATAACAACAGAGGTTGAGGTAAAATGAGAACAGAAGACTTAAGCAATATTGAAAGACTTGAGGATTACTATCAAAAAAAACAAAGAGAATACTTTCAAAAAATAGCAAATGCTTCAACTTATGATGAAGCTAAACCAATAATTAACAAATGGTTTAATTGGAAAGTAGCTAATGTATTAAAAACTAGCAATCCATTCTTATTACAGCTTTATTTAACAGATAGTCTACAAGAAAGGGAGCTATGTAAATGGTAGCATTAAGAAAAGCAGGAGCATATTCAAAGAAATATGCAAGACCATACACAAGAACATCTAAAAAAAAGTCTAAGAGTTTTATTAAAACAGTTCCCCAGAAAAAAATTGTAAAATTCAATATTGGAAATCAAAAGTCTGACAATGAAGGAAAATTTGACACTGAAGTAAGTTTAGTAAGCCAGGAAAAAACCCAAATAAGAGACAATGCAATCGAAGCATGCAGACAGGCAATAACAAGGGAATTAGACAAACAAATTCCTGCCCAGTTTTATTTAGAAGTAAAAGTCCACCCACACCATATTTTAAGGGAAAACAAAATGCTTACAGGAGCAGGAAGTGACAGAATGCAGACAGGAATGCAAAAATCATTTGGAAAAACAATTGGAAGAGCTGCAATGGTCGATTCAGGGAAGCAAATATTTAGGGTAAAAACCACTGGAGATAAACAAATAAGGTTAGTAAAGGCAGTTCTAAAATCTGTTAAAGCAAAACTTCCATGCAGGTCGAGAATAATAGAAATTAAGCAGTAAAGCAATACCAAAAATAATTTCTGTGAATACATGCATGCGTAAATATTATAAACACCCCTAACTTTAATTAATCATGGACCTAAAGAAATTTTATTATATTCAGGGTATTTTTTACACAATACTTGGTTTTCTTCTCTTGACTAATATTAAGTCAAACATCTTAGGGGCAGTTGTGGGAGCAAAAGAAATAACCACATCAATAAGCTTATTCTTCGGAATATTTTTCTTAATAGGCGGTATTTCTCTTGTAATAATAACAAGGAGATAAAAATTAGTGATTTAAAAATAGCAAATAACATGCTAAATACAGTGTTTCTGGCAATTATTTTTCAACAACAAAATTTATAATATATAATTATTTGATTATTATACAAAAAGAGATAAAATGGTTAATAATAAGAATAATAATTTTATTAAATGGCTGCCCGAATTAGACAAAAAGTCCGGCATGATTGCTGGAGGAAAGGGTGCTAATCTTGCCGAGATGTACAACTCAAAATTTCCGGTACCTCCAGCATTTGTGATAACAACAGATGCTTACAGATTTTTCGTTGAAAAGTCAGGTATCAAGGAAAGAATTGATTCTATACTTGATTCAATAAATGTTGACAACACCAAAGAGCTAGAGGATAAATCTAAAGAAATAAGGGAATTGATGACTAAAGCTAAGATGCCTGAAGAGCTTGAAGAGGAAATCGTTGATTCTTATGAAAACCTTAATGTAGACAAAAAATCATTGCATGACGTAAGTAAAGATGCCTTGCATATATTAAAATATTCTAATGAGCCGGTTTTTGTAGCAGTCCGTTCATCAGCTACAACAGAAGACTTAGAGGATTCAAGTTTCGCAGGCCAGCAGGAATCCTACCTTAATGTCAAAGGCAATACTGAATTAATTACAAGTGTAAAAAGAGTCTTTGCAAGCTTATTTACTGCAAGAGCAATTTATTACAGAAAAAAAAGAGGATTTAGCAAAGAGCAGTTTGCATTAGCAGTTGTCGTGCAAAGAATGATAGACTCTGACAAATCAGGAGTTATTTTTTCAACTAACCCTGTAAAAGAAAATAACAATGTTGTGATAGAAGCTGTGTTTGGCTTAGGAGAAGGAATTGTCTCAGGGAGAATAAAACCAGACAATTATGAAGTTAACAGGGATTTAGAAATTGTTAATAAAGAAATAGCATACAAGAAAACAGCTATAACAAGAAATTCTCAGGGGGACAATCAGGAAATTATTTTAAACAGGGAAAAAGGAACACAGCAGGTTCTAACTGAAGGCCAGGCAAAAGAGCTGGCTAATATTGCATTGAGAATAGAAGCACATTATGGCCTTCCACAAGACATAGAGTTTGCAATTGAATCTGGGGAAATTTTCATTGTGCAATCAAGGCCAATAACAACTAAAGTTAAAAAAGAAGAAAAAGAAATTAATGGTAAAAAAATTCTTTCTGGTTTGGCTGCTTCTCCAGGGGTAGCTTCAGGAAAAGTTAGAATAATCCACAGTTTGGAAGAATTAAACAAGGTAGGAAAGGGGGACGTGCTTGTTACAGAAATGACAAATCCAGATATGGTAGTTAGTATGCAAAAAGCATCTGCAATAATAACTGATGAAGGTGGATTGACAAGTCATGCAGCAATAGTTTCCAGGGAAATGGGAATACCTGCAGTTGTAGGAACAGACAATGCAACAAAAGTATTAACTGAAGGGCAGGAAGTAACTGTTGACGGTTTCAAAGGAATAATCTATGAAGGTATTGGAAAAGAGCAGTCTGTTGAAATTCTCCCAATAGTTCAGACAAAAACAAAAATAAAGGTAATAGTAGACCTGCCAGGAGCAGAAGAAAGGGCTGCAAAAACAAAATCTGAGTCCATTGGATTATTAAGGCTTGAAGGAATTATTGCATCAAACGGAAAACACCCACTAAATTTTGAAAAACAAAAAAAGTTGCATGAATATTCAGAGATGTTAGAAAAAGGAATTTCAATTATATCTAAACCATTCAGAGAAATATGGATAAGAACTAGCGACATTAGAAGCGATGAATTCTCAAGTTTGGAAGGTTCAATAGAAATAGAGGGAAATCCAATGCTGGGAGACCATGGAATAAGATTTAGTCTAAAACATCCAGATATACTAAAAGCAGAATTAAAAGCAGTCTTAAACTGTGCTAATAAGTTCCATGACAAAAAATTCGGAATAATGATCCCCCAGGTTATATCTGCTGATGAAGTAGCTCGGACAAAAGAAATGGCCAAAGAGCTTGGATTACTTGGAAAAGTAAAGATTGGTATAATGGTTGAAACTCCATCTGCCTGTCTCGTTATAAAAGACATATTAAAGGTAGGTATCGATTTTGTCAGTTTTGGAACAAATGATTTAACACAATATGTTCTTGCAATTGACAGAAATAATGAAAGTGTACAGGATTTATTCAATGAACTGCATCCAGCTGTACTAAACGCTATTAAAAGGGTTTTAAGAACTTGTGAAGAAATGAACGTTGAAAGTAGCATATGCGGTCAGGCCGGAAGCAAACCAGAGATGGTTAAATTCCTGATTGCAAATGGAATAAGCAGCATAAGTGTAAACGCAGATGTAGCTAATGAAATATCTAAACTGGTTGCCAGTGTAGAATCAAAAACTGCGTCATATAATAAAAATAATGAGGATAATAAAACGCACGGCAATGGTGAAGAGAAAAATTTCAAAAAACAATTTGATAAAAATAATAATTCTAAAGATAAAAAATGGGCTGATAAAAATCCTATTAAAAAAGCGCAGGAAGTTGAAAAAAAAATAGAGGACCTAAAAGAAAGGCTAATGGATTCTAACAATGAAGAAGAAGATGGCGCAAACTATGAAGAACGTAAAGAAAGCAATCAGAAAAACGAAATTAAAACATCTGAAATAGCAATTCCAAGCTATGTCGAGAAAATAATAGGCGATGAAGATAACTCTGTTAATGCCCTAAAAGAATTATTTGGCGAGACAATTGTAGAGATTCCAAATAACCAGTATCCTCAAAATAATATTGAAGAATATGAACCTTTTGAAAATAATTACCTTCAGGAAAAAATAGAGCCAAAAGATCCAACTAACTCCAATAAGAAGCCAAAGGATGAAGTTTTGGATATTTTTTAAATCAAAGGGGTAAATAATTTTCTATAGCTTTTCTTAACTGAGGATAGGTCCATTTTTCCTGGAAATGAATATAATCCAAAAAGTGTAATTTTCTATTTTCTAAAAACAAAGTGAGGGGAGAATCGCTGACATCTAACACAATCAACTTTTTTCTTTTAATATTAAACCTTTCTCTCATTATCGGCACAAGTCTTTTTCTTACAACTACAATAACATCTGCCCATTCTATGTTTTTTTGATATATTGGATTTGGAGCTTCTATAGTTGCCCCACCATATTGAGTATTATAGCCTTTGTTTTTCAAATATTTTGCCATGTACCTGCTTCTATTAAGCCCCTGAGCACATACACAAAGTACTTTTTTCCTCTTTTTCATCTCAGCTCTTTTCTCTTCAATTTTATAAAATTCTGACTTAATTTTCTTCTTCTAATTCACTATCATGAACCAATGGAAAATTTTTTCTTTTATCATAATCTCTTGCACCAATACCAACGCACTCGCCATCAACATAAAAAAACTCCAATTCCACATCTAAATTTAGTTTATCATTCATTTCTTTTTGCAATTTATCTTCTTTTTTATGAAAATTAGACTCTAATTTTCTTCTTTTATTCCAAAATGGCTTTAGCTTAATTTTTAAATCATGCATTTTCTGTTTTGTTAGTTTTTTCATTTTCTTATTTAAAATCCTCTTTTCTTATCACGACTCTCCCATTAAAATCTGCATTTCTCGAAGCCCCATTTAATAAATTAACCATATACTGTGTAACTAATTCATTTATTTTTTTAACAGCCTCTTTGCTTATCTTCTTTCCGCTTTTTTTAGCAACAAAATGTTTAACTTTTCTTTCAGAAATCATACAGCTAAAACCTTCCTGGATTTGTATTTTATATTCCACTTTTTTAAAAATTCATCAAAAACATAACTATTACCTATAGGAATTAATACAGCCCCCTTACCAATAGGTTCTGCATTTAAACCTTTTAATATCCCTTTATTCTTTCCCCTACCTATTAAAGAATAGGTAAACTTTGTTTTATCATTATGGTTAAGTCCTTTTAATGTATAAGTAAATAACATATATCCAAAGAATCCAAGAGTTTCTGAAAAGGGTTTATTGTTAATTAAACTATATCCTTCAACAATTATACTTTCTCTTGCTAAAAAATGAGAATCAAAAAACTCTGAAAGGTTGATTTGAATTATATCAGGATTATTAATTTTTTTCTTTATTTTTTCTTTATACTCTCTTAAAATACCCAGTCTTTTATCAATAGAAAAATTATCAAATAAAATTGCAATATCTACATCTCTTGGATTAATCTTTCCTTTAACAGAAGAGCCATAAAGAATAATATCTACAATTCCCTGTTTTTTTCTAAAATCTTTAGATACTAATATTAAGAATTTCAAATAATCTTCTGACATTTCTTTTTAAAACCTCCGAAGTTTCTTGCTTTAATTTATTCCTATAACTACTCTGATAAAGTGGAAAAGAATCATCTAAAATTATATAAATATCTGAATAATCTTCCTCAAGAATTCTAAATCTTTCGGTATGATTTGAAGGCATAAAACCTTTATTTTTTAAAATATACAAATCAGCCAAAGAAGAAAGAGCCTTAAAGAACAAAGTTACAGAGCTGTTAAATTGTTTTTTCTTTTCAGCTTCAACTGCATTATAATAATACTCTCTAGCATTATCCTCAAGAGTTTTTGCAAGTTCAATATTTTTCTTATCCATTTTCTTATCTAGTTCCTTATTTATTATCTTACCAATTATATGATATAACGGATATGTATATATTTAAACTTTTTGTTATATGTTAATTATTGTTATACTTTATAACAGATATTGTCTTTTTTCTAATATTTGTTATCATCTCATCCTCTCGCTCCGCTCACTTCGTTCGCTCCGCGAAACTTAATATACTCAAAGAAAACCCAATTTATAAAATATGCCAAGAACTATTTCCTTTTCTTTATGCCCTCAAAAATCTGGAAAATACCTGCACACTCATCAAGATGAATAAAATCTGAATGTTTTTTTAATTCCTCAAAGACCTTATCATTATCATGGAAATGAATAGTTACATTCCTTATCATTCCTTGCGGAAGCTTATAATGTCCAATAGTCCTTTTTTCATCTTTATAACATATTCTATTAAAAAATCCATCAACTTGATCCCTTTTATCAGAATCAAATGTAACAATAAAATAATTTCCTCCAGGATACAACATTTCATTTATCGTTTCAAGAGAAGTTCTCAAATCAGAAACATGATGCAAAACCATGCTTACAATAACTTCGTCAAAAATCTCTCCTCTTTCTAAAGGAACTGCATTAGGTAATGATCCAAACCTTAATATTCTATCCTTATTAAAATCTGGAAATTCTTCATCATCAACTAAAAGAATATTATGCTTTCGAGAAGCGTATTCTAAAGCAACTCTAGATACATCTAAACCCAAATAATGCTGGCTAGCTTTTAAATATGGAATAACTGCCTCTCCTGTTCCACACCCTATATCTAAAATAAATCTTCCTCCTTCAATACTTTCAACTTTTTTTCTAATTCTTGGGTGCAAATAATCATCTCTATACTTATCTTTTCCAGAATGAAGATTGTCAATCCATCTTTTACTTGCAGTTTCTAATGTAGAGCACCAATTATTGAATTTTCCAACATAATCCCATCTGGAAACTGGAAAATCTTTTGGCCTTTCTTCACAATATTTTGTCCATAAAACTGCCATTTCAGGAGAAGTAAATGGAAGTATGGGGCTTAGATTAACTATTCCTTCTGCATGTTTTTGTTCTGTTTTCATTTCCTTTTATTTAATTTTTAACACTTTTAAACCTTTCTCCTTGTTACTACTAATTAATGAACCTAAAGGGGAAGATTTATAAATAGTAAATAACATCAAATTTTATGAAAAGAGACATTGGATTTAATAGAACATCTGAAAATAATAGTCATGGTAATGAGTATTCTGGATTTTACAGAATTGGAATTGTAGGCTCTGGAAATATACATGGAAAAGTACAGGAAGAAACTCCAGATAAAATTATATTACTCCCACATATAGTTGCTGAAACATATGAAAGTCCTAATGGTGAAGTTACAGTGTATAGACTAGAAGAAAAAACTTGTGCAGAGGTTTCAAGGAACTATATAACAGTAAAACAGCCAGTAAGTGATAAATTTATATTTCATTACATAAGTAAATATATAGAGCAATCTGGTGGTTCAGGAATAAAAAATGGTAAAAAAAGATCTTCAAAAATATGTCAATGAAGAAGCTGAATTACAGAAAGGGCTTTCAGCTATTCATGAATATGCAGGAACAAATTCTAAGGAAGAATTAGCTGCAAAACTTGCAATAGGAACTGTAGCGACCAAATATCATCCTGTTCCAAGCCTTGAAGCTTATGTTTCGCAAGACGCAGGATTTGTAATGAGTGCAGGTAGAGCTCTTTTAGAAGATGCTCAAAGAGGAATTGTAAATACTGCTAAAAGTGATTTAGAAGCAACTGTAAGTTTGCTAAGTGAAAAAGATTTGCCAGGAATAACTGCTGATGTTGTTACACCATCTGATAAAAAGGATGAAAGGCATGAGGCCCATAGAAAATATCTAGAAGTAAGAAATGAAATGGTAAATAAAAAAGGAGAGGTTGATATTATTAAATATCTTGCTCTGTTTAATGATGATTCTGCATACTCTAGCTTCATAAGAAGAATATCTGCTCAAGAAGCTAAGACTAAAGATGGTAAAAAAATAATGGTTCCAACAAAAATAGGTCAAGAATTAGTGCAAGATTATATAGGTACATACAAAAGAGAATTTTTAATGAGTTTTGTAGATAAAGATGGAAAACAAATTGATCCAAAAGAATTATCAAAATATACCGTTGAAAACTTAAATGTCCTTCCAGAAGGTAAGCCAAAAGAAGCGCAGTTAAAAGATAGTATTGTTTATACAATAGTAGAAACAGCTGTCAAACCAGAGAAAGAAAAAGATAACATAGTAGAATTCCCAAAAGATAAAGAGGAATTAGCAAAAGTAGCATAATAATATAGTTATTTGGTTGTTATTTCTTCTCGATTATTTCTTTGACTAATTTAGCCATAACAGAAATAAACTCTTCTGTTCTTGACTGCCATTCATCAATTTGACTTCCTTTTAAGTCAGTAATTTCTTGGTGATTTATGCTCCTGTGCAGCATATAAATATCTCTGTACCATATAACATACTTCATCTTAATAAGACTTTTATCTACAAACTCTTCTTTAAGCAATAAAGTTATGTGTTCTGGAGAAGGCGGGGAAACTCCTGCAGACATTAAAGCTGCCTGAGAAGAATCAACCATTGCCCAAAATAATCCTTCTATTGCATTTAATTCAGATAGTTTGCTTCTCCTAAAATGTTCAGGTGCTCTTTGCAAAGCAGTATAAATAGCTTCAGGACTTATCTTAACTCTCCCCTGCTGTAACAATGCTTTTAGAGGATTAAAAAAACCTCCCACATCAATTAGAGCTTCACCAGATCTTAAAACATTAATTACAACTGGATCTCCTTTTAAAAGATCATTCCAAAAAGTAGTAATTTTTGTTGTTGTTATATGAAGCTCTTTTTTATACGGATTTGCAGCAACTAACTTGCCAAGCTCTTCCCTATACCATGAAATTAGCTCCTGGTCCCAGGAAATGCTGGCGTCATCTATAATTATTATTACATCAATATCAGATGATGAAACAGCAGAATTTTTTGAACTGCTTCCAAAAAGAGCAATAGCTTTAATCATCTTATCAAATCTTTTATACGCCTTAACAGCAAAATCCATAGCTATTTCTTTTTCAGTTTTCAAATCAAGAGTCGGAAATTTCTTAAAATTTTTAGAATTATCTCTCACGCTCTTTTTTCTTTTCTTTTTCACCATTTTAAAGTTCTGGTTTGTCTAATCTTTCCAAAAGATTATTCGCCATATTTTT
>MNVX01000036.1 GCA_001872185.1 Candidatus Pacearchaeota archaeon CG1_02_32_21 | reverse complement strand
TTTGAGCTGTTCCTTGAAACTCAAGAATGGCTTAGAGAGTATCATCAAAGAAGCCATTGTGAAAGTTTTCATTCGAGTTTTAAGAGGAAGAATAAAATATTATTAAAGAATAATTCTATTTCAAGATTAACCCAGCTTACTGCAAGAATAATTATTCATAACTTAAGAAAATTAAGTTACTATGATTTATTCTGACGCAATGCCTACTTCACAAACTCAACTCCAGAAATATCCCTAAATCCTTCATCTCCTGTGAGAAATTTTACTTTTAAAGACCTCGCTGTTACATATCCTAAACAATCAAGATAAGAAAATTTCTTCTTTATGTTTTCAAGTCGAAAAGCTGCTGCTTCTTTAACAATATTAGGCTCTATTTTAACACAAAAATTAATAAGTTTATCAAAAAATTCTTCTGCGAGTTTATTTTCATTTTCTTTGATTAATATATAATATAATTCGTAAACATTCATTAGGTTAGTTAAGATTTTATAATTACTAATATAATTTCTATAGCTTTCTTCTCCTTTTACAATAGCATAAAGTGCATAGGTATCATAGAATAAAACTTTATTCCCAACCTTTTCTTGATTCATCTTTAAGTTCCTGTGCTGATTTTTTAATTTTTGCCTTCCCAAAAAAATCTTCCAAACTATCTTTTTTTGAAATTGTTATAGTTATTTCTTCATTTGCAACTATATTTTCTTTATTAACAATATCACTAGGTATAATTAATCCAAGAGAATTTCCCCACTCTTTAACCTTAACTTTAGTTTGAATTACCATGTATAACTTATAGTTATACTTATTTATAAGTATTTCTATTCTAATTTTCTGTAAATTATTATATTGCCTAGATAATCCAGCCACTCAACAGCCTTTTTACTCGTCTCTCCATTGGAAAGGAATAATACAGGAAGATTTTCTTTCTGTCCAGTCTGGAGGTGCTTCATCAAGTCTTTATCACTCACACTTTTTTTCTCTTTAGCAATACAAATATAGCTGTCAAACTTGCCATTATTCTCAACATTAATTATCCCCATAAACTCCTTTTTCTTAGAACTTATTTCCTTTACAAGTTTAAGATTATTACTCTCAAAAAATTCATAAACTTTTGAAACAAATTCTGATTTACCTTTTTCCTTTTTAGTTTTAACTGGTGTTTTAAATATAGACTCCTGAGCCTTTCTCTCAGGTATTAAAGACACTAGTTTTTGTTTTTCTTTAATAACAATTGGTTCAGCAGGAGTTGCATCTTGAACTGTCTCGTTTTGTACATTCTTGGAAATTGATAACTCTTTTGCTTTCTGAATATGCTCCAGCAAAATTTTTTTAACCACTGGAATTTCAATTTGCACAGGCTTAACCTGTGTTGCCTGAGTCTTCTGAATTAGTTCTGACGCATTTTCTTCGTTCACTTTAATAAACCTCCAATAAAGCTGGTCATTATATTGAAACGAAAAGGCAAAATCCCTTATGCTTCTGAGAGCAACCCTAACAGCAGGTAACTGGTCACTATCTTTTAAAATCTGTTTACTCCGTAACAGCTCAAAAGTTTCTTTTTCCTTATCAGGCAAATATTGATAAAAATTTTCAAGCTGAAATTCCTGTCCGACTAAATAATAAACTGGAGAATTTCCGACCCTTAAATTACTCAGTTTTAGTCTTTTATCAGATAATAGTTCAGCGAGCATTGCACTAGCCAGCAATGTATCAACTTTAAGATGTTGAGAAATATGGATAGGCAAACTAGGACCCCTTATTTTAATAAAACTGATAATCTTTTCCCTCTGATCAAGAATACTATTACCTCTTTCCATTATAACTCAAAATAGGCAATGATTATAAATTTTGTTATAGTAAACCTTAATAACTATTGTCCAATATCATTAGAATGAAAATGGTTGCTGGAACTGTAAACAATACAGGTTTGTTAAAATCTGTGGTTGCTGGAACTCTAAGAAACCCGCTGGAGGTTTGTTAATGAAGTGCTCAAAATGCGGACACGAATTTGAAATAAAACTGGGAGCAAGAATAGTTTCTAAAGGAGCTAAAATACTAACTGCTATGACAACTATTGTAACAGCACAATGTGAAAACTGTGGCCAGATATTTCAAGTACCAGTAGCGAGCAAATCCTTCTTTACAGTTAAAAAGAAAGGTAATGTTTAAGGTCTAACCCAGGAAATTTCATAATAAGTAATATCTCCTTCGCTGTCAACAATAGCTATTAACAAATTTTTCTTAGTGCTATGAGCAACTCTATTCTTAGCAGAAAAATCATGCCAGGTCATTTCCTGAGACTCTGAAATAGGGTACAAAATCCATTTAGCATGCTCTTTACCAGGTTTAGAACCCTTGTCATAAACCCTAAAGTCTGCTCCGAATTTCAAGGCTGTTTTTAGTATATATCCTTTATCTCTTAAATCCTTAAAGACAAGGAATTTAACATAAGTTTTTTTATCGATTTTTTTACATTCGTCAATTAACTGATTTAAACTTAGCTTTTTAGTTTTCTTGTAAACACTAATTTTACCTTTGTCTACTAGATAAATTGCTTCACTTAGAGAATATCTAACTCTTTTTTCAGAGTACTCTCCAAATAACCTGTTGCTATAAAGGTCCAAAGCATCCTTAGACGCACTGGTTATCTCTCCATCTGATAAAACTACCTTAATTTCTTTGCTGTTTTTTACCTTGGTGCTTTTAGTAATCTTTTTTCTATTCATTTTAGTAGTAATAGAATAAATTATTTAAACATTTGCTCAACAAAAACTTTAAATACTACCCTAAAAATTCATATAAATGGGAAGAATAAAATCGCTACAGATTAAAAGAGCTGCGAAGAATTTAATGAGAGACAACTCTAATTTCACCACAGATTTTGACAAAAATAAAGAGGTCCTAAAAGACTATACCTTACCGGATAAAGGAACAAGAAATAAGATTGCAGGACATATAACAAGGCTTAAAAAAGCTGGAGATATACCTAAGCCAAGAGGCATAAAGGAAAATGATGGACAACAAAAAGGACAAAGAAAGGCGTGAAACAAACGAGATTTTTATTGGTAGCAAACCGTTTATGAAATATGTAATAGCTACAATAATGCAGCTTGAAAAAAATGGCTCTGCAATAATTAAGGCTCGTGGGAAGTTTATTTCAAGGGGAGTTGATGTTGCAGAAGTTGTTAAAAAAAGAGTTAAAGAAAAAGACGGTACAGACTTATCTCAGGGAATTATAATAGGCACAGATGCATTTAAAAATGAAGAAGAAAAACAAATCAATGTTTCAACAATTGACATATCCTTAAACAGAAATTAATTCCTTTTCTTTTTACCTGACCCTAATAATTTATCAAGCTTCTTATTGTTCTCATCAAGTTTATTGATAACTTCTTTCAAAAGTTTAGTTCTCCTCAGGTTAAGGATAGTTCCGATAATCCATAATATAAGATAAACTCCTGCAATTCCACCTAAAATTTGCAATATCCTTGCTAAGCTATCAAAACTCTCTCCTAAACTATCAACAGCACTAATCACCTGCATAAATACCATTGTACTACAGCTCAAATAAGGATAATGTAATTTAAAAATACTTCCAAGATACTTTTTTAAATGGTATAAAGTTTGAATGATTATGGCTATATAGTTCAGCGGTAGAACGCCTGTCTCATAAGCAGGAGGCTCCGAGTTCGACTCTCGGTATAGCCATTTATAATCCGTTTAACCTAAAACCATCGCCTTTTTTTCTAGGCAAAATATGAAAATGAGTATGCATTACTTTTTGCCCTGCTGCTTCAAAATTATTTTGAACAAGATTAAACCCTTCAAAACCCTCTTTTAGTCTTATTTTAGCTACAGCTTTAATTGCCTCAAAAAGTTCACTTGCAAGACTATCAGGAAAATCCATAGAATTAACAAAATGCTTTTTAGGAATAATTAAAGTATGCCCTTTAACTTTAGGATTTGCATCAGCAAATGCAAAAAAATTATCACTCTCATAAATAAAGTCAACTTTTATCTTTCCACTAACAAACTTACAAAATATACAATCTTCTGGCATAAAAAACTAAAGAATAACTAAGTTTATAACTTTTATTAGTGTGCATTTTAAACAAACTCTACAACTCTCTACTCGAGAGATTAGGGCCCATCGTATAACGGTTTATTACATTCGGCTGGCAGTCGAGAAATTCGGGTTCAATTCCCGATGGGTCCATAATAAAAACATTATTAAAAATAAAAAATTACATAAATTTATAAACTTAAACCAGTTAGTTATGAAAGGAGGTTCAGGAAAACAAAAATAATTTTCTAAGTAACTCATTTTAATTGTTAATGTGTACTTGTTTCCAAAGGAGGTGAAAAACATGGCTGCTAAAAAAAAGAAAAAAGCAAAAAAGAGATAACAACTAAAAATTATTTTTACTTTTAATATTTATTTTATAATCAAAAAATCGCTTAATAAAAATACAAAAAGGAGGTGAAAAATGAAGTGTAATTGCAGTATAGGTAACATTTTGCTGGGCATAATAATCTTGGTTTTCGCATTATGGCAAACTGCGTATTCAAAATGGATTGTAGTAATAGCTTCAGTATTGCTTATAATACATGAACTCTGGCACAAGCACAGTTGGGTGAAAAATAAAAATCCAAGTCCAGTAGAGAATAAAAAGAAAAGAAAATAATTTCTATTTTTAATTTACTAATTCTCTTTTATTTTTCTTTAACAAATACGCTTCTAGGGTGTAAATTAATATCATTCTCACTGATTTCTCCATTAAATAATCTTCGAGAATCCTCAATTATACTTGGCATTGCATCTAAATACCACCTCCAACCATCTCTTAAATAGTCAGAATCAACATAAACTCTTCCATCTCTTGTAATGAAAGACCTTTGAGCTTCAAGTATGACCCACAAACATAAAGGAGGATTTAAAGAAAATCCAGCTTCAACATTAGGATTCACATCTTTTAATTCAATATTCTTAAAATTTTTGGTTGTAGCATACAGTAAAAACTTGTTACTTAGATAATGAAAAGCGCGTACATTTTCGTCTATACTAACTAAGTCTGAAGGTAATTTTACATAACCTAAGACAGATGGGCTGTCATGATTAGCCCCTTCCATAATTATATTAATCACATTTTTTTCAGCCATTTTAATTTAATCAATTTTAGGTTTATAAATATTATTTAACTCGTGTATCAACAACTTTCCCTAACTTCAATAAATTCTCTCCGTTGATAATTTTTTTAATAACATCATTCAAATCTTTAATTTTAACTCTTATCTGTTCTGTGCTGTCTCTATCTCTTATTGTAACACTCTCATCTTCAGGAGTTTTTTCATCAACAGTTATGCACATAGGAGTTCCAATCTCATCATTCCTGGCATATCTTCTACCAATACTTCCAGATCTATCATACACAATATTATAGTCTTCTCTCAGATTATCAACAATTTTCTGAGCTATTCTCTCATATTCTTCATTTTTTATGATTGGAAAAACAGCTGCCTTTATAGGTGAAAGCTTAGCTGGAATTCTCAGGACAATATTATCTCTGTCTTTATCATAACTATATGCTTTGGTTAATACTGCAAGAAAAACCCTTTCCATCCCAAATGTAGGTTCAATTACTCTTGGAATTATTTTAGTCTTAGTTTTTTCGTCAAATATAGACATATCTTCTTTGCTCTCTTTTTCATGCTGTGTTAAATCATACTGCCCACGACTGGCATTACCTGCCATTTCTAAACTTCCAAACGGAAATAAATAGTCTATATCAAAAGTTGCACTCGAATAATGGCTCAACTCATCTTTAGTATGCTCCCTTATTTTAATTTTACTCAAGCCAATAGAATAAAACCATTTTATCTGTTCAGCCAGCCAATAAGCATGCCACTCTTCAAGTTTCTTTTTTTGAAGCAATTCTTTCATACTAACTTCTTTTAATTTGTCACTTCCAGATTTCTGGGTTTCTTCATCTAAAAACATAAACTTAGTATTCAAATGCTCGTCGTTAAGCAAATCACACTTTTTTTCGTCTGGATGAATAAAAAATTCAAACTCTCCTATATGGAACTCTCTGCTTCTGAAAAGAAAATCTCTTGGAGCAATCTCATTCCTAAAACATCTTCCAAGTTGTGCAATTCCAAACGGCAACTGCATTCTGGAAGTTTGCTGTATCAACTTAAAATCCAAAAACATACCTTGAGCTGTTTCTCCTCTTAAATAAGCCTCCATTGGATTTAAAGCTCCAATAGAAGTCTTAAACATCTGCTCAATCATTTTAGCATTTTGCCAGTCATATTCTCCTTCACAGCTATCGCATTTTATTTTTCCCAAGTTAGGCCTGTCAATTTTGCTAGACTTTTTGCATTTAGTGCATACAACAAGATAATCATTAACATTAAAATTATCTAAATGCCCTGAAGCTTTCCAAGTTCGTGGATGAGAAATAATACTTCCTTCCATTCCAACTATATTATCTCTTTTCCTGACAAAAAAATTCCACCACTCATTCTTAATATTATTAAATAATTCAACTCCTAAAGGCCCAAAATCCCAAAATCCTGCTAATCCCCCATAAATAAGACTAGATGGAAAAACAAATCCCTTAGCTTTGCAAAAATTAGCAAGCTCTTCTATGCCTATTTCTTTTTTATCCTCAACCATACTTTCATTCTCAAAATCAGGCTTTTTATTATTTCTTACACTATCATTTTTCAAACTTAAAATCTTTTTTTCAGCATCTTCCTTAGTTTTACCGCCATAAGCTACATTCTTGCTTATAACCTTGCCATCTTTCCTGACACTTGCCCTAATATAAAAATAATCTCTGCCATTAATTGTCTTTTTAACAATAAACATACAAGAATTACACACTACTGATTATTTAAAGATTATCTCTTCTTTTCTATGATTTTTAAAAATTTCTTGACAGATCTTTTAGTTCTCCACTGAGGTCTAAATCCTCTAAATCCTTTCATTGCAACTTTAATATCTTTTTCTAAATTAATATCATCCTGATGCACGTGGTGAAAGTATTTTTTTCTCTCATATAAATCAGCAAGAAATTCCTGTTCAGGTTGGCCAGGCATAGGAATAAGTAAAGCTCTTTTTTTCCCAAGTTCAATCATATTTGCAGTAGTTGTAAATCCGCTTCTTGTAATGATAAATTTTGCCCTGTTCATCATTTCTTCTTGATACTGAGTGTTTAAAAAACTATAAAGTTTGATATTTTTTCCAATTGTTTTAGTTTGATTTACATCAGGATTAGCCCCTGCTATAACAATATTCCCTTTCAACTTGTGGCATTGTTTTATAAGTTTATTCTCAAGAATAGTTCTCTGTGGCTCTGGACCAGAAAGAGAAATGAAATAATCTATATTCTTTTTATAATGTTTTTTTCTTATTTGAGAAAGAACACCTATATAGTGCACTTCCTTGTTAAGTATATTCTTATTCTGACCCATAATCCCTGCAATACCTTTTTTTGGAAAGTCAGGGACAATAAGTATTCCATATGGTTTTGTAATAAATTCCATAAGCTTTGTAATAGGGTATTTTAATAAATGACTATTAAAGTTAAGAGTATGTATAATCATAATAGAATTTGATGGTCTATCATAAAGTTCAAACCTGTTGTCGCTTATAATCCAATTGTACTTCCCATTTTTTATGATTTTATTTATTTTTTTCCTAGATTTAAGAATAGAAGCAGCCATTTTATGCAAATTCATGGCACATGCTAAAATAAAATAGCTAGAATACATCTGTGGGACATAAAGGCCAGAAATATCATAATAGTTACATCTTCCTCCAAACTTTTCCTTCAGAATTTTAAGTGCTCTTCCATTTGAAATAATATCAACGCTATGTCCTATACCAAGCAGACCTTCTATAAGTGGAATGTCTCTTGTAGCATGTCCTAACCCCCAATCTAAAACTCCAAAAAGTATTTTCATTTTATTCTTTTCTTTAATGCAAAACAAGCTAAATTTATAAAGTGTATGGCAAAACTTTCAAAATAAATTATAAGCGGGGACCGGGATTCGAACCCGGGAAAATTCGCTCTGCAGGCGAACGCAGTAGCCACTGTGCCATCCCCGCACAGAATACTAAAAGTACGAAAAAACAACTTTATTTAAAGCTTCTTGTATTAACACTTAATGTTATACCTTTTTCTGTTTAAGAATACAAACTTTACACGGAGCATATTTTCTTCCTGTAAAGTAAACTTTTGAATTATTACTAACCTTATACTTCCTTTTAATCAGTTTACCAAACCTGCAATTTCTAGTATGAAAAGTTTTTGTTTCACTGCTTCCTACATAATCATATTTCGGGATTTCTAATTTTTTTCTAGGAATAGGGACATAAACAGTCTTAGTTAGTGTTTGAGTAACAGGTTTTTGAACCTCTCTCACAATATCCCTAGGAACTTCTTTAACAATCTCTTTAATAACCGGCCTCTCTACACTAATAACCTCAGTTCTTATTATTTCTCTCATGAGTTTAGGCTCTAAAAGAAAAAATAGAAATATTGCATAAATAATTATAAGAACAAATCCCAAAAAAAGAGCATATGGCCTTAACAAGCCTACGAAAAAAACAGCAACAAATTCAAATATTACAACAAAAAATACTGCTTAAAATAGCAATCAGTATATTCTTCTGATTCCAAACCCGTTTTTCAGTAATAATGGGGTTTAATTCATACCTCCCTTTTTTTATTTCATGATCCATTAGTAAATAAAGTATTGATTATTTATAAATTATAATAAACTGCTCAAGATTCCATAGTTGGTCTAGATAAAATTTCTCTAAGATGCTTGTTTAAAAAATCCAATGCCCATTTAGAATCATTCCAAGTCAGATAATGAAAAGTCAATAAAGTTGTCAGCTCTTCTTGATTAACACCATTGCTCAATGCATAGTTCACATAATCTCTAGAATCAGCTCTACTTCTTTCAACAGAAGCAACACACTCCCCATAAGGAAAACCTAATTTTCCAAAACCTAAAAGATATTTTTAGTTATTTCTATTTTTTCTCTATGTACTTTCTCTTCTTTTTGTTCTCTCTCATAAGTTTTCATTTAAATACACGCTCCCGACAGGATTTGAACCTGCGACCCCTAGCTTAGAAGGCTAGTGCTCTATCCAGGCTGAGCTACAGGAGCTTCATAAAATCAAGAGAAAGTTCTATTTAAAATGTTTCTATCTTAAATTAATATTCAATAATAATAGTGTTTAAAATTACCCTAATTAAAATTAGTTCATATAACTTCTCTTTGCAAATCTTCATACGTAGGATAACTTCTAGGATCTCCTGTTTGTCTATGCCTTTCATATTCAAAACCACAATGAGCACAATACTCTGTTACTCTATGAACATCTCTTGTATCTACAAATCTACCAGAAGGAATATGACCTCCCCTCTCTTTACATTCCTCACTCTTTCTTCCCATTTCCTTAAAATGTTTAATAGCTCTTTCAGGAAAAAATTGCGAGGGCTTTCCTTTTATCATAATCACATCATTAGAAGTAGAATTCCTTGAACTTTCTGTCATATTATCTATTAATCTCCTTTTCTAACTGTTCCCTAGTAACTCCTCTTGCACTTATAACTTCTTGAACATATTCATCATCAACAATGTTTTTTAGTGCCATAATCTCTTCAGAAGTTACAGGGCCAAAAATTATTCTTTCTCCATCATTCTTTCCATCAGGAGAATAAAAAATCCCATTGTTTAAATAAGGAGCAACCCCATAACTTGTCTGACTTAACATATAAAATTAATAAATTAACATTTATAACAATTTCTATATTTCAAATCTCATAAAATCTCTAGCAAGTTCTGTATTTTTAAAAATTCCTCTTGCAATATTAAGCACTTCATTTTCCTTCTTTTCATATCTCTGGCTTAAATGCATTAAGGCAAGTTTGCCCACTTTTGATTTTTTAGATATTTTAGCAGATTGTTCAGCAGTTAAATGGAAATATTTTTTAGCAATATCACTTTCATTAATAAAAGTAGACTCGCATATAAACAAATCACAATCTTTAGCAACCTTATAGATATTTTTATTTTCTCTAGTATCGAGAACAATACCTATTTTTTTACCTTTTTCAAGATAAGTTATATCCTTAGCCCTAATCTTTTTACCATTAATTGTTATGTCTTTCCCTTTTTTTATCAAAGCTAACTTTGGATCATGGCCAACTTTTAGCTTCTCAAGCTTCTTTTTATCAATCCTAAGCTTGTCTTTTTCAACAAACCTATAAGCCAAACAATGTGTGTTGTGCTCCATCATAAAGCTCTCTACAAAAAAGTCTTCACTATCAATAATTTTTCCAGAAGAAACCTCTTTAATGTTAAATTTAATTTTGTTAACATTAGCAAATAAACTTAATATTTTCGACACATATATTTTAGTCCCTTTTGGACCATAGACTTCTAAAGTCTTATCATACCCATTAAGTGCTAGTGTCTGAAACAGGCCGGGAATACCAAGGACATGATCTCCATGCCAGTGAGTTATAAATAATCTTGTCAGTTTACATGGATTTTCTTTAGCTATCCTAAACTGTCTCTGTATTCCTTCGCCGCAATCAAACAAAATACTCTCAGTTTTATATTTTAAAAGTATTCCCGGATGATTTCTCTTGACAGTTGGCACTGCACTTCCTGTTCCTAAAAAAACAACTTCTACCATAAAAGAACTAATGAAATTTAGTTTAAATAATTAAGTAAATTAAGAATTACTTTTTTACTTAAAATTTAGCAAAGGTATTAGACTTACCAGTACCTCATGACACCATAAGAATTCGGTGCCCATGAAACAAATAAAAAAACTGGACTACTTTTCCTCTTTAAGAGCAGTTGATGCAGGAGATATGAAAACAATTGTATCTCCTCTTAGAAAGGTTAAACCAATGTTTCTTTTAACTTCATTGTTTTGCATTTCCTTAGCATTGTCTAAGACAATGTTTATATGGATATCAAATGCAAGCAATGTTCCCACTAATTGCTTATCGCTTTTCAACTGCACTAAGATTTCCTTCCCTTTTGATTGATTCAAAAGGTCAAGTGGTCTCTCAATACCGTTAACCATAAACTCATTTCTAAAACTAAGTTTTTAAATCTTTATATTTTAAATTCAGAGTAAAACCTTATGCAAATGAATAAAATTAATTACACTATTTTAAAAGTTCCATGTTAAAAGAACCATTGCAAATTAAAATATCTTTCAGAAAGGTATTTAAACCATTTTCAGTAGATTTACTTAATGGCTGAAAAGAAAAATAGAAAAAGAAGAAGTTTAGGAAGAAAAATTACTGGTGGAAAGTATAAAAAAGGAAGTAAGAAAAAAAGGCACCAGTCAGGTCACCAAGCAAGAATAGTAAAGTTAAAAGAAACAAAAAATAAGCTTCTTGGAGTTAGAGGAGGAAATAAAAAAGTAGTTTTGCTTAGTTCTAACACAATTAACCTATTTGACAAAAAGGCTAAAAAGGCTAAAACTGTTAAAATTCTAAATGTACTGGAAACACCTTCAAATAGATTCTTGGCAAGGCAAAATGTTTTGACAAAGGGTGCAATTGTACAAACAGAAGCTGGAAAAGCAAGAATAACAAACCGTCCAGGGCAAGAAGGTTCTGTTCAGGGAATACTAATTGAATAATAACTGTTTTGTTACCAAAACATTTTTAAAGCTTTCTTAGTTAAGTTTATAAACTTATTTTAAAATGGTTAGTGTTCAAAGATGTCCGGAATGTAACAGTGTAAATCTTACATATGATGAAGAAAAAGGAGAGGTAATATGTAACGATTGTGGACTTATCATCGAGGAAAAGATGGTGGACACTGGAATTGATCTTTCTGGTAAATTTGATAAATCTGAAAAAAAGGGTCGTAGTGGTGCTCCAATGAGCATGCAGAAATTCGACAAAGGGCTAACAACAAATGTAGGAGAAATTTCTGATATATACAAGCTAGATACTAAACAAACCCGTAAATTCTTAAGACTAAAAAAATGGCAGGAAAGAGTTTCAACAAGTATTGAAAGAAATTTAAGACTGGCAATGGCAGAGCTTAGAAGAGTTTCAGCATATCTAAACTTGCCAACAGTTGTAGGAGATGAAGCTGCCAGATTATACAATTATATCCTGCAAAGAGGATTTGTGCGTGGAAGAAGTATGGAATCTGTGATTGCAGCATGTATTTATGCAGCATGCAGAAGCTATAATATTCCAAGAACACTTGATGAAATTGCCCATGCCTCAGATATTGAAAGAAAAGAAATCGGGAGAACATACAGATTTATTATTAGAAGAATGACAATAAAGATAACTCCAAGCTCTCCAAATGATTACATATCAAGATTCTCAAGCATTTTGAAACTATCTCCAAAAACACAGAATCATGCTCTAAAAATCTTAAAAAGAGCAAGTGATGAAGAGCTTACAAGTGGAAGAGGACCTGCAGGAATTGCAGCAGCAGCCTTGTATGTAGCTGCATTGCTAAACGATGAAAAGAAAACTCAAAGAGAAGTTGCAGATGTTGCGGGAATAACAGAGGTAACAATAAGAAATCGCTATAAAGAGTTGATAGACAAACTTGGACTAGAAGAAAAAATGAAGCTCCAGGAAGCTGAGAAAAAAGTTAACAAGAAATAATTCTCTAGAATAACTTATATTATGTTGTCACTATTAGATTACAATAAATAGAAACCTTTAAATACTACTCCTTAATCCAAAACCCATGGAATACATACCTACACCTGAACAAGAAGAAAGAATGTATGAAGTATATGAAAATTTAAAATCATATATACCAAAAGAAGACAAAGATCAGGTTAAAGAAGATTATTCTACAGAATCGGGAGAAAGAAATGAATAAGCTAATAACACTTTCAATACTTGCACTAATCATGTTTAATTCTATATCGCTAGCTTCAGCAGAAATATCCTGGTCATTACCAACAACAGTTCAATTCACAACAGGAAATGATAACGGAAATAATAATGGAGAAGATGAAAACAATGATAACTGTAATATATTCAATGACCCGCAATTAATTAAAGACATAGAAGCAGAAAATGAATTTTATGATACAAAATATGGTGAATGGACTTGCGTAAATAATAAACTGCAAAGAACAAATATTGTTCAGGGTATAGAGGAAATAGAATATGGCGGACTGTGTGGAGTTAGCTCTGAAGGCCAAAATAGTCAAACCAATTATTCAATCCTCGTTTTGCTTGTGTTAATAATCTTAATTATAATAACTTTAATACTTATAATCCTTGTTTTTCTAAGAAATAGTCACTAATCGCAAATCTCAACTAAAATTTTTGAGAAATAAGAATTTTTAAGTACTAAGTTGAACCACTTAAAAATTAAAACGTATATTTTTATATCAAAAAGTACATAAATAATAATGGGTGAGATTCAAGACAAAAAAATAGTGGCTGAGTTATGTGGAGCAATAATTGGTGACGGATGGATACAATCAAACGAGAAAAGTTGTTTCATAGCAGGAGACCCTATAGAGGACAAAGAATATTACGACTTATATTTATCAAAATTAATAAGTAAAACTATTAAAAAGGTGGAAACAAAAGAATTCCCATATTGGAAAGTTTATGGAGTTTCAATCCATGGAAAAGAAAATATTCAGAAATTATTAAATTTTGGTTTGCCAAAGGGAAATAAAGCTCTTACAGCTAAAATACCTAGTTGGATAAAAAATTCAAATGAAGAGGTAAAGAGGTCTTTCATAAGAGGTTTATTTGATACCGATGGAAGTATATCTTGCCAAAAAGATTATACAAAATATGCGGATAGATTTAATTCATATTATCATACAAAAATCAGAATTAGGCTAACAAGTATTTCTCATTTATTAATTAATGAAACATCTAAAATACTAAAAGAGTTAAATTATAGATGCGTGACAAGGACCATAAAAAGAGGTTACAGTAACAGGAGAAACAACCATGATGTAAATATATTAGAAATAAATAGAATACCCAATATAAAAAGATTTATGGAAGAAATTAGCCCAGAAAATCTAAAACACATAACAAGATATGATGTATGGAAAAGGTTTGGATTTTGCCCACCACACACAACAATAAGTCAAAGGAAAGATATCCTTAAAAACAAACTTAACCCATATAATTTATATAAGCGAGGGTAGCGAAGTGGTCAAACGCGCGAGACTCAAAATCTCGTCTCTTAGTGAGTTCACAGGTTCGAATCCTGTCTCTCGCATAGATATAACTAAAAATTACATAAGGAAAGGATTTGTGGTTGCACTAAGCCTTATATTTATTATACTTAGAAATAATATCATCACAATAATGCACAACAACTTCATCTCCTCCAATAACCTGAGTATCATCACAAGCTCCAAAATATCCTTTTGCAGCATTTCTAATATCTTCATCTGTCCAAACAGAAGGATCACCAGCATCTTTGTTAAGTTTAATAGCAGCAGCATAAACTGCGTGTCTAATAACTAACGGACTTATTTCATCTACACTTACCTTCAATAAAGAAGCTGCACTATCATCATAGTCCTCCCATGTCCCCTCTCTTGGCAATGCTATTCCTTTTGGATTAATTGTTCTTATTCTATTATCAAAACCATTTTCAGCAAGATAGTCAATTCCTATCTGAAACTGCATTGGACCAAAAACATTATATCCGTTATTTGAATTACATAAATCACCAACTCTTGGAATTCCATTATTTTCTATTAAACTCTTAATTTTTGGTTCATCCCTTTTAGCATCATTCCACAAATCTCCACACTCTTGGTAGGAAATAGCTGCTATAAGCGAAGCAGGAGTACCTGTAGCATCAGAAGCTTCAATAAAAATTCCCTGAAGAATTGCAGGAACCTCGCTGCTTAAAACACCTGTCTCTCCAGCTGTTCCATGATCTGTTGGAGTTTCTTCACCTTCACTACCACCTGCACCACTATCCACAGTTTCATTAGGTTCACTAACAGGAACCTCTTTTTCAGGATAAGGGGATTTTCTGGCAAGCATTTCATAAGTCCATGCCCTATCAAAAAATAATCTTGCGTAATCTTTATCCAATAACTGGTATTTATCTTCAACTTCATTTATTTTTGCAAGTATAATTTTTGAATTAGTTTCTGCATCTGAAAAACTAAGGCTTGAAGATGACAAAGAGTCTATCTCTTTTTCAAAATCCTCAAAGATAATATTTCCACCAGAATCTTCTATCAACAATCCTGTTTTATCTCTTTCAGCAATCCTATCTGCTAAAGCATTCAAATCAGCCTTTGTCTGATTTTTTACGCCAATGTTTTCAGAACTAATAGCTCTGTCAACACTCTCTCTGTCTAACCAGCAGCTAATACTTTTATCATCACAATACCCTACTTCAACCCACCTTGAAGGATCAACTGCACTTCCAGGATTTCCACTTGAACAAACTCTTACAATTCCTCTTTCATAAATTTGAGGAAGTGTAGCATCTTCAACACCTGATTCTAAGTTAGGATTGACCAAAGCTAAAGCACCTGGAGAACCAGAAATACATTCTCTCTCTGATTTAATATTAGTCTGATTTAACTGATCTTGTACATATTTATCCCTAACATAGTTAACAGCAAAACTTGTGCTTACTTGCTTAAACCCGCACTTTTCTTCTCCATTTATTCTTACACAAAGTTGTTTAAATCCAGAAGGGGCTGTGAAATCTTTAGCCTGACTATTGTACTCTCCTCTTCCAACAAATCCTGTATCTACAACAACTACTCCTGTTGACTGAATAAATGAACTTCCAGTCGGCTCTTTCAAATATACACTATAATAAATGCCCTGATCATTACCAGCATAGATATGATAAA
Organism: Candidatus Pacearchaeota archaeon CG1_02_32_21; assembly: GCA_001872185.1. Taxonomy (GTDB): domain Archaea; phylum Nanobdellota; class Nanobdellia; order Pacearchaeales; family GW2011-AR1; genus JACPLR01. The sequence continues at coordinate 35,496 of MNVX01000036.1, read as the reverse complement.
ATACTTTATACTGGCTTAAACTTGGAGTTGTAGCAGTTGTAAAAAGAATTTCATCAAACCATGCGCTAAACTGATAAGGAGAGTCTGGTTCTATTAAAGAACTAAATTTATTAGCAAATCTTGCAGATACAAATGCCTTACATATGGGAGTTCCAACTTCTTGAGTAGAACGAACTCTAAACGCCTTAAGTGCATTTATGCTATATTGATTCTTAAAATAATCAATTGAGTTCTGCATATTTTGCCAGGCAGCGCTTACACCTGCATACTCTCCACCACCTCTGACTCCCTGTCCAGAAACTCTCTCAAGTAATTTCGGAAGCATAACATTTAATGCCGGAGAAACCTGGTTCCAGAAAAATTCACACTTATAAACAGCAGTAATTTCGTCGCATATTCCTACATATGTTCCACTGTCTACACTCTCCTGCAAACAATCTCTCGAAGCTTCAAGTATTGAAACAAAGTTCTCAATACCGGCATTTACTCCTGTTAAACAAATCGGAACAACAATTCCCTCTTTTGCATTTGGTAAACACATTAAAATACTTCCAACAATTCCTGTTTGTACAACATCATCTACTTGATATTTTCCTCCAAGATTACATCTGCTACTTGGACAAATAACAGGATCACAAACATTAAACATCAACTGGCAATCCTTAGGGCTCATGAAATCCTGACACTGGGCGCTAGGTGTTGAAACAGCTGGGGTTCCAACATCATAAGTTTTACCAAGAATTTTTACCTTACGAACTCCTGTACTATATTGTTGAGAAGCTTGTTCTAAAGATTGAATAGCATTTTTAACAAGTTTCACTGCCTCTTCTTCATTTAATCCTGGAAATTGATCTAATGGCTGACCAGTATTAAGATTAAACTGCTGGCAAATATCATCTCCAAATCCTGTTGTGAACTCTTCCCTATGATTGGTTCCAACATTGCATAACCAAAAGCTAGATATTCTTCCGCTTTCATCATATGAAGCTATATTATTAAAAGTAGCAAGAGTCTGCTTAGTTCCAGCATACCAGCCATTCTGGGTATCAAAAGGAACAATTGCTGGCATTCCTTTGTAAGGGTCATGCTCATAATATCTAACTAAAGGACTATCATATCCATTTCTATAACTATCAGTATTATACTTAACAAACTGAGTAAAATAACTTGCAACTAATTCAGCTTCTTCTTTATCACCAATTAGATTACCATTTTCATCAAATACCTGAGGCACATCATCTACCCTGCTAATTGTAAACTTCGTATCGTCAACAGAATCTAGTTTAAGCAGATATTTCTTTCCATCAAAAATAATTGGTTTTATATTAGAACCTTTAACAATAGAGCCAATAGCTTCAGAAGTAACCTCCCCATTATATTCTCCTATCTTAGATCTCTTATTAGAAGAAATTACCTCAACATTACCTACATTTACAACCCCTTTAGCTTCAAGATTGGAAACATAACTGCTTTTATCTTTGTTATCTAAAGACTCTTGCTGAATAGGCTGTAGTTTATCATAAAGAGATTTTTCTGCAATTGCTTTAAGTGAATCACTGTCACTTTCTTTTAATATTCTCATATGCAAATCTATTTCTCTTAAATCTTCCCTACTGGCGCTTCCAGATTCTAATCCAGACACTACCTCTCCAATATTTATTTGTTTATCTCCTTTTTCATTTTTAACAATACTATCTGAACTAGAATATCTTGATTTAATTGATGAAAGATAATCCGTGTAAGCTTCATCTCCGTCAATTCCATTAGAAAACATGCCAGATCCTTCAATTTTATTTGCATTATCTATTTCCTTATTTTCAGCATCTTGCTCTTTAACAATATTGGTAACTGAACTGACATCTTCCTCAATTTTATCAGCATTTGACCTAAAACATGCGTCTAGGCTAGAATATTTTCCTTCTGCAACTTCTGCTTGACAAATGCTATCCCAACCGCCATCGTTTTTCATTACAACTTCTCTGGCAATTGCTTTACCACCCATACCAGATAATAAATTTTTAACCTGAAGGGCAGCACTTGTTCCAAAACATGCCGCCTTTCCAGCCTTAACAAGTTTACCAAGATTTTCATTAATATTCTTCCACTTTTCTATGCTTTCATTTAGCCTGTTTATCCTCTCGAGAGATTTTTCAGGACTTAAAGGAAAGGCTCTTTTTTCAACTCCAATACCATAACTTAAATTAGCAACTCCATCACTAGTTCTTTGCACAGGCGTTATTCTAAACTTAGCCAATTTTTCTGTTTTAATTTCTTTAACATAAATATCCATACTACAAACTGGTGCTCTTTTACCAAGAGAAATTGTTTCTGTAGTTTTACTGCCGCAATCAGCTTCCAAACTAACAGAATCGTCATCAAATGATTTTAATGTAATGCTTTTTGTACCATCTGGAGGAATAAGATACTCTCCAAATCTATGTAATACTTTTTTATCTCCATTAACAGAAATAATAACCTTAATTTTATCTAAATCAACACTAGTTATCTTTTCCAGAGATATTCTATGAGTAATTCCATCTATTTCAAACTCATAACTGGCATCCTGATAATTAAAAAATTCAATTGAGGAAAGTTTATCGCTTAACAAAAGGCCATAATTATCCTCACCTATTTTTGCAAATTCCATCTCAGTTCCAACCTCCCCTCTTGTTTTAGCTAGATCAGTTGCTCGAGAAACAGCAACTTCACCGTACTTGTTATACTTAGCTTGATCTGGAAGAGTTGTATCTTCTGGATAATCATACTCTCCATACTGCTCTTCTAAATTTTTATAAGAATCAACAGATGCCCCAAAATATTTTTCAAACTCAGCACTTTGAGTTTCTACATTCTCAATATCTGTGAAATCAATAAAACTAACTTCCTTGCCTCCAATGTTTCCTTTATTTCCCTTATACACCACTGCTATTGTATTATCCTTAAGATATTTTTCCTTTGCAACATTTTCTTCTGTACCTAAGGCAATTTCAGAACTAAATTTATTTATATTTCCCTTAAGACTGTTTGTAAACTCCTTAGCATCAACTAAAACAATAAAAAATTTTCCGCCTTCACTAACCTTCTTGTTGATCGCTCCAAGATATGCACTACTATTTTCAGTTGCATATAATTTTTCCCCGATTTCAAAATTTTTGTCTGAACTGTCAAAGTTTAATTTCACTGGTTTATGTTTAATTTCAAGAGAGAAATCTTTAGTTCCAAGGCACTTTACATCAACTTTACCAGTGCCAAAACCTGTATCATATAATTTTCTTACTGCACAATTATCTCCAAACTTTCCTCCCTCAAAAACCTCATACTCATCCCCATCTAATAAAATACTTGCTTTCTCCTGGGTTTGAACACTATCTAAAAATTCAATATTATATCCTGCATTACAATATCCTCCGGCTAAATATCTTTCATTGCTTTTTTGCCCTTTTTCAATTATAAAAGAATCAACTTTTGTATTAGCATCACGATAAACACTTATTTTTGCCCTATCTCCAGATAAATCTTCTACTCTAAAAAATCCCCTTCCGTCAAGGAAAGAATACTCTTGGTAATAAGAATTCCAATCTTCATCATTTAGTACAGGAATCAATTTTTCATTTAACTGTGCTCCTAACTGTCCGGAGGTGCCATAACTCAAATAAGCAGTTAAATTGCCGTATATAAAGTCTGGTTGTAAGTTCTCATTTGGCTGTCTTTTTAATATTATTATTGCATATCCAATATTGCTGAAACTCAAAAACCCATTACTGTCTTTTTTAGCAAATATTTCTCTCTGTGGCCTGTAATAACTAACTCCAATAATATCTTGGGAAACATTTCCGTTACTGACTAGTCTTATGCTCCTTATATTTTGGGTATTTATCAGAGGATTTACCTGAGTAGCAGTTAACTGGCAAAAAACAGGTACATTTTGCTCTGCTAATAAATCACTTCTTACAACAGCTGGTGTGCAACTTCCAGGAGCTATCTGAATAACAAAATCCTGTCTGTTTCTACATACCTCATTGAATTCTTCTATTGAAACCCCGCTATAAGCTCCAAGTCCAGAACTAGCACCTGGAAAATAACCAGGACTGAAATACTGAACATTTGTAAAACTGGCGCTTCCATATGAAGAAAAACTTTGTCCCATTGTGCCGCTTCCTCCAAAATTCTGCGCAAAAACAAAATTCAAATTAATTAAAATTCCAAAAATTAAAATTACAGCTAAATTTTTCATTTCCTGGCTTTGTCTAATCTTTTTCAAAAAAATTATTCTCATGTGAACTCCAAAGCAATATTTTGATAGTCTATTAACTGATAATTAGCCTGTAACTGATCCAAGCTCGTAACCGAAGGCAAGTTCGGAACACTAATCTTCATGTTATTAGAATTTTTTAAGTTAGTTTCCAAAATAAATTCACTGCTTTTACCGCCAGCACTTAAGGCGCTTCCCAAATTCTGGGAAGGGATATCAACACTAAAACACTGTTCACTTATTGATCCAAAAAATCCAAATATTCCTGGCTTTGGCACTTGAACACAATTACTTGAGGTACTAGCAGGAATCGTTAAAGAGCTTTCTGAAAATACCTGTACACTTACATTATAAAATCCTTCAGCTAGCTTAATGCTTGTTTGCTCTGGATAAAACAAGCTGGTAGAATATCTTTCTCCCTGGAAATTTATCAAAGCCTGTCCTTTCCTGTCTTTAACATCCAGACCTCCAGCAACAACTTCTACATCTAAATCGTAAAGCTTGTCTATTAAAATATTCGCAACACCAGGGGCATTTGTTGATATAATATAATCTTGGCTGACATAACCTTCTGCTTTTGCAGTTATCTTTCCATTAATGCACGAAGGGAAAGTTTCTTGTATGTGTGCATCAGTTCCTTCAACAACTGTACTTCCAATATTGCACAAATCACTAAAGCATTGAAACTCAATATCAGCTTCAACTGGTTGTAACTGAGAATCAAATGTATAAACATCTATTGAAGTTGTTGGGTAGTTACATATGCCTATTTCATCAATAGCACTATCTGTAGTTTCTAAAGATTTCCTTGGATTGCTTTTATCAATAATAACAGCTACAGGAAATTGGAATATTTCATTATCATCATAGATTTGTACAAGTACTGGATAATAAACATCATAAACAAAATGATAAGGTATATAACAAAATCCTAATATTCCTAAACCTTCTTCTAAACCAACTGGTTGTGCAATTAAAAGGTTATTTTCCGCTGGCCAGATTTCAACTCTGCTCGGCCATCTTGTATCATAAACAAAACTGGCGCTTTCATCTGTTTCAATAGGCAAAACAAAATAATTGTTTTCTTTTTTGCTCAAAGAATAATACTCCCCGTTTAATTTAATCGCTCCAATATTTGCACTTAACCCGGACTTAAGGTCATTTGCAACATCCTCAGCATTCCAGAATTTAGGGGCACAAGATATTTCAATATCTGTAACAGGGGCATAATTATAAAGAGCATCTACTGAATAATTTTCTAAAAATGATTCTTCTTTTTCCTTATTGTATATTTCATTTGCCAGATCATAAAATTTTCCTAATTTGCTGAAAACACTGACATCATGCCTTGATTTTATCTCTGATTTTTCATTTTTACTCACACTAAGAGGCATATTAACATTAACTCCTACAACATTCTTGCTTATAGAAACATCTGCTTTTGGAGCACTAACATTTATTTCATAACCCTTATTTCTTAGAGCTGAAAAATCACAGGTAGCGATATTTTTTTCTATATACTCTCTGAGTTGTTTTTCTATTTCTTTTTTTGAAGGTATCTGCTCCTTAGCAACCCCGTTTCCGGAAATATAATACCAATACGGCACAGGTTGCCCCAAAAACTCCAGCTGATTTGAAAAAGGAGCATACTCGCTTCCGGGTTCAAATTCAGGGATTTCTATATATCCTCCTTGGCTTCCGGCAATTTGAATTCCATCCAAAGTAACACTCTCAACACAGGAATCAAAATAAGTATAAACTTCTTGAAATTCGCTACTACCTCCAATAGTAAATAACTTATCTCTAAAAACAAATATACCTATTACTGCAGCAACAATAATAATAGCTATAATAACAAATAAGGTAATTTGTGAGCGCTTTGACTTTACAAGATTATCATTAAAACTGAAAGTCAAAGTGCGAGTTGCCTTTTTTCCAGCCTTATTATTCAAATCATTCATTCTTTTTTACCTCCCGAGCTAATCTTTTTTCTGATTAGTTCAATTATTTCACTATTTATGTCATTTCTAATAGAATCCTTAAATCTTTCCCACAATTTCTCATCCTCAATAAGCAAAAGATATTTTTTCATCAGAGCTTCTCTTTTAAAACATACAACTAAAATAGGAATAATATATAAATGTTTCTTATTAAGTTACTAAGTAAGTTAGTAACTAACTAATATAATTAAGAGTCATTAAATAATAAAAAATGGCCCTGCAATCATGTAGGGCTGGGTCCAGGATTATAAAACCCGGAGGTGGTTTTTATGGCCCTGCCAGGAGTTGAACCTGGGTCCCATCCAGTTTGATGTTACTCTCTTTCAAAGTGGAAAGGTAGTGTCAGGAAAACCATAGGTTGTCCCACATCGTCAAAGATGTGTCTTAGCCGTTGGACGACAAGGCCATAGCTTTGCATAACTGCATAATAAAAGAACTGTAAAGATTTAAAAACCCTTTTAGAAATAAAGAAGTATGAAAAAACCAAAAGCAGCCAATAGATACTGCCCATTTTGTAAGAAAAAGACAAATCATAAAATAAAACAATTATCAACAGGAATTAAAAGAGGAACTCTTACTCGTGGTAGCATGTCAAGGGCTAGAAAACGTGGATTAGGAAGAGGATATGGTAATCTTGGAAGATATGGAAGTAAGCCCCCAATAAACAAATGGAAGAGAAAAATCAAAAATACAAAAAAAGCCGTATTTATTTATACTTGTCAGGAATGTGGAAAAGCACATCAGTCTAGAAGAGGATTAAGAACAAGTAAGGTGATCTTTGAATAATAAAATGATTAATCTAAATAAAACGGAAAGGGAAGATAAAACGGAAAGGGAAGTTTATAAAAGAAACCGTAGGTGTCTTTTATTTGAATAACTAGTAAAAATGGCATTAAAATTAAAAAAACAAGTGAAAAAGAAATTCTTTCCTGTAGAAGTACCAATTGCAAACACTGAAATTGGATTGTTTGCAGGAGAAATAAGAGAACTTGACAATAGATATGTAAAACTTGACCTGACCAATCAACTAAAAGGAAAAGCTTTGGAATTAAAATTAAAAATAAATGTAGATAATAACAAGGCTAACGCAAAGGCAATACAAATTCAGCTTTTAGGCTATTATGTAAGAAGAGCAGTAAGAAAAGGAACAGACTATTGTGAAGACTCATTTGTAGCACAAATAAAAGATCAAAGGGTAAGAATTAAACCTCTATTAGTGACAAGAAAAAGAGTAACTAAAAAAGTCCTAAATGGATTAAGAAAATCAGCCAAAGAAAAAATAACTGACTATGTAAAAGATAAAAAATTTGATGATTTAATAGTAGAGATAATTAATGGAAAAATACAAAGAGAAATTAATATTAAATTAAAAAAAATATATCCCTTAAGCTTATGTGAAATAAGATTTTTTGGAATAGAAGAGTTAAAAGAGCACGAAATTTATGAAAAAGAGCACAAAAGTGCTGAGGAAAAAGTTGAAGTTGAGGAAAAAACACTAGTGAAAAAGAAAATTTCTAGGAAAAAGAGTGCTGAGGAATAAAATGATACAGCAAACACTTATTTTAATCAAACCAGATGGAGTTGAAAGAGGTTTAATAGGCGATATAATAAAAAGATTTGAACAGCGTGGATTAAAACTAATTGGAATGAAAATGGTCCATGCTGACAAATCACTTGCTGGCAAGCATTATGACGAGTCAATTGTTGAAAAGCATGGAAAGCATGTTAGAGACTATCTTACGAGTTACTTAACAAGCGAGCCCGCAATTGCCATAGTAATCCGGGGAAGTAATGCAACTTCAATTGTTAGAAAAATAGTTGGTGCAACATATCCTGGAGAAGCAGACATAGGGACAATAAGAGGGGATTATGCTCATGCATCCAAGGATTATGTTAAGAAAAATAACCAGGGACATAATCTAATTCATGCATCTGAAAATGAAGAAGATACAAAAAAAAAGAGCTGGCTTTATGGTTTTCAATAGATGAAATACATGATTACAAATTAAGCCACGAAAAGCATATTTATTAATTATTTCATTCTACAAAACCTTTTAAACCACAATTTATTAAGAAATTTAAGTCACTAAAGGAAAGTTGATAGGCTAAAAAAAGTTTATAAGAAAATAGTCGTAAAGGAAAGTTGATAAGAAAACCTTTGGTGTTCTTATGCCTCCATAGCTCAATGGTAGAGCGGCAGTTTTGTAAACTGTAGGTTGAGGGTTCAATCCCCTCTGGAGGCTTTTAAAGTTCTGAGGGTTGATAAAGAATACTTCCTTTATCCTAGAGGCTTTTTTTATATCTAAACATCTACAAGAAAACTTTCTTCAGCATAATTGCCAGCTTTATCACTTACTCTTACTAAAATATCATGATAACCTTTGCTAAAATATCTTTTCTTATTACAGTTTATAACTAAATTTCCAGAGCATAAAGTTTTCCAGGGTTTTCCATTGTCGCTATATTCAATCTTTAAGGGGTTATCATCTTCCACTTGAAAATTGAAAGTCATGCTTCTGCCAGAAATACTAATACTACTCTTGCTAATAGTAGGATCACTAATATCTACAAAAGCAGAATAAATATTAGAATACTGGATATTTTCATCTTCATCAATAAGTTCAAAAAAATATTCTATTTTCTGTTCATCAAAATCAGGCAAATCAGCCCATATATCACATTCTACATTCCTGCCAGAATCACAATAATCAAAACTTTCAGTTTTTTCATCATTAACATATAAATTTACTTCTTCAAGATTAAAATCCGTATACCTAATTAAAAAATCTCCGTTAGTATATCCTACATTGTTAATTTTAACAAAAATAGGGGTTGAATCATGAAAAGCATAGACTCCAACTACCAGCATTGCAAACACTGAAATAACTAATAGTAGTTTTTTCATCAATTAAAGGTAATGAACTTTGTATATAAATATTTACTACTACTTTTTGATACAACATTGGCACAGATAATTACTACTAAAAATTAATGAAAATAATTGGAAGAATTATACAAAGAAATAACAAAAGATTTGAAAGAAAATAATTACCTAAGCTTTACAGCAGTGCCATAAACAAGCATTTCACTAGCTCCTTGCATTATTGGAGAAGTAGTAAACCTAACGCTTATTACTGCATCAGCACCAAGCTTAATAGCTTCGTTAACCATCCTATTATAAGCTTCATCTCTTGCCTGGCTTATTAACTCAGTATAAGTCTTAATCTCTCCGCCAACAACATTTTTTAATGTAGCTGCAATATCTCTTCCAATATTTCTAGCCCTAACTGTATTGCCTTTGACAACCCCTAAATTTTCAACTATCTTTTTACCAGGAATTTCAAATGCATTTGTAACAATAATTTTTCCTTTCGCCATGTTAAATCAAATAATTCTTGCTATTTAACTTTTCTCTTTCCATAAGTTATTTGTTCAATTTTATTCTCTTTTCCAATATCAATTAAAAGTAAAATTCCTACAATAATTAAAATTGCTCCATATATAAAAAACCAATGGCTAAAAAAACCAGCTATACATAAACTAATTCCTGCAATTAGCAGAATAATTCCACTAGTTACTCTGGCAGTATCCATAATAAATAAACTTGTGCAGAGTTAATAAACTTACTCGTCTATGACTAACTCAGCTTTATCGCTTCCAATAAGTATTTCTGCTATTTTTTTATGAATATTCACAATGTCTCCTTTTTTATATGGTCCAAAATCTCTGCCATCTAAACCAACAAATTTCTCCATATCTTCAAGAAATAAAACTAACTTTAATTCTCTTTCTTCATTTGAAACACCATTGCCGTTGCTGAACTCCCTTGATACAACTTTTTCAGCCTGCTCTATAGAAATCATAACATTGTCAAAAAGCTCTTTCTCAAACGGAAGCATATTTTCAAAGTCTCTCTTGCTTATTCCAGTTTCAGAGGCAACAAAGACAAGACCAAGAAGCTTCTTCTTCCTTATTAGAATAAGCTCTTTAAATATAGATATTGCATTCTCAAGTTGCTTCTTGGTTTTTACAATCTCATCAGAAAACAGATCTCCAGATTGGCTTGCAAGTTTCTTCTTTTCTTGAATATACTCAGCTGTCTGGCTGACAAATTTCGCTGGCAATGGCTGCAGCTGCTCGCTGTATCTCTCTTTTCTCAGGCATTCATATATATCATTATAGCTAACCATGATTATCCTAGTTTTGGAAAATTTAAAACCATTATGGTTATGGAGTGATAGATAAAACAAAATTTATAAGTCATCTATTTATTATAATTACATGTTTAAGTTCTTAAAAGAAAAGTTAAGTAGTTTAATAAAGGGTAGCAAAGAGACCAAAGACATAGAGGAAACTAAAGAAGCAAAATCACTGAAAAAAGAAAAGAAAAGTTTAGAAAGGGCAAAAAAAGAAAAAATCAAGAAAAAAGAGAAGGAAGAATCAGCTACATTAGAAAAGCAAGAGAATAAGGAAGAAAATCAAGAAAAAATAGACTACATTACAGAAACTGGACTTAAAAAAGAGAAAGAAATCAATAGGCTAGAACAGGAAATAGAAGAAAAAGCAGAAGAAATGGAAAAGCCTGATTCTGAAGAAAAGATTGGGTTTTTTTCAAAGTTTAAGAAAAAATTTACTTCTAAGCTAGATCATGAAACATTTAATGAATTCTTCGAAAAACTTGAACAGATTTTATTAGAAAACAATGTTGCCCTGTCAGTAGTAGACAAAATAAAAGAAGACATGGGGAAAGACCTGATTAATATTGAAATAAAAAAAAGCGATATAGAAGAAGAGGTAAAAAAATCTCTGAAAAACTCTATACAAAGAATACTCGTAAATCCTTTTGATATTATTGAAAAAATAAAGGATAAAGAAGACGAGCCTTTTGTAATACTATTTTTTGGAATAAATGGCAGCGGAAAAACAACAACAATTGCAAAACTGGCCCATAAACTTAAGAAAAACAACCTCTCATGCGTTCTGGCAGCAGGAGACACTTTTAGAGCAGCTTCAATAGAGCAATTAAACAAACATGGAGAGAAAATTGGAATTAAAGTAATAAGTCAGGATTATGGCGCAGATCCTACAGCAGTGGCTTTTGACGCGATAAAATACGCCAAGTCTCATGGAATTAAAGTAGTGCTAATAGACACAGCTGGAAGGATGCATACTAAAGACAATTTGCTAAAAGAAATGGAAAAAATAATCAGGGTTACTAAGCCTGATTTGAAAATATTTGTCGCAGAAGCTATTACAGGAAACGATGCAACAGAACAGGCAAAAACATTCGATGAAAATTTTGACATAGACGGCACAATACTCACAAAGGCAGATGTAGATGAAAAGGGCGGAACAGCTATATCTGTGGGATTTGTAACTGGAAAGCCCATACTAATGCTGGGAGTTGGCCAAAATTATGAAGACCTTGAAGTATTTTCAGAAGAAGAAATAATATCTAATTTAGGCTTAGATTAAAACACTAAACCGCAACTTTATTAACCTTAATTTAGCTCATTTTTACATGGTACTGGAAGGATTAGGGAATGTACTAAGAAAAAGTGTAGATAAGATTAGCTCTGCCATTTTTGTAGATAAAACTCTTGTCGAATCAATTGCAAAAGACTTACAAAGATCGCTGATTACAGCAGATGTAAATCTCTCTTTAGTTAAGGAAATATCAGATAAGATTAAGAAAGAAGGAGAAAAATACACTAAAGGTGTTGAGAAAAAGGAACATCTCATAAAACTGCTGAATGATGAAATAACAAATATTTTGGGTGGAGATAAAAAAGAGCTCATTTTAGGAAAAAAGGAAAAAATTATGTTTGTAGGTCTTTATGGAACTGGAAAAACAACAACAATTGCAAAGCTGGCAGCCTATTATAAAAAAAGAGGAAGAAGCGTTGCTATCTTAGGTTTAGATGTCCATCGTCCAGCTGCAAGTGAACAACTTGAGCAGTTAGGGAAAAAAATTGATGTTCCAGTTTTCATAGATAAAGAAACAAAAAACCCAACTTCAATATATGAAAAGCATGAAAATAAACTGGAAAAATATGACCTGATACTAATAGACACGGCTGGAAGAGATGCTCTGGAAGAGTCTTTAACAAAAGAAATACAATTGCTTTCTAAAAAAATAAGCCCAACACATACTATTTTGATTATTGCTGCAGACATAGGTCAGGCAGCTAAAATTCAAGCTCAAAAATTTAAAGAATCTGCTAAAGTAGATGGAGTAATAATAACCAGAATGGACTCAAGTGCAAAAGCAGGAGGAGCACTTACAGCCTGCCATGAAGTAAACGCGCCTGTTTATTTTATAGGAACAGGGGAACACACTGGTGATGTAGAACTGTTTAATCCTAAAACATTTGTTTCAAGACTTTTGGGAATGGGAGATCTTGAAAGTTTGTTGGAAAAAGTTCGCTCAGTAACAGACGAAAAAGCACAGAAAAAAACTCTGCAAAATTTAGAAGAGGGAAAGTTTACACTAAATGACTTTTACGAACAACTAAACTCTATGCAGTCTATGGGTTCTTTAAGCAAAATTAAAGAATTAATTCCTGGATTTGGAAAAGCAAAAATTCCAGATGAACTTCTTGGGGCACAGGAAGAAAAATTAAAAAAATGGAAACATGCAATAGACTCAATGACCTTGGAAGAAAAAGAAAATCCAGACCTCCTTGAAAAGCAGACATCTCGTTTAAGCAGAATTTCAAAGGGATCTGGCACAACTACTGGTGATATCCGTCAGTTAATAAAACAATTCAAAATGATTAAAGACTTAGCAAAAGGAGCTAAAGGTCTTGGTGATATATTGGACCCATCTCAAATGTCTCAAAAAGACATGATGAAACTAGCCAAGAAATTTGGGAAGAAAAAGTTCATGAAATTTAAGTAAGAAAAAAAGAATAATTAAAAATGCTCTTTTCACACACTTTGTGATTTTAGTCCAAAAAAAGCAGAGGCATTTTTAAGCATAACAAAAATCCGGGCACGAGGTGATTTAGCGCAGAGTTCTTGACATTATGCCGCTTTTGATTTTCGATAAAAAATAGTCTGTCCATTCATAAATTCTTCATGCTCCCCACAACCAACTTTTATGATATTTCCTATATAATCTTTTAAAGGATGTTCAATTACAGGACTTCCAAACCCCCATCTGGACCTGACTTTATCATCTCCATTATAAATTCCAGCATGATTATAACCTGTAAAATCAGCTTCAAAGGGAGAATATAGGATAATATCATCTTTAACAGGAGAATACAGGACAATATCTTCTTTAACCGGAGACAAAGAATTAACAGATTTAAATCCCCCCTTCCCAATAATATCTAAAAAATTAGCACTATGGATATTTCTCATTCCATTTCTTGCAAGTCCTGTTTCTCTTAATACATAAACAAAAGCACTTTCATCTTTAGGCTCTCCGACTATACTGAATCCATTAGGCATAAAACTTTCAAATTCTTTATAATATCTAGAATCAAAAAATCTTTTATCTGACAAAAAAGAAAATTTAACCTCTGGAATTGAACAGTAATCTGGTTTTAATAGTCTTAAACCCCCTGTAGTAATCATCCCTTCTCTAACCAATCTATCAACTACCAGTTTGTCAACTAAATAATCCAAATTCTCTCTTGTTCTCATAATTAAATTTCCTCTTGGAATTTCCATTACAAAAAAATTATAAAAGGCTATTTAAGTATTATAGAACTAAAAAATATACAATGAAACAGGAAATAATCCAGCAAGGTGCAGAAGCAAAATTTATAAACAATGTCAAACTATGGAAATAATGGAAATTAAAATTATGTTAGAAGAACAGAAAGAAGGGGGGTATACAGTATATGTTCCTTCACTTCCCGGATGTATCTCTCAAGGAGAAACAGTAGATGAAGCTATAGCTAACATAAAAGAAGCAATAGGATTGTATTTAGAAGCCGATGAAAATGAAATAGTTATCTATAAGGATAACATAAAGGAAAAAGTCATTGAAATATGAAATTACCCCAAATTTCTGGCAAAGAATTAATTAAAAAACTCAGAAAATTTGGTTTCGTTGTTACAAGGCAAAAAGGTTCTCATATAAGGTTAGAAAAAAATTTAGAAAATAAAACAATAAAAATAACAGTTCCAAACCATCCAAACCTTAAATTAGGAACTTTACACCAAATAATTAAATCAGCAGAACTAACTTCTGAAGAACTTTTTTCTTAACTAATAATTCTAAAATGAAACCTGAAAAACTTAAAATAATCCAGCAGGGTGCAGAAGCAGTCATAATAAAAAGGGGAAATGAAATAATAAAAGATAGAATTGTGAAAAAATATCGCTTGCCCGAATTAGACAATAAAATAAGGGTTAAAAGAACAAGAAAAGAAGCCAAACTACTGGCAACAGCCTCTAAAATAATTAACGTACCAAAATTAAAAAAAATTGAAGAATCAAAAATTACTCTTGGTTATATTAGGGGTAAAAAGCTATCTGAACATCTGGATAATTTAAATAAAAAAATAGCAAAAGAAACATGTAAAAAAATAGGAGAATCAATAGCGAAACTTCACAACAATAATATCATTCATGGAGACTTAACAACTTCAAATATGATATTAGATAAAAATAATGAAGTCTGGTTTATTGATTTTGGTTTAGGATTTATCTCTCTAAGAATAGAAGATAAAGCAGTAGATTTGCATTTAATAAAACAAGCATTAGAAGCAAAGCATTTCAAAAATTGGCAGGAATACTGGAAAAATATTGAATTGGGCTATAAAACCTCAAAAGATTACTCAAAAATTTTTGAACAGCTAAAAAAAGTAGAGTCTAGAGGAAGATACAAAGATAAATATTAAAAATAGACCACAGAAATACTTTTAAGCATTATAAAATTGCCAATAAAATGGACTCAAGAAAAGTTCCTTCTATAATAAGAAATAACACTTTTAGTGAAGATAAACTTGTGGAAACCGATTCTGGACTTATGGTTCCTGCATATGTAGGAAGCCAAATGGGATTTAATGTTCCTGGAAGACAATTTCTTCAAAGATTCTATCAACAACTATCTCAGATAAGTATACTTGCATTATGTCCTTTCCAGGCTTGCGAAGAATTTTTGAATCAGGCAGTATTTGATGAAAGGTTACCTGTAGAAGAAAATAAAAGACTATGGGGAGAGTTTAACCAATCAATAGGTGAGGTAAATTATGGGTGTTTAATGCCTCATTCAAAAATAATGATAGCTCTCTATGATGGAAGCCATGGAGTTGATGACGGATTAAGCTCAGAAGTAGCTTACTTTGCCTCTGTACATGGTCCAGTGTTTGGTATTAGGTCAGATTTCAGACTTGGAGAAAACCCTGCAACAAATGTAAATGCTGCTGTAACTTTCTTCAATAAAAATGGGAAATATAAAGGAGATTATTTCAACGGTCCTGAAGCATATAACTTGGCAATTGAAAGTTTAGAAAGTGTTACAAGCCAATTAATTAAAAATGCTATTAAAAGAAGAGAAATAGCCCTGCCAGGATTCGAACCTGGGTCACAAGCTCCAAAGGCTCGTAGACTTGACCGCTATCCTACAGGGCTATATCACAACTTAAATTTAAAGTATTAAAAAACTTTCCTATAGGTTTTAGAAGCTAAAAACAGCCAAAAACCAAATCTTTAAAAACCAAGAAAAAGAAAGAAGAGTATAAGATGGCAAAGAAAAAAACAAGCAAAGATGTTGGCAAAAAAACAACAGAAAGAGCTAAACTGGAAGATATAGAAAAAACAGTTGTAGACTTGGGTAAAAAGGGTTTAACTCCATCTAAAATAGGCATTGAACTAAAAAAGAATTATGGAGTTGATAAAATAAAGACTCTTGGAATAAGCAT
Source organism: Candidatus Pacearchaeota archaeon CG1_02_32_21 (assembly GCA_001872185.1). GTDB lineage: Archaea > Nanobdellota > Nanobdellia > Pacearchaeales > GW2011-AR1 > JACPLR01. Next base: position 19,363 of record MNVX01000036.1, on the reverse strand, counting down.
AACTGCAATACTTGATAAAAATAAAGTTAACTATGATAATGATTTAAAGATTGTTGGCAAAAAAATATCTACCTTGGAAAAACACTTAAGCAAAAACAAACAGGACAAGAGAGCTAAAAGAGAGCTTGTGAAGTTTGTTGGTCTAAGAAGAAAGCTAGAAATCTATCAATCAAAAAACAATTAAAATAAAGAAAAGAGAGGATGTTAAAAGCAATAAAAGACTTTGCTTACCAATTCCTCAAGGAAACTGAAAATAGTCCGATAAAAGTCATAAGTCACCACGATACCGACGGAATAACCTCAGCATCAATAATTACAATGGCTTTACAAAGACTTGATAAAGAATTTTCCTTGACAGTTGTTAAGCAACTTGAAGAATCAACAATAAAAGGGTTGCCAGAAGACCATATTATTCTATTTATAGACCTAGCTTCTAACAGTTTTAATTATTTAAAGGAATTAAAAACAAAAGTTTTCATTTTAGATCATCACGAACTAATTTCTGAAATTCCAGAAAATGTTACTATAATAAATCCGCATTTGTTTAACGAAGAAGAGATAAGTGGAGCAGGACTTGCATACTTATTTGCCAAAGAACTTAGCGAAGAAAATACAGATTTAGCTTACCTTGCAATAATTGGAATGGTTGGAGATCAAATGGACAAGAATATTGGTAAAATATACAACCAAATTCTAAAAGATGCCAGTATTGATGTAAAGAAAGGAATTACACTATACCCTGCCACAAGACCATTAAATAAAATACTTGAGTATAGTTCAGATATATTTATTCCAGAAGTAACAGGCTCTTCAGAAGGAGCTGCTGTATTTTTAAGAGAAATTGGAATAGGAACAATTAATGGGAAATATAAAAGTATTATAGAACTAAATGAGGAAGAAACATCAAAGTTAATAACTGCTATAACAGTTCACAGAACAGACAAGGGATCAATAGAAGATCTTATAGGAAACATATTCTTAATTAGTTTCTTCAGTCGTTTGGAAGATGCAAGACAAATTAGCGCGATGATAAACTCATGCAGCCGTCTTGGGGAAAGTGCAACAGCCATCTCTTTTTGCCTGCAAAAAAGAAATTCTAAAGAAAAAGTAGATAGTATTTACACAAAGCACAAGCAGAATATAGTGAAAGCTTTAAACTCACTGCCGATACTAAAAAGAATAGAAAGAGAAAACTATCTTATTATTAATGCAGAAGATAAAATAAAAGACACTTTAATAGGAACTATAGCAAGCATTATCTCCAACTCAAAAGAGTACCCTCAGGGAAAGGCAATAATAGCAATGGCTTACAATGAAGATAAAATAAAAGTATCTGCAAGAATGGTTGGAAAATCAGAAAGAAATATCAGGGAACTGTTGAACTCGGTAATTGAAATAGTTGGGGGAGAGGTTGGAGGACATCATGCTGCTGCAGGCTGTTTAATAACAAAGGAAAAAGAAAGTGAATTTTTAGAAGAATTGAAAAAGAAACTGGAAATTGAGTTAGTTAAAGTATAATTCTAGTGCCAAAAAGACTTTTAAAGACATCTTTTATTCTATTATAATGGAAAATAAAGTAATGGTTGCTGGACGCATAGAAACACTGGCTATTAAAAGGAAGTTTCTAAAAGAAACCAGAGGTGTCTTTTAATGGACTATCAAGAAGGAGAAATAATAATTTGTAGAGTAATGGGCATAGTTAAAACAACTGTGTTTGTGGAAACTTTTGATGGAATAAAGGGAAGCATTGTGATGAGTGAAATAGCTCCCGGAAGAATAAGGAATATAAGAGACTATGTGGTTCCGAATAAAGTAATTGTTTGTAAGGTTTTACAGGTTAAAGATAATCACCTGTTCCTAAGTTTAAGAAGAGTTAAATTAAGCGAACAAAAAGAAGTGCTCGAGGATTTTAAAAAGGAGAAAAGTTATGAAGGAATAATAAAAACAATATCAAAAAATGCAGAAGTGCTAATAAAAAAAATATCTGAAAAATACTCTCTAAGGGAGTTCTTGGATAATTCTAAAGAAAACCCTGAAATACTAAAAGAATTTTTCTCAGAAGAGGAATCTGAGAAAATAGAGAAAATACTTGTTTCTAAAAAAGAAAAAGAAAAAGAATTAAAAAAAGAATTCTCTCTAAACTGTATTTCTCCAAATGGAATAGAAATAATAAAAAATGTACTTGGAAAATATGACGGAATAAAATACTTAGGAAATTCAATGTATGTAATAATAAAAAAATCGCATGACCCAAAAAAAGCTGATCAGGAAATAAGAGAAATACTAAAAACAATAGAAGAAAACGCTGAAAAATCAAAGTGCAACTTTATTCTAAAAAAGTAAAAAATAAAATGTTATTAAAAAAATGCCCAAACAAAAGCTGTAATTCATACACATTTAAAGACAAATGCCCAAAATGCAATTCAGAGACAAAACCTGCGGGTTTGAAATTCAGGGAGAGGTTTGTTAAAGAAAGAAATAGTTAACTATCTCATTTGTGGGGTTTAATTAAAACAGCTTCTTCTGCTCTTCAAGCATTGCAACGCCATACTCTCCGTCATATCCAGGCTTGATTTTTATTTTACCTTCCCTATTCCTTATAATCAAATCAATAAGCTTTAGCTTAACTTCTTTAGAAATTAAATCTTCCTTGTTAACCCTAAGCAAAATATTAAATTCATTTCCAAACTTTTCAATTAAACTATTATACATTTCCCAGTTTCCCTTACTTGCAATCCCTGAACCAGTATGTAAAACAAGCAACTCATGCAAAGGAAGTAACTTATGAAATTGCACAGAATTTTTAGGGGTAAATCCTTTATTTTTCTTAGCCAGTTCTTCAACCCTATACTCAACTCCAATAATTAGTTTACCTCCGCACTTAGGGCATATTCTATTTAATTTTTTCGTTTCTTCAGGACCACATGAAAAATTACAGTTTCTATGCCCATCCCAGTGATATCTTCCATATTCAGGAGGAGTTTCAATTGTTCCCTTTAAACCCTGTCCAGTTCTTATAGCTTTTATTATATTATCATAACTTAGCTCTTCAATATCAAATATTGTTGCCTCCCTTCCAATTCTCCATGGCCAAAAACTATGTGCATCACTAAAACTAACAACCCTTACTTTGCCATTAGCCACTTCTTCAAATCTCCAGAGCATTGAGGGATCTGCAGACATGCCAGACTCTATTGCATGTATTTTATCCAACTGCTCTCCAAAACACTCTTTCAGGGAATCAAATCCAGACTTGCTTCCAAACAAGCCAAACCAAGGAGTCATGCAATGTGCAGGAATTATTTCAATTCTATCATCTATTTCCTTTAAATCTTTAACAGCATCTCTGCATGTAATCCCAAATATAGGCCTTCCATCATAATCTAATCTTCCCTTGCTCCCCAAATATAAGATTATTTTATCAGCAATTTTTCCATTTGGTGCAAAAACAAGCAAATGAACAGCTCTTCTTTTTCCATTTTCAGAATACATTAAACTAATTTCAGTCTGCCATAAAAAAGCAAATCCAGTTTTTGTCCATAAAATCCCTTTATCATCTTCTTTCAATTTCTTTGTTATCTCTTCTCTATGTTCCGGATGCTGAAAATCTCCAACGCCAAGAAGATTAATGCCTTTCATCCTTGCATATTTCTCCAAATTTTCAAAGCTTAAATCTTTAGAAGTTGCTCTTGCATACTTAGAATGTATTTGTAAATCTGCAATAATCTCCATAGTTCACCTCTTATAAAAAAACAATAGGATAATAATATAAAAAGATTTAGTTAATCCTCTCCCTTCAAAATAACATCCTTCAAGCCATCAGTTGTAACCATAAACACAGTTTCGTTATCTGGCAAATTAGGACTATCAATAAGCTTGGCAACTCTTGTGTCCTTCTTTCCTCTTCTTAAGTACATTCTATATGTCGAAGCATGACCAACAATATTTCCACCAATAGCAGTTGTAGGGTCTCCAAACATCATTGCAGGATTAGCCATTACCTGATTTGTAACAAAAACAGCTAAATTTCTCTGCTCTGCCAGTTTCATTAAATCATGTAAATACTTGTTAAGTCTTTGCTGTCTGTCAGCTAGCTGTCCTCTTCCAGCATACTCTGCTCTGAAATGAGCTGTTAAAGAATCTATTATAACAAGTTTTATTGGCTCGCCATTTTTAATCATCTCGCCTATCTTTTCAACTAAAAGAATCTGGTGATCGCTATTAAAAGCTCTTGCAACAAAAATATTTTTTAACACTTTTTCAGGATTTGCTCCCATACCTTCAGCAAATTGTTTAACTCTTTCAGGCCTGAATGTTCCCTCTGTATCAATATAAACTGCTTTGCCACTTGGTCCTCCTTTTTCCTTAGGCAACTGTACATTAACTGCAAGAGATAATGCCAACTGCGTCTTTCCACTGCCAAATGCACCAAAAACTTCAGTAATGGCCTTGCTTTCAACTCCTTTCCCCCCCAAGAGGTTATCAATATTCTTGCTTCCAGTAGGAATATAATTAATATCTTCTCTCTTTTTCCCATACTCAAAGGCATCCATAAATCCAAGATTTAGCATCTTTCTAGATGCCTGAATAGCTTTTCTACAAACAGCTTCTCCAATACCAGTCAATTCTGATAAGACAGGAGGTGATAAAGTAGCAACACCCATTAAATCAAAAATACCTGCAGATTCAAGCTTGGCAACTGCAGCTACACCTATTCCTGGAAGATCACTTATCTTAGCTTCTTCTTCAACTGCACCTTTGATTTTTTTTGCCTCTTCTTTGTCTGTCATTTTATCTCAAAAAATTTATTTATATAAAAACTCTGGTTTGTCTAATCTTTCCAAAAGATTACTATATATAAAGATTATTTCAGTACTAAATCTATTTCAAATTATACTCTCAATTGCTCGATTAAAGGATCTATTTCAACTTTACTGACTTTATTAATAATCAATTCGCTGGTATTAAAAACATTATTGCTCCTCACACTTCCCTCAAATAAAAATTCCTCTCCAAGCAGGTCATTTTTTCTTTTTTCAAACAATTCTTTATTTTCTAGCTCACCATCTTCAATTCCAAGCCCTTTAATTCCTTCACTAAATAAAACTCCCCGCATATTTTCACTGCCATCATCCAACACTAAAGTAAGTAAAGCTCTTTTCAGGGCAACAATTACGCCATGTTCTACACATGTATTACTTACAGCTTTTTTATTACACTGCGGGCAAATCTCAAAAAATCTTGGCTCAAAAACCTGTACAATAAATGCCCTATTCTTTATGTTTTGACCAGCTTTAACAGATTCGAGAGTTCTTTCAGGACTAAAACTCTCTGTTTTCACATTAGCTATCTGTTCTTTACTCACCTTTATATCAGAAAAACTGCCTAAATGAAGTTCATCGTTTCTTATACTTCCATTGCTTATCTCAATAACCTCTCCTTCTTTTATTTTATTAGTTTCAAATAAAGATATGTGGTTAGTATCCCATAAAACAGTCCTGACATTTCCTGTTTCATCTGCAAGAGTCATAGCCATAACCTTGCTTTCAACTCCGCTTTTAGTTGTAAAGTTCCTTATCGGAGCAATGCTTATTACCTTGCCAATAAGATTCACCTTCTTCATTCCAGACATCAGTTCATTAATCTTTAACTTATCTTTATCAAAACTAATTCCTAGTTCAGAAGCTACAATCTGGGCACTTCCCTCTTTGCTTATTAGACCAGATAATTTGGCGCATTTGGTTTCGACCATTCTATTAATTTCTTCAACAGAAAGCCCAGATGACTTAGATATTTTCTCAACAAGCTGATTGTAATTTGTCATTTTCCTCTTTTAATATTTTGTCTAATCCTTTTACAAAAAGGTTGTTTTTAAGTATTATGTCAGATAAACAACAACTTTTAAAAACACTCCTACCTAAACAAAATTATGAGTCATGCAGCTATTAAAATTAAAATAATGCCAGATGCCCCTGATGCAGATTTAGCAGAAATAGAGGGAAATGCAAAGGAGATAATAACAGATAAAGGTGGAAAAGTTGCATCTATAGAACAAGAACCAATAGCTTTTGGTTTAAAGGCAGTAATAATAACTCTTAGTATAGATGAAAACTTTGAACAAGACCCATTGCTTGATGCTTTAAGGAAAGTTGCCCAGGTAAGCTCAGCTGAAATAATTGACTTCAGAAGAATAGGTTTCTAGGATTAATCACTATTTAGTCGTAACAAAGTAGAAAGATTTATAAATATACCAAATGTTAAGAATTTATGGTTTCAGATCAAGAATTAGTAAAAATTGAAGCAAAAAAAGCAAGAGAAAGGAATATAAAAGATTTTCCAGATTTAGAAGGAAGTATATTAAGAGACTATCCTTTAGAAGAGGAATTTACTACAAAACTATTGCCCAAGTGGTTTACTGTACCGAAAGGATATCATGTCACAAATCTTAGATGGGGTGGTTCTGCAAATAAACCAAGAACAAAAAATCCTGGATTGAGATTTATTTGGGGACTTTATGGATTAATTAAAAGTTCTTATGTTGTCAATACTCAACTTCAAACTCAAGATCTAAGAATGCAACAGGTAACAACTCAAGATGGAGTTGATCTACCAGCAGTAAATGCTATTCTTAACTATAGAGTATTAAACCCTCTAAAAGCAATGACTGCAGTAGATGATTACAGAGAGACAACTTTTGCTATTGCCATGGCAAGAGTAAGGAACACTGTATCAAACCATACGTTAAAAGACTTCTTAGATACAGAAGATATACAAGAAAAAAATTTAGCTATAAATGGGGAAGGTAAATACCAGTTCAAAGAACTTGAAGACATAGGGACAAAAAATGGAAGGCCTATATATTACAAATCTTGACCTCCCAGACGCATTAGAGGAACAGCTTGCAAGAGCTGCAACAGCCTCAGCTGAAGCTGCAGGAATAAGAGAAATAGCTGACGCAGAAGTATACAGAGCTCAAAAGTTAGCTGAAGCTGCTACAGAAATAAGTAGAAATCCAACTACCATAGAATTAGTAAAAATTGAAGCTATGAAAGAAATTGCAAAAAGCGGAAAATCAACATTTTACCAAATGCCAAGTTGGGCTAGAGGACCATAAATTGCAAATCATAACAATTATAAATTATACTTAACATAAGGGTTAATGAAAAAAATAATCTTTAGTGCAATAATCACAATACTTCTTATTTCATTAGCATACTCTCAGAATATTAGCGACTTAAACAATACTATAATTATAAATGACTACCTGCCAGAAGGCTTGGAAAATTTCTTTGAAACTCTAACATCAACAGAACCACTTACATTTTCTTCAGGTCCAACAATTTTGGCTCTAACAGGAATAAAAGATCAGCAGCCACTGAATATAATTATTATTTCATTTGTGCTGTTTTTAATGATGATTTATTTGATGAATGAAATAGTAAAATTTTCTTCAATAATAAATGAAAACTCAATAGTAAGAATAGTTGTTTCAATAGTTTTAGTCAGGCTTATTTCTTTTAATGGCACTTTTAATAAACTATCAGAAATAATATTTAACTTCCTAACTCCGTTTAAAATACTTGGAGAAAATTCGGTACTAAGGATGATTATAACTCTAATCATAATAATAATTTTTGTATTTGGAATAGTAAATGTGGTAAAACAATTAAGAGTTAAATCGGGTGTAGAGAAATCAGAAGAAAAGGCAGTTATTTTAGGAAGCAAACTTAAAAATCTCCTTAAAACAGCAGATGCATCTTCAGGAACTAAAAGGTAAACACCTAAACACCTAAACCACTATCTTTATCTATAAAAATTCTCATAAAGTTCTCGTACTTTCTTTCAAACAACCTATGCTTTTGTGCTTTTCTTGAAAGTCTAACAAAATGTGTCCATGACTTTTCAAAATAATAAACTACAAACAAAACTACTATAATAACAAGCCATAAAATCAATCTGACAGGCCAATACTCTGGATAACCTGCCAGTTTTACTAATAAAACATAAATAAGAGTAAGAAAATAAGTTTGTGCCAAAATTGTACTGATAACTAAAGACGCAAGAATACTCCACCCTATCTTAAGATGTCCATAAAGCCTGACAAGATCAAAAGAGATACTTGAAGAAATAAACCAGAGAATTATAATTATCCACATCTTAAAAGAAACAAGATCATAACTTTCTTTGAATAAAACAACAAAAACAGGATTTAATTTTTTAAGAATACTATCAACTCCAGATATAAGCTTATTTCTGAATAATATCTTTTTCCATTCTTCCTTAAGATACAGCCATTTGGCTTCTACACTAGACTGAACACTATTTGGGGAAATATCATTAGAGTCTATGCCAGTTACACCTTCAACTACCTTATCAGGAGATAAAACATCAGTAGCACCTGCAATATTGGTCAGATAAAAAATAAAAATTAAAGCTGTCAAAATCAATAAAAATAATTTGGCTTTCTTCATATTATAGTTTAAGTATAATTAGATTTTAAAGATTACCTATACCTATAAATGCACTGAAATAAAGAAATGTTTAAAAATAGACCATGCTTCTAACTGAAATGAATAAAAAAGTAGGGCTGTTAATAGGTTTTTTAGTTATATTTTCTATATTCTCAGCACTAATGGTTTCAGCACAAACATCTAATGTGCTTGTGAACAACATAGACCAAATTCTTAAGAGCTTAGAACCTCTAGTAAAGTATATTGTTGGAGACATCACAGATTCTACAAGTACGACAAAAGCATCAGAAATTTTATTCATAAAGGTGTTATTTTTAATAATTTTAATAGCAATAATATACCGGGCAGTTGAGCGCACTCCAACAATAGGAGAAAACAAAGCAGTATCTTGGGTAATAACAATAATAGCGAGTCTTCTGGCAGTAAGATTAATTACAACTGATGCTTTGGTAAACTTCTTATGGACTCCAACAGGTGTTCTTGGAGTAGCTCTTATAACAATTCTTCCATTCATAATTTTCTTCTTTTTCATAGAAGGATTTAATGAACCATTAATAAGAAAAACAGGCTGGATGGTTTTTGCAGTTATCTATTTTTTAATGGGCCTGTTAAGATGGAATGAGCTTAAATTAAACCCTACAAACTATGGAACTATAGCAAATATACCAATATTTGGTGGTGGGAGTTATAACTGGTTACCGTGGATATTAAACTTAAGTTGGGTATATATGATAATTGGAATACTAGCAGTGCTTATATTCATTTACGATTCAAGAGTAAGAAGTAAAATTAATAAAGCAAAGATAGAATCAGAATTACTAGAATCTAACTCACTATTAAAAGTTCAAAAGAGAGAGAGACTCCAAGAACTAGAAGAAGGAATAGCTAATGCTACCACTAGGGGTGATCTCAAAACAGCTAAAAAACTAGAAAGGCAAAAAAATAGTTTAATGGAAGCTATATCAAAATTATAAAATAACAAGCTAACAGTTAAACTTCCCTAAATCTTTATAAACTTTCTTAGCAATTATCTAATAATGAAAAAGAGAGTTTTGTTCATTGCACTAGGAATGCTAATAGCTGTTTTTACTACATCAAATATCTATGCTCAGCCATTTGGTTTTTCAGGCTCATTTGATTTTCTGACTGAAGGTGTTTGGAGAAATCTTCAGATAATTTTAATGTTTATTCTTGGAGGGGATGAAATCTTTACAGGAGAACTGCTTTTTATCAAGTTTTTGATATTTTTACTAACACTTGTTATACTAATCTCTGCATTAAAAAAGGTTCCGACAATTGGAGAAAATGAAAGAGTTAATAGAGTTATTGCCTTATTAATTGCACTAATTGCAGCAAGATATCTTACAACAGAAGCTATGATTAATCTTATCTGGCTTCCTTATGGTGCTCTCGGAGTTCTACTTTCATCACTGCTGCCTTTAATAATATACTTCTTTTTCATAGAAAGTCTTGGAAGCAGCTTTCTAAGAAAAGTTGGATGGGTAGCATTTGGATTTATTTATCTAGGGCTTGCATATTCAAGATGGTCTGATTTTGCAATTGGCGGGCAATGGTGGCAAAACCTTGCTATGATGTACATAGGAATAACCATAGTTTCAGTTATAATACTGATATTTGAAAGAAAAATAAACAGAATGCTAATAGTTTCTGCAATAAAAAAGGGCGATGAAACTCAAAGAATTTTATTAAGGAATGACTTGCAAAAAGACCTTGACGCTATAAATAGAGCTTTGGCAAATCCAGGACTATCTTCTAAAGAAGCTGGTAAACTTCAGGACGAAAAGAAACGCATTCAACAGGCAATCTCAAGATTAAATTAAAAACTAACCTCTTCTATAACCAACTATATTCTTGCCTTGATAAATAGGAACCTCACTAACCTTTCTCTTGCCACCGCCAGAATTTCTCAAAAGAAACACTCCTATAATAAGAATCACAGCTCCGGCAATTATTACAAAAATATAATTAATTGAGCTTAAAAAGGGAATAACACTCTGAAAATAAGTATTTGTAGGTTTAACTCCTGCAAGTAAAACAACTATTCCTAAAACAATTAAAATATAACCCGGTATTTTCTGCATTTTTATCCCTTTTTTTATGTATTATTTCTTTTTAAAGAAATTAAAATATATAAAGCTTATGTCTTAACCGAGCTTAACATTGCTTTTTATTAGTTTTATCTTTTCTCTGCCTTCCGAAGTTTCAGCAAGTTTATTGTAAAATCTTCTTGCCATAATTATCTGACCGTCAATAAATGGTTTTAATTTAGCTTTCCACTCTTGAGGATTATCTCTAACATAATTTGCCCACCTTTCAATCTGTTCTTTATGCTCTTTCCTGATAGAATATTTTATTTTTTTCATTTTTTTCTGACTTTTTTTATCATTTTTTTTATTTCATTTATTTCGTTTTCATTAATTTTGCCTTTATAAACAATTCTAAGATGTCTTGCATCTTCAAGATCTTTATCAGACCTTAAATATTCTTCCTTAAATGCAATATTCATTTCAATTGAAGAAAAATAGACATCAAGTCCTGTAAGTGGCAGTTTTTTCCTAGTCTTCAGCTGGAAATCATCAATTTCATCTTTTGCAAATTTGATTTCCATTTCCGGCAAAAATTCCTCTTTATACGTATATCTAACACTAGTTTTATTGATTAAGTATTCATAAACAACGTCAGAGTCTTCTGATTGCATGCACTCAAAACCATTTTTTACTAAATCATTATGCAATTTAGCAAATTTATCTCTTGAAACTCTCTCAATTATCATGTCTATATCTTCTGTACCCCTGCTCCTGCCATGAGCAATAGCTACAAATCCAGAAACAATAATATATTTACAATGTTTCTCTATAATTTTAACAAAATCAAGTGCAAACCTGTCCAAAATAGTCTTATTATCAATTCCGCGCTCCATTTGGAGAATAAAACATTATAATTATTTAATTCTTTACAACCACTTTTTAATAACACAAAATATTAAAAACAACATACTCTAAAAATTGTAATGTTAACCAAAGAACAGATAAAACAGGTAAAGGGCAAGCTGCTAAAACAAATAGAATCCTGGCCAGAGTCGCAGAGAGAAAATGCAAAAGAACAGATTGATTCTCTAAGTGATGAAGAGCTAGTAGAATTTTTAACTAAGAATAAACTCATAAATACTTCTGAAGATGGAGACGACCTCAACTCCCAAAATCCTTTTCGCCTTATAATAGATGGAAAAATACCATCAGTAAAACTAGGTGAAAACGCTGAAGCCCTAGCTGTTTTAGAAATAAATCCTATATCAAAGGCCCATACAATAGTCATTCCAAAAAAGCAGCTCAAATCAGAAAGCATTCCAAAAGAAATTTTAGAGCTTGCAAATGAAATATCTGACAAAATAAAATTAGTTTTTAACCCTAAAAAAGTAAGCGTAATTCCAACAGAAATTCTTGGGGAAAGAATTATTCAAATACTTCCTGTTTATGACAATGAAACTCTTGATTCCAGGAGAAAAAAAGCAAGTGAAAAAGAACTAAAAGAAATTAAAGAAAAGATAGATTCATTTAAAGAAAACTTAAAAAGGCCAGAAGAAACTAAAGAAGAAAAGGTTGTATTAAAAAAGCCTGTATTAAAAAAATTGCCAAAGGCCCCAGTCAGACGCCCATAAATATTTTATAAGCACTAAAACTAAAAGAGCCATCAAAAATACTGGGGAAAAGGGTATGCCTTGTTTTATAAGAACATCTTTCCTATAATTCTTTTTGATTAGGGAAATATCGCTTTCAGTTAAACCTTCCCAGCTGGGCTTGATAGTTTTGTTTTTAATTTTAATTTCTTTTGCCAGCCAGTCTCCAACTGTAAGTTTATCTATGGAAGTATACTTCACAAGGCACGATTGCTCGACAGATTTGGTGTAATAATAAATAAACGGCAAAACAAATATTATTGCTCCAATTAATAACAGCATACTCTCTGCAAGAAAAAATCCTGATACAAAAAATAAGATTAGCACTAAAAAGTCTAATAAAATATACTGCTTATTTTCATAAACTCTTTTTCTAAATTCTCTGGAAAATTCAGACATATTGCCAAATGCAAGGCTAACACTATAAATAAGGCCATATACAGCTCCAAATGATAAAAGGCATATTACAAACAAAATTCCTATAAGCAAATTGTCAAACCATGAATTAGTAAAAGGAATTATTGCTCCAATCGCCATCATCAACTTAGCATCACCGCCTGCAAATAGTCTGCTATAGTAAAATAAATTAGCTAAAACAAAAAATACTGCAAATCCAGCCAACCCCCATAAAATAAAACTATAATCATTTGAAAAAATACTGTAAAATAATCTAAATGCCAATGCAAAAATTAATAAACTAAAGTTTACCCAATTTGGAATCTCTTTTTTTTTAAAATCCTGATATACTGCCACTAAAATCCAGGCCAAAGTCAGCATTATAAGGACATCTATCACATCTATTTTCATGATCATAAATGCATAAAAAGCTTTATTAATCTTTTTAACCAATAGTTACTATAAAAGATGGGCAAGATTATAGGAAAAACCAGAGGTGGTTTGTTAAATTGTATGGTTGCTGGAACTCTAAGAAACCCGCTGGAGGTTTGTTAAATGCAAAACGAAGAGGTAAGGAAATATTTATTCTGGGGAATACTAGCAATAATACTAGTAGTTTCTTACTTCATACTAAAAGATTTTATTGTTTCTATCCTTTCAGCTTTTGTATTAGCATACATAATCAAGCCAATTAATGATAGATTAAGCAGGAGAATGCCTAAAAAACTTGCCTCGTTTATCACAGTTTTAATCTCCATAATAATCCTTACAGCAGCTATTGTGCTTATTTTAACTTATTTAGGAAATCAACTTTCTCAATCGCTCAATGAACTTAATAAAGACTATATAGTTAATTATATTACAGATGCAAAATACTCTGAATTTGTATCTAAAAATTTAGAGCCAGCTATATTACGGGTAGGAGAATATGCTTTAAGCCTGGTTTCATCTACTCTGTCGTATCTTCCGGGGTTAATATTAAACATATTCATTGTATTTTTCACAACTTACTATTTGTTAATAGACTGGGAAAATCTTAAAGAAAAAATAATAAAAATAATTCCATTTGAAAATAAAAGATCTATTGTTGAAAAGGTGGAAAAAACATCGAGAGAAATTTTAATATCAACTCTGATAGTTACTTTGCTAGAAGCGTTTGCTGCAATGATAGGGCTCTGGCTTTTAGGAGTTAAACTTTATATCATACTTGGAATATTAATAGGGATATTTGCACTTATTCCAGGAGTAGGTCCTGTTTTAATATGGGTACCTATAGCATTGATATTCCTTGTAACAGGCAGGTATTATCTGACTCTGGGAACAATAATTCTTGGAATAATACTAAGCTTTGTAATAGATCACTGGCTTAGAATAAGAATAATGGGGAAAAGAACAGACATGCATCCTATTATCATGTTGTTTGGATTCTTGGGGGGAATTAAAGTATTTGGACTGGCTGGATTTATAATAGGTCCAATAATACTAAGTATACTTGTAACAATAATAGAAAACATTCCTACTAAAAAATAGAAAGATTAATTAGCGATATTTATCTTACTTAATTTATTAAATCCAATGTCAAACATAACATTCAGTATAACAATTTATATGCCTTTAAAATGCCATAAACCTAATGAAACACTAATTAATCTGCGAATCAATCAATAATAAGTCTAATAAATAAAGCAAGGGTATTAATATTCAAGGATAAAACACATTAAATTTAAAGCTGCTTATACATCTTAACAAATAATTAAAATAAACTAAATTACTTCCTCTTTTCTCCAGTTCTCTTGCTTCCACCCTTCTTATAAATATTATATCTTCTTTTAGCCCTTTTATCATTCTTGCTCTTTCTTCTATTACTAAACCCATAATCATCAGCCATGATATAAGTAACAAATCAAGTTTTATAAATTTTAAGAAAGACTAATTAAATACGGGGCATAATACTACTACCAACAGCTTCTAATCTTACTATATTTTCCTGAGTAATGTCAACTCCATTAGATCCATTATTTGGAACAAAAGTAGAAGCTTGAGAATTTCCAGTGATTATTCCATCTACTCCAGCAAGCTTATATGTTCCACCACTTGTGAAAGCTTCTATTGAAATTCTTCCGTTATCATTCACAAAATCACTCAATGGTTTTTCAGGTTGTTCATACCAGTCAGGGTATGTTGTAACCTTACAATCTTTATCAAATACAAATCCATTTGCCCAAATTCCATCAAATCTGGCGTTGCCTATTTTCTGAACATTACAAAAACTACTAGAAAACACTAACTCATCTCCATTCTCTGCTCCACTAACAGTACTTGTAGCACAAAACTTATTGACCTCTTCAGCAGCAGCAGTTAGTGTAGCTGCATTGATAATATTATCTTCATCATTATATAATCTTTCTATCATAGGCCTATACTGGCAGCTTATATAGTTTTTACTTCCAGAAAATAAAGATCCTCCAACACTATCAAATTTTTCGCAAAAGCTATTTCTAAAAGTTCCACCTTGAGTATTATAAGAAACTTTACAGCTTTTATATTTAATATCTAAGTCCTCTGGTGTATTAGTTCCCAAAACTTGAGAACCCCAATCTGACCAATACAAAAAAGCTATAACAATAATTATTAAAAAAAGAGCTCCTATAATCCCTCCTATAAGAAAGCTTTTAGGCTCTCCTTCTTGACCTCTTTTTCCTTTAGCACCCATCATTATACTATAAACATAAAACCTCTTTATAAAGTTTTCTTCACTTTTATGATTCTAATTCTAAATCAGATACGTAAGTTTCAAAGCCTTTATTATATCTATATTTCACATAATCTGAACCCCGATTATAATTAACACTGACGTCAAAGTTTATTTTAATCCTTTCGGTTTTATTATTTTTAATGACAAGCTCAATATCTTCTTCTTTCAGGTTTTCAATACTTGCCAAAACAACAGCAACATTTTCATCAGCCAAAACATCTTCACCTTCTGAATTCTTTACATATCCTGAAGCAATTTTGTATTTTCCTGCAAGTAAAGTAATATTGTTTATTAGTTCTTGCTTATCTTTAACCCCTAAAGCCGCATGTTCAAAAATATCCTGAAGATAAAAATTAATAATTTCTTCTCTGGAATAAACAGAGTCTAAAGCATAAGGAGAATCAAATTCACCGCTATAATTATTTTCCTTAATTGCAATATAAATTAAACTGGTTGCTACAATAGATAGTGTTAAAAATACAAGCAAAAAATTTGCCAATGACTGTGCTTTTTTATTTTTTCCTATCATTTTTCATTCCTCGCTTTGGGAACCTTTGAGCCATTAGGCTCGATTCCTTTTCAGAATCTTTTTAAAGGTTCACCTTCATAATACTTAACTCCTACAACATTTCCATTTTTAGATAGTATAAAAAATTCTACATCAACATCTTTCCTTTCTCCTGACAAAAAAACCTCGTCATTAACTAAATTTGCATCTTCCAAAACATTGCTTATTTTTGGAGGATTTGAAATATAACTCTCGCCATCATAACTAGTTAAAAGCCTTTTCTTGCCCGAATAAATATAAACAACTGCACTAGTAATATTATTTTGTTTAAAATAAGAACTATAAAATCCGTTTAAAACATCTTTTTCCTGAACAAGACGATTAATATCTTCCGGGCTAATAGGGTAATCTACTAAAAGCTGATTCTCCCTTGTAACACTATCCAAATCAAATCCAGTTAAAAAATTAGAATCATCAGCCCAGTCTGAAAAAGAATTATAATGGCTCTTGTAAAAATTAACCAAGCTGACTGTTTTTTCATAATCTAAATTGCTTTCTATCTCATTAATATTAATATCCTCTTTGCTGATCTGAAAATTTAATAAAAGAATCAAAGCTCCAAATAAGACCATAATGAAAAAAATAATTACAGTAACAGAAACCCAACTTAAGAAATCTCCAAATTGGCCTTTTCTATTAATTGGTCTGCTCATTGCTATTTTTACCTCCCCTATAGTTAGAAGCAGCCAAAACACTTACAAGATATTTTTTGTCGCCTTCATTTACCACATAAACACTTTTTCTTGAACACTCAGGATAATTCACAGCAGTTATTTTAGTTTTAATTTCACAATCCTTTTCAAAGGCATTGTTACCAAACTTATGTTCAGTTAGGTTGCTATCATCAAAAAAATCCTTGATTTCAATTTTAACAAAATATTTTCCGCTCTCCAGAACACTTTGGGAAATTCCGCAATGTCCATACAGATCAAAATCTTCTTCAAGAACCAAAGGGCTAATTCCCTCAGGATTTGAAATGCATTTCAATACTTTTCCTGCCAAAAGGTCAGATTCTAAAAAGCGGACATCTAGGTTGTAAGAATAGAATAAACTAACTCCACTGACAATTCCAACTCCAATAATTATAAGAATTATAAACCACCAGATAGAAAAAAGTTTTTCTCCTCTCTTATTCATTTTAATCATTTGGCCTCACTTTTATGTTAAGGATTGCTTGGTCTTCTTCTGGAAAGCTTATAACAGATTCAACTTGGTAATTTGTAAAATAATTATAAGAATAGCCATCTT
This sequence comes from Candidatus Pacearchaeota archaeon CG1_02_32_21, assembly GCA_001872185.1. Lineage (GTDB taxonomy): Archaea > Nanobdellota > Nanobdellia > Pacearchaeales > GW2011-AR1 > JACPLR01. Next base: position 2,228 of record MNVX01000036.1, on the reverse strand, counting down.
CCTTGGAAAGTTTAACATTAACCTGATTATCTTTAAAATAAAAAGAGTCGCTTATGTCAAACTCGTTTTCCTGAGCTATCCCATACAATTCGCTTATATCTACACTTATTTGAGTCCCAGGCTTAGCACTGTCAATAGCTAAAGCAATTTTTTTAGCATAAAGTTTTTCAGATAAAAATACTCCATGGCTTGTATTGTAAACAAAAACAAAAAGCATTGAGAAAAACATTATGTTGAGTAGAACAAAAATAACCTCTTCTAAAGGAATATTTCCTTTTTTGTTTAGGTTATGGTTTGTTAAACTTTTCAAAAGTTTATTTTTTTTCATTTTATGGAAGCCCTTCAATTACTTGACAGTATTCTGAAATAGAAGTTAAGTCGTAATTCACAGTTCTAACAGCAGAGCATCCACTTCTGGCATCATCTGAAATTTCTACATCTCCACAATATCCTGCACTAACTCCCCTGCTGGCTGTAACAGCTCCTTGTTGAGAAATTCCCAAGATTCCTGCAATTACTGCGCCAGGAACTGAAAAAAGACCTTTGATAGTTTTGCTACCAGCAGCTAAGAAAGCAGGGCCAAATGAAAAATAACCTGCAGTTCCAATTCCAGCAGCAGCTCCTACAGAATTTGAAATAACTCCTCCATGGCTTGGAGAGCTTATCTGCATAAACATAATTGCAGTTTCTTTCAAATCATCTTCTCTGCTTGTGCTTATTATAGACGGATCAACAAGTTCAACAGAAGTATCTTGATCTTTTTTAACTAAATCAATATCCTTACCCCCTTTATCTTTTTTCACATCAAAATCAGGTAAATTAAGTAAATTATCAGCAACACTATAACTTGCTGCATACTCCTCACCAAGCATATAATCAAAATAAGTTTTTTCAGTTTTAGAATATAAGTGAGTTTTCATATATTCATTTATATTCATATTATCAAAAGGCACGTTAGACAAAGAATCTTCATCAATTGCAATTCTTGAGCAAACAACACAGCTGGGGTACACTAAACCCAATCCAAAGTTCTCTGCAGCTCCTTGAGAAAACAAACTTACCTTGCCCTGGCCCATCATTTCCCAGCACTCCAGCATAGACTGCGCATAAACTTTTTGAACTTGATCTAAACCCTGCACAGGGCTATTGGAAACCCTAACTTTCGTAATCCCTTTCTCTCCTTCAAATTCGTCACAACTTCCTCCAATAATCTCCCCAGTAATGCAAATTTTCTCAGTTTTACATCTTAAAGGAACATAACCCTTTGCTAAAGAAGGAGTACTTCCTCTGGAAATAACAGAAAAATGACAGGTATTTTTATCTATATCAGTTTTAGTAAAAAAATTAGTAGCTGCAAGAATAAGTATTCCAAATCCAACTAAGACTAAAATTATTAATACGATCTCTGCAACAGGTGTAAATCCTCTTTTTTTCATGGCAATAAAGATATAGAATTATGAGTTTTTATATTATGCGCCTAAAAGAATAAATTTGTTAAAAAAATAATAAATTCCATACGCAAGTATCCCAAATATCGCTAACCAAAGTACTATTTTTGCAAGTTGCTTAACTTCAATTTCAGCTTTTTTATTCATTTCTGTCAGTTATAAATAATTTATTATCTCTTTTAGTAATAACTATCCTGCTCTTAGATTTAATTAATCCGTCAATTCCAATAGAATCTTCAGACGTAAGAGAATCTTCTTGTGAACTGCGTTCAACAGTTATATCTCCTACATCACTTAGTTTGCATACAGAACTGCTTTGACAGCTTTCACTAAATTTCTTGTAAATTTCATCCTGGGAAGGAATATCTTGACCAAATAGCTCACTTCTATGCTGCCATGAATATACTTTAGTTTCAGGGCATAAGCATAAACAAGGTTTGCCAGATATTTGGCACTTGCCAATATTATACTCTCCATATGGAAATCCGTATAATGCCCAGCCACTTGGAGACAACAAAATATACTCTCCTTCCTCCCCTTCATTCAAATCATTAATTATATTTTCAATATTATCCAAATGAACCTTTGCCTGCTCTAACTGAGATTTCTGAGTTATAGCTTCATAAAGAGTAAAAGCAAGATATCCTAAAAGAAAAAGCAAAACTATAGCAAGTATAACTTTAGCAACCTCTTCAACAAACCAGTCTCCTTTTTTATCAAGACTCTGGTTTGTTAAACTTTTCAAAAGTTTATTTGTCTTCATTTTATTTAAGATTTTCA
>MNVX01000027.1 GCA_001872185.1 Candidatus Pacearchaeota archaeon CG1_02_32_21 | reverse complement strand
CTCTTAACATGAGAATGTCTCCTATCTGGATTGGGCCTTTAACGTTTCTTCTTATAATTTTGTTTGAGTCCCTTCCTTCCAGAACTTTGCATCTTACCTGAGTAGCTTCGCCCCTTGTTCCTGTTCTGCCGACTATTTCTTCGACTCTTGCAGGGAACGAGATTGTGAACTGGGCTTCTCCCTTTCCGCCTGTGGATTCTCCTTCCTCAGCTTTCTTTCTTCTGTGCTCTTTATTGATTTGTCCCATATTCTCACTTCTTTAATAATTCTGAGTTTAACTGCTCGATTATTTTCTTTGCGTCGCCTTCTACAACAATTGCAACACTGCTTGTAGGAACATCTAATCCTGCTGCTGCGCCCAATTCTTCCTTGCTTCCGACTTCAACGCATACAACTCCTTTTTCTTCTGCAAGCAAAGGTATGTGCATTATAATTTCCTTTGGTGTTATATCTTTTGCATAGGCAACTAATTTTGCTTGGCCTTTTTCCAAAGCTTTAGTTACTTCGTTGGTTCCTTTCTTGATTTTTCCTGTTGCTTTGGCTGTTTCAATTGCTTCCAAAGCTCTTTCCTGTAATTCATCTGTCATTTGGTTTCACCCCAAGTTTATAGTGTAAAGGACTAGAATACTGTCCCTCATTCAGGCCTTAGGCCCTCATCACTCATAGGTATCATTTAGGAGAAATGAAGCATTTATAAAGGTTATGGGAGAAGAAAAGAATAAAAAAGTGACTTGTTCACAAAACAACAATAACAGACATCAAGCCACTTAGTTACATGGAGAAAGTAATGGGCTCTAAATGAGCTCATTTTTTATATCTCTGTCAAATCTAATTTTTTTTAAATTCTTCAGCAGTAATAATAATATCATATCCACCAACATGTTCAATGGTATGTTTGTATATTCCTGTATAAGAAAGACTTGATTCTTCATATCTCTTAAACTTGAATACTGCATCATTCATAAGGTTGCTATTGAAAACTCCCAAGCTAACCAATAATTCAAAATCCTCAACTTTTAGCCCAGTTACTTTCTTAAACAAACTAGGCTCTAATCTTGTTATGATATCTTTTAATGTTCTCTCTCTGAAATCTGTCAAATACATGAATATTGGTATGCGAGTTGCAAACTTAATTAATTTATTTTGTATCTCTTTTCTCTTGCTCATATATTCTTTTTCTTCATCCGAGATTTTTTTCTTTTCTTTTGGGGATATATTTTCATCATTCGCTAGTTTTTGTTTAGTTTTTTTCACAGCTTCAGATTTATTTATTATCATCTCAATATCATTATTTAAACTTCTAAACCCCTCAATACTCATTAAGGCCTCTAACGCTTTTGGATTATTCAGAATCTTGCTTAAAGTATTGTTATCTACGTTGACAAGCAAGGCACTTTCCCATCTTCTTGCAAGTAAAGATGCTGTCGTACCACTCATAGCCATATCAATTATTCCAGAAGCGTCAATTTGTTTCATTGTGCTACCATCGTAGGCAAGAACAGGAAGGAAATCAATAAACTCTTTAACTTTCTTCTCGGAATCTGTTTCTTCAAGATTTAGGTTGCAACTGTAATCTGCAATTTGCTTTAATGCCCTATTAGGTGCAAAATCAAAGATATAACATTCACGCTTAATTATCTCTTCAGCATTCGGTGACTTTCCATCGGGGTTCTTTATAGTCCATGGAGATTGCACTCTAAACGCTGCTTGGAAATAGGTTTCTGGGCTTGTTAGATTTCTAAGCATAAGTATACCTGTCCATGGTTTAACAGTCACACCAGTTGTTAATTTTCCACAAGACAAGGTAATTGATTTACTCTTTAATGGTTCATCCATAGCCTTTTGTACTGGTTTTAATGCATCTAAACCTATGCCTGCACTTGCTCCAGCTGCTACTACAATATTATAATCATGGTAATACTTATTCTGTTTTTGCATTAATAAGTTCTTCATTGCATGGCAAGAAGCAACACTAGGCATGAACCATAGTGTGTGTGATAAAATATTCAATAATCGTGCATCAGAATAAGGCAAAGGCGGTTTTCTTGCACCAAGTTTAAGATTGTCAAGATTTGTAGCCATATAATTTCCACGTATCAAGTCAAGCCACTTTTGGACATCATCTACATAAGTGAATTTTGCATCTTTTCCTTCACCTTTAGCTGAAAAAAAGACATTTAAGTCAAATGTATCAAACTCTCCGCCACTTGCAAGATTAATGACTGTGTGGGGCAACTGATAGGTTAGCAAAACAATTCTTGGGAGGGCTTCATAAGGATTATTTGGTTTTGTCCAATTTTCTTTTGCTCTTTGTTCGTCAGAATATGTCCAATGATAGATTTGTTCTTCTATAAATTCTCCTGAAATTATTGCTCTAAAAGGAGTCCCTGAAAGATACAGATATGATGCTGTTTTTATTGGCATAATACTTTCTAAATATTCTATTTTATCCTGTTCTTCTGGAGCTTCAAATTCTTTTTCCTCAATAGTTATCTCTTTTTCTTCGTCAAACAAGTCTTTTGCAAGTTCTCTCCATGCTCCGAAATGGTATTCATCAAATATGACACAATCCCATTTAGTCTTATGAACCCATTCGTTTTTTGGTTTAATTGCTCCTATAGAAGTTCTTCCTAAATAATCTTGAAAAGAGCCAAAACAGACAATAGGTTTATTTTGTTTTAACTTTTTATAATCAGTATCTGAATGCCTGGAGAAAAACTGCCAGCCTTCAAAATCAACATGATTTGATAAGTCTTCTTCCCATGCGCATTCTACAGCAGGCTTGAATGTAAGAATCAGAATTTTTTTCCAACCATTCTTTTTTGCTAATTGGTATGCTGCAAAGGTTTTTCCAAATCGCATTTTGCAATTCCATAGAAAATGAGGCGTTCTCTTTTCTTCTTTGAAACTTGAGAAATATTCAGATGCTCTTCTTACAGCTTCAACCTGTTCAGGTCTCATTTTAAAGTCCCACGTTCTGTTATCTTCGCTCTGCTTTCCAGTTTTTAGAGCATAAACAGCCGCTTTAAGCTGATTGATAGAACAAGCAAACCATTCGCCGCCTTTACGCTTAACACCCTTCTTAATAAGATGCTTATGAACAGCATGGTCGTCAAAACAAGAGCCATCATTTCTTATAGCAGACTCTTCAAAGACAATTTTGTAAGGCAAATCACCAGGTCTTTTTATAGGGTATTGCTCTGCTACTCTTTTTTTCGCATTAGTTATAGTAAACCCTATTTTTAATAGCCCCTCATAAGATATATCTGTATAAGCATATATAGTGGGATTCAATTCAGGTTTAAGTGGAAATAATTTCTTATTCTTCACTTTCATTAGATAGTTCCTCTTTTTGCGTATCTGAAGTCATTGGTCTTATCATACTTTCAATAAACTCAATTTCATCTTTAGTTAATTTGTATTTTTTGTATAATTCAACATCATTCCAAGATTTTGAAAAGTTTTGAGTTGGAACGAAGGTATATACGAGTTTAGTTGCGTGTTGTGTATTTTTTTTCTGTAACACAAGAAATCTAAAAAAACGTGTTCTAATGTAACTAATAACATTTTCTGCTTCTTCCTTTGAGTCATACGGACCTAATAACAAGTATGTTTCAGTACAACAAGAATTTGGTTCACCCAAAATTGGTTTGTTAATAATTTGATGTGGAAAATCTTCTCCAGCTCCATAAGCATAAGTAATGTAAACTTTGTATTTGTTTATCCACTTAGTATTAACTTTAATATTCTTCTGGCTTATGAAACCAATTTTTTTGTTTGCATATAGTTTAGTGCTGTCTTTGAAAGAGCTATCACTAAATTCTTTAAAAGTAACACTTAATCCAAAAGGATTTCTTGAGCTTATATCTTGGTCAAAAGAGCGCTCCTTAAATGCAAGTATTTTTTTTAAGATTGGAACTGCTTTATTATATCTTATAAAATTGCTTGAATTTGATTCTAACAAAGGTCTCATTAGAACACTTTCAGTGCCACCTTGAATAGTTTTAATTTCACATAGTCCCCGATTATCTCTATCCCATAAAAAATAACAAACTCCTCCTTTTATTTGCACACCAGGAAAACATTCTGAAGATATAGGATAATCAACTAATTTTCTAATTCTATCATCCTTTAACATTTCATCTCTGAATTCGTCAAGACCCTTTCCTCCAGAGAACCATCTAGAAGGAATAATCATTGTTAAAAATCTAGGATTAAGTTTCTTTGCTTGATGGACAAATTTATGATACAAAGGAATTGCACTCGCTTGTGCTCCTCCATCACTTAATTGATACGGTGGGTTTCCGATTATTACGTCAAATTTCATTTTGAATACCTCCTCTGGATTTTCCGTGTGAATGAATTGATAAGCATGCGATTCTAATTCATCCCCTCGGTCATATACCTCTTGACTTGCACCACAATACTCGCATCTTCCATCCTTCCATGCGTGTTGAATTTTACCAAGTCTAATATTACTTTCATTGTTTTTGAATTCTGTACAGACTGAATACTTTCCATTTGCACTTTTTGAGCAATACAACGACCTTCGGGATACTAACGAAGTCAACTCTGTTATGGCTATACCATACAATTGATTATTTAATATGTGATTTACCCTCTTCTGCTTGTCTGGAATCTGTTTTTCTAATCCTTTAAGGAGTCTTTTTGCTATCTCTCTTAGGAATATCCCTGTTTTAGAAACAGGGTCTAAAAACTTCGCATTTTTATCAGACCATAGTTCCTTAGGCAATAAATCCAGCATCTCATTAACAATTTTTGGGGGTGTAAATACTTCATCGTTGCTTAAACTTGCTAGACAAGTCAATATGTCTGGATTATAATCAATTTTATTCATTATTTGCTAACTCCATGTAATTCATTAGCTGATGGTCTTTGTAAACATTAGGCAATATAACCCTTTCGCCAGTATCACTATCAGTGCTAAAACTCCATAATAAAGTAGGGCTAAAAATATCCTTGAAAGAGTATTCTTTTCTTTTAATTTTTGAATCATTATACGGCATTGACCATTCTGAAAAAATCAGAGGATTGCCTTTATTATCTTTCATCGTCAAAGCATCGCCACCTACAATATTTTTGCTTAAAATGAACTTTAGAACCTTGATATAATCTTTATTAATTTCATGTTTGAAGATAGAAATATACTCTTTTTCAAAAATTTTCAGTAAACGTTCTCTACATTCTTCAACATTGTCCTCGAGCAAATCAATGCCGTATAAACTTGAAATAACAATGACCCCATATTTTTCATATTCTATTTGGCTTCGTACATATTTTTGCTTTAGAGCTACAAGCTTCCTGTTTAAGATTTCAACTAAAAAGTTTCCATCTCCACATGCAGGTTCCAAAAATCTAGAATCTAATCTTTCAGTCTCATTCTTCACTAAGTCCAACATACCATTTACTTCTCGTTCATGAGTGAATACTTCACCATGGTCTGAAACTCTGGTTTTAGATTTTATTTGAGTATTTGCTGGAGAATTCATTGTTTATTCATCTCCCTTCACTTTTCCCAAACTTAATCTGTAGCTCTTTTCAATTTCCATGAATTTTTTGACTGAATTTATAATATTAGCAGGCCAGTCACCCTCTTCAACTGCTTTTTTCAAAGCAAATGTATCAAGTCCCGCTACATCATCCCATCTATTTAGCTCTTTTAAAAGCTTTTCGAGCTTTTCCCTCTCTTTAGTATTCTTTGAAGGGACTTTAATTGAATCATACTGTTTTATGCTTATTTTATTCTCTTTGCTGAACACAACAGAAACCTCTTTTGATTCTGCATATTTAATCAGTGCATCTTTAACTAATTCCATTTCACCAGCTATTTCTTTTTCTAATTGTCTTTTTTTGTATGTCAGTTCAGCATATTTATTTACTAAATTAACACCTTCTTCTTTCAAATATTTATTTTCAGGCAATGTTTCAATGGAAGATTGATGCTTCCACATTGGACATATGCTCTTAAATTCGCACCAGTTACAAAGAGTAGAAACAGTAGGAGCAAACTCTTTTTCTTCTTCAATTTCTTTTATCAGACTCAATATACTCTTCTTAAGCTCCACTAATTGCTCAGGAGTCCTTTCAGAAACCATTTCCTTATTGAACTGCAAAAAGTGCCAAATTAACTTTACCTTCTTTGTATCTTTGAAATTCTCCCTGACCCAAATAGAATATAATGCTAATTGCCTGTCTTCATCCAAATGTGCTTGTGTTGGCAAGGACTTATTCGTTTTGTAATCATGTATCTCATAAATACCTGGCGAAGCTTCAACAATTCTATCCATTCTGACATGGATTTTATTATTTTCATCTAAAGAAAGAAAATGTTGAGTTTCAATGCCAAGGACTTTACCTTGATTAAAGGGTGCATAAGTGTGGTAATAATCAACAAGAAACTTTTCTCCCATTTTTTTATAATCTTTTTCGCCAAGCTCCTTGTTTACAATAAGTATGGATTTACTCCAATTCTTTTTCCATTGTGATTTATAGAAACTTAAAACCTGCTTTAAGGTAAGCACTTTACCCATTTGCAATAATCTATATAATTTTTCAAGTCCTTCATGAACTGTTGAGCCAAGAACAAGTTCAGCTGTTTTTTCTACTTTAGTTTTTATCCTGTCTACGTAATGGTATTTGTACTTTAACTTGCATTGTTCAAATGCACTTAATCTTGAATGAGAGTAGTTTGTCATTTTAGAAATCTCCCTTAGTTACAATCTTAGCAATATCAGAAACATCGTTGGCAGTTGCATCAGCTTCATTGGATTTAGCATTTACATTGCCATATTTTGCAAATATTGTCTTCATTCCTAAATTCTTGGCACCAATAATATCTTTTTCAGGTCTATCTCCGACCATTACACAATCTTTCGGATTTACACCAAGCTTTTTAGCAGCTAACAAGAATCCCTTTGCATGTGGCTTTATGCTTTTAGTATCGTCTTTAGTCAATATTACATCAAAAAAATCATCAAAACCAACAGAACAAAGCCTTAGATAAGCTTCTAATCTAGGAGCATCTGAAAGTATTGCTAATTTCAAGCCTTTTTCCTTTAATGCAATTAACATATTTTTTGCACCTGGATAAGGAGACAATAAACCATTCTTAGTTTTTCTGTAGGCAAGTATTGCGTGTGCCAATATTTTATAATCTATTTTGCCATATTTTTGCTTTAAGAATTTCTGAAAAATTTTCTGTTCTTCTATTCCGTGCTTCCAATAATAACTGGAAAATTCTTTTAGCAATGATTCATAATTTGCCTTTAGACCAGCATCAATCATTGCCTTTACAGATTCCTGAATAACAAGATTCTTTGTTTCCACAAAGTCAATCAATGTGTTGTCCAGGTCGAAGATTATTGCGCGTGTCATGTTAAATTAATTTTTGAACTTTTTATGTTCTATTAATCTAAAATCTACTTTATATTTGTAAACTTCCACATTAGGGACAATCATTAAAGCATATTCCAACTTTTCATCATAATTTGCAGAAATAATTATTCCTTTGACAGTTTTTCCACTGCTCTTATTTTTTTGCACCCAACCCATATAACGACTTATTTGTCCAACTGTAACATCACTTGTTTTATTTTTCTTTAATTCAATAACAACATATTGCTTTGTTTTTTTATCTCGTGCGAGTATATCTATTGGTCCAACATCTGTGGGGTACTGTTGACTTTTAAGTTCACCATCTTCTTCATTAAGCTCATATTCTTTTCCTAATGGTGTAATATCCCAATTTTCTATTAGATACTCTTCTAAAGCCTTCTCTATATAAAACACAGATTTAGAATCTTCATCTTCACTTTCTACTACTTCATTAGTTCCATCAGGTTCTGAATGAAACGGTGGAACTTCATCATTAAGTTTCCAATCTGTGATTAATTCTTGATACAAAAAATTAGAGATTACTCTTGGATGTCTAGATATAGGCATACTTTCAAACCCCTTAATAATTGCTTGATTAGAGAGAAATATTTTTTTCCCAATTGTATCATTTTCAAAATTAGGTCCCTCTTCAAAATGAAAAAATTCAATAATTCTTTTTCTATCTTTTAATGAAATTACTGAAAGATTTTTAGTAGGATTAAATGCGAACAACATGCAATTAGTTGCATTACCACTTTTACCTGTCAAGTTATTCTTATGTTTTTCATTTAATTTATACAATTTATTAATTAAATCGACTATATTCTCCCCTTCTGTATTAAAAATTTGATTTAATGTGTTTTTGAGTTCTTTACTCTTTTTAATTTCATTAAACATTCTCCTCCAAGCTCCCTGGGGTATCATCACATTAGCAACCGCTTCAACATCTTTCCCTTTATTCCCTTTCGCTTTCCTGTCTAAAATCTTAATTATTTGGTCAATTTCTGCGTCATCTAAAATATAATCTTCACCATCCATTATCTTATTATTCCAAAATTCCCTAAACTGTTTGCTTTTTTCATTCCATATTTGAATATGTTTTTCAACATCATAGTTTTGTAAAAAAATATTGTATCTTTTAATTATCTCATTATTATCCATTGTTCACAGCCTCGCAATCTTCCCTGCATCTGTTAGTTTGAATCCTTCTTCTGTTGTTATCAAATCCATGTCTTTTAAAGAATCAATTGATCTGTACAGCATTGCTCTTGAAATATCCACTTTCTCTGCGAGTTCGCTTATTGACTTGAATTCTCCTTTGTCAATATGTTCAAGAATGCTTTTCTCGCTTTCAGTAAGCTTAAATGATAATCTTGGCAAATATACAATGGCATTCTTGTCCTCTTCAGGATTGTAAGCTATTTTTTTTACTTTGTCATGCCTTGCATATGCTGCAAACAACAAGCCGATTGCTTTGGTCTTTCTCCCAGAAGTTATGTTGACATAAATAAGGTCATCCTTTGGCTGCATATCAATTATTTCAACAGCCTTCTCAGCTATCTTCACAATGTTATAGACATCTGTCTTCACAATCTTAATATCCATAATCTTCCCTAAAGAATTCTGGATGAGCTTTATGCTGGCTTCCTGCTCTTTGTTGGATTCCTTGTCAATAAGAAGAACGAGCCTGTTAGGTCCTAATCTTGTCGTTGCTAATATAACTGGCTCTGCACTATATAATGTCGCTATCAAAACTTTGTTTGCCATGCCATCCTCCCCTTCATCAATTTGGTCGACATGGTTTATATAATTTTCCATAAATAATGGAAGAAATTCAGCATTTATATAACTTTCTATTGTTTAATAGAAATATCTACTAAAATATAGAAATCTTTATAAATCATGAGAATTACGATATATATGAGATGAAAAAAATAATTGAAGGTGATGAATAATGCAATTAACAATAGATTTGGACAAGGATAATTACAGAGATGTTGCAGTATTAATGGAAGATATAACTCAATTTATGCTAAGAAAAGAAATAAACTACAATAAAGACAGCCTTCTTCACAAATTTAGAAACCTGATAAAATCTCTTGAGAAAAAGAACGGCAAGCCTGTTGCATTCAAAGAAATAGCAGATACTGCTGACAAAGAATTAAACCTTTCTGCTGAAGCAGTAAAAGAAGAGATTGTTCTGCTCAAAAAAATGGGGGAAATATTCGAGCCCGAAAGAGGAAAATATAGTGT
>MNVX01000020.1 GCA_001872185.1 Candidatus Pacearchaeota archaeon CG1_02_32_21 | reverse complement strand
AGATTTATAAATTTTGGGTTATTATATTCTTTGACGACAGAGTACATTGTTATTATGCTACTTTTTCTTTTCATTTTATATTTTTTGTATCTCATCTTATCAAAGTCCATATCCTGGTGGCCATGCCAAACTCCTTACAGCAAACTGAAATTTCTCATTAGTATTTCTGTCGGTTAGGATGTAAACTTTAGTGCCATCATCTTGTTTATATTTTTCCACTTTCACATCAGGATAAAGTATCATATATTGTAAGGGGTCAGAATCTCCATATCTTGCCTCGTAATTTAATACACTTGTACTTAAACCAACAAGTTTGTAAGCATTGCTTGGAATGTTTATTTCAAATCCATCAAATCTCTGAGTATCTTCTTTTGTAATGCTTAGATCATAGTCTATTATTATAATAATATTTTTATTAGCTAAATTAACTGAGTACCCATAATTTCTACTGCTTAGGGTATATCCTTTTGAAGTTAAATCTTCCTGTAAGTTTTTAACACATGAATCAACTTGTTCTTTAACAGATTTTTTAATTTCAGACTCAACATATTCAATCAAAAGAGGTTTCTGCATGTAACAGGTCTGGTAATACTGGCTTGTATAGCATAAATACTCAATTTGTTTTCCTTGATATAGATAATATAAAGTTGGTTCATTTGTTCCACCTTGAGACAAGACATCACTTATTTTTTGTTTTATATCATCATTTTGTAAGCACTCTCTTAAACTCTGCTCAACGTTTATTTCCTGGCTGCCCAATACCTGTTGAGTTAAATTTTTTCCCTGTTCAGTTATAGTAAAAAATAAAACAATTCCTGCAACAATTACAACTGCAATAATTATGAATAATGTTACCTGCCCCTTTACACCCTTTTTCACCATTGTATTTTCAACGTCAATTTTATTTATAAACTTAATTACATTTTATGATGTCGTGATATTGTAATTACTCTAAATAAAAGAAGTTATTAAACATTTTTATTTATTAATTAACAGAAAATATAGCTACTATCCTTCAAACATAATTCAGTCTTTAACTCTTCATTCTCTGCTTTCAAATCCTGAATTAAACCAACAAGCTCCCATGGATTAGGCTGTTCAACTAATAATATTTCATTCTCACCAGTTTTTTCTAACACAGCACTTCCATAATTTTCACTATAAACTTCTTCATAAATAGAAACTTTTTCACTTGTTACTAGCTCAGGATTAGTTTGAGCTACTTCCTGAGCAATTACCCCTATAGCTTTATCTCCAGAACTTATAATATTGTACTCTCTTACAACTAAGCCATTATATTTATCCCATAAAGCTTTTTTATTAACATTAACTATGTTCTCTTTCAATGATACATCAGATGAGCATGAGACAATTTCACTTGAGGATTCGGGATTATGATTGCATAAACCATCAGAGTCCTGCAGTTTCAAAATAGTCCCATTAGTATTTTTATAAAGAGTTAACCTGGCTCCTCCACCAGTAGTACCTATACTTAAATCACCCTCAGAAGATAAATGCATTAAAGAACTTGCACCTCTTTCAGAAGAAGAAAAATCCATTGAACTGCCACCCTTTCTTCCAATTATGAAAGCATCTGAATAAGGAGCAGAAAAATCTCTTGGATTTCCAATAAACCAGGTTGCATTAGCTGTTTCATTATTATTAAAAGTAAATATCCCAATACCTCTTCCAGCAACATTTCCTCCAGAATTAATAATTTGAAGAGAACCTCTTGTGTAAGGGCTTCCACCAGTTGAATTAATTAATATTGAAGCTCCTCCAGATCCTCCAGTGCCATAGACATTCAATAATTCAGAAGGAGTGCTAGTTCCTATTCCGACTCTGCCTTCGGAAACATCGACAAATAATTTATTATTATAAACTGTTAAGTCATCATCAATACTTACTTTTCCATTTTGAACAGAAACATTGCCTGCAATAACAACTCCAATAAGTAAAATTCCTATGAATATAATAAGAGAAAGAATATTATTCTTAAGAAGATTCTTAAAACTTAAACCTCTTTTTTTAACCATTCTATTATTTTTAATACTATTAATTATACTTATACTGCTCATTTTAGCCGTTTTATATTTATAAATTTATGGATTTGAATTTTCAAATAAACTTCCAGTTAAGCATAAGTCACCATTATAATCAATATATGCAACATTTGCCGAAGATGAATTTTTAATTATAAAAGCATCACTTGTTGGGTTGCAACTAACACTTAAATCACTGCAATCTCCCTGCTCAATACATAGGTCTCCTGTTGAATTTATGAATGCTGTAGTACTGTCTGTAGCATTTCCTATTATAAATGAACTTCCATCATTTGTAACACAATTACTTTGGGCAAAACAACTTCCTTTCAGTACAATATTTCCCTCTGATCCAAACCAGGATACATTATTTCCTAGGGAATCCTTTATATAGAATTTGTATGTGTCATTTGCGATAGAACTTGAACTAAAAGTAAATATGTCCATATAAATATTTGTAAGATCGCTAACATTTCTTTGATGGCTAATTGTAGGATAATTTGCATGGGAAGCATAGATTGTATAATTAGAATAATAACTTTTTGTTCCTCCATAGTTTACGTAATCTATTATTGTCATCATTGGAGTAAATCCTAAAGAGTTAGTAGTTAAATTAAACTGGTAAGCCCCAGAGGAATTATATGCACTAATGTTTGCATTTTCTACATTATTTCCATTAGTATCATTCACATATGCCTTATAATACCATCTTCGAATAAGGTGGTAATTTAAAACACTCTCGTTAAGATAAGTTGCATTTGTAAAATATGCTTTTCCATTTAATAAAAAAGATCCAGTTAAACAAACGTCCTTATCATGTGAAGCAGAAATATTGCTATCACTAATATAGCTATCTTCTGGTAGAAGATTAAGGTTAATCCCACAAGAGGTAGAGCCATGATGAGTAAAAATAGAAGCATAAGAGATATTTATTCTTCCCCCATAATTAGGAGAAGAAGTTGCATTGCCAGATATATAAATGCCGGAATTGAAAGAATTAATTGAAACATTATATATTCTTGTATCATTGATAAAACCCTTGAGCCCATTAATCATTATTGCATCACTTCCGTCTAAATTAGTGGTTATATTTAAATTAAATATACTAATGTTAGTTATTTTATTATCGGCCTGCATATAAATACCCCTCCCACCTCTCCCTGATGTATTAATCACAGAATTGTCGATGACAATATTCTGGGAAAAGTTATACACATAAATTCCATAATTATTAGAATTTGGAACAGATGTCCTGCCCAAAATTGAAATATTGGCATTGTTAACTTTAAAATCAATACCATTTGCAAAATAAATACCAGAGCTATTTTGACTAGTTGTTCTGTTATTATATAAAGTTAAATTTTTTATAGTCAAACCATTATAACCCTCTGAAATAATTCCATATCCATTATTAACAAGGGCATAGTTTATAGCATGTCCATTACCATTAATAGTAATACCGTCAGCACCAATAATAAAACAAGTTCCACCAGAAGAAATATCCGTCTCTAAGTTGTAAACTGTATCAGGTGTATCAAGTACTCCACAATCTGTAAATTCAATAGAAATATTGCTTGGAGCATGTGCTAAATTAGCATAGGTAAAATTTATTGTTTTGTCATTAGAAACACTGCTAATTAAATTGCCAATAGAATCATAAATATATGCGAAAGTCATATTTTCTAGACTACTCAAGTCTGATATTTGAGTATAGACTAATCTATTCAAATTATCATAACTCATGCTATAAAGCTTAGAATTTTTAGAATCATTTATTATTTTAATATTTCCAACAGGGTCGTAACCGTAAATTAACTCTTGGATAGAACCTGTTTGAATTTCAGATATTCTATTAATTTCATCATAATCAATGTTTGTAATAAGGTTATTGTTATAAGTTTTATTAGTTATACTGCCAAAAGCATTATAATTAATTGAGGATAAGAAGCCATTAATACTATTAAGTTTACCTATAGGATTATAAGTATAATCAAAAACAGTATTTGGAAGATACATATTTATAATTTTATCTTGAGAATCATAACTAGTAGATAAATTAACTGTCTCACATTCGTCAGTTCCAGGGTCTACTTCCCTATAACAATAAAAGATACTTTCATTAGATACTCTTAATCTATTGTCATAAGCATATTTAATGTGGACAACATTGAAATAATTGCTATCAGAAGTAGTATTAGTCAAAGTCCCATTAATTTGGCCATCATAAGCAAAAGTAACATTAGAATTACCAGCTTTTTTGAAAGTAAGCCTATTAAGAGGATCATAAGTTAAATATGTAGTAACATTTCTTCCATCAGTTTGATTAATAAGATTGCCATTCGAGTCATAAGAATAAGTCCAAGGTTCCATATTCGGATCATCAAATAAAATTCTTCTTCCTAGACTATCATATCCAAAAATAAACTTATTTCCTTGCGTATCAGTTATATTCGTTAAAGTGTTGTCTTGTCTATAGCTATAAGTTGTATTGTAAACGTTCGTTTCATCATATTCTTGAACTTCCTTTATTCTTCCATAAGCATCAAGCAAATAATTTGTTCTATTTCTATTTTCATCATATTGGCTGACTAAATCTTTATCAAATACAACCATTATAGAAGTTCCATCTTGTTTAGTAATGTTGGTAACTCTTCCCAAAGAATCATAAGTGTAATTAGTAGCTAAATCGGAAGAGGGAGAAGTTAAACTAGAAGAGTAACTGTCAAAATAAGGATTTTGTATTTTTGAGACTCTATAACTATTATCATAAAAGTAATTATTAACTATTTGAGTTGTTCCTGTAGAAAATAAAGTTCTTGTTTGGAGAACATTACCAAAACCATCATAAAAGAAAATAACCTCAGAATAATCAGAATTACTATTCTTTTTTTCAACTTTTATTGATTCAGGAGCTATTCCATTTAAGTTATAAGTATAAATAGTTGTAGGAGATTCAGACGTGTCAGGAGAAATAATCTCTTTTGTTAGTCTGCCAAAAGTATCATATTCAAATGCTTTGCTTAACCCGTCTTTCACCTCTGAAAGCAAATTTCCAGTTCCAGTATTATAGCTATACTGAGTAATATACCCTAAAGCATTAGTTTCATTCATTTTAAAAGTTCCTGTTGAATCATAAATGTATGTAGTATTATAACCCTTTGAGTCAGTTAATCTAATTAAATTTCCTAAACTATCATAACCATATAGCATTTCTGGATCAGTGCCGTGATCATTGGATTTTTCCACTTTAGTGAGTCTTCCTAGAATAACTCCGCTTGTCTGATTGTCATAAAAATAACTAATTTGATTAACTACTGTTGAATCATCTGATGCAAATAAAGTATAATTGCTTGGTTTGCTTACAACAAAATTAGTGGTATTATAAAAATAGTTAAATACCTCAAATTTTTCATCTCCCGAAACATCAACATCACCAAGATTATTTATTTCTTGAACATTTCCATAGAAATCATATTCAAAAGTTATATTAGTAACAAAAGGAATGACTTCTTCATCATAAATTTGTGAAGAAGTTTGATTAAGATAAATCATATTATCCACAGAAATAGAATAAGAGTTTAAGTTGCCTTTAATATGATTTCCTTGAGAATTATAAAAACTAGTTTTAAATTCTCTTCCTTTTAAAATACTATCTTGATAAAAGAAATGAGCTACCATTGAACTGTCTGGAAGAGTTTCATTAACTAATCCGAAACCTCTAAACTCTTTGTCTAAATAGTCAAACTTTCCATTTAAATAAGAGTACGAGTAATTTGAACTTGCTTCAAACCCATTCCCTACCGAATTATTAAGAGAAACATTTTTCACAACCCAGATATTAAATCCTAAATTATTTTCATTATTGCTTAAAGTTGATTGAGTATATCCAATATTGGTTTTACCACCATAAGTTCCAATAACTTCTTTTAATAAAAAAGCATTTGTAGCATTCCTTATGTGGGTAATATTTTCATAAGGAGGCCCCTGATAAGCAACTGCAATGTCGGGATAACTATCCCCATTAACATCTGCTATTCTCCTCCCTATATTTAGTCCATCATCAACAAATCTTTCTGGAACTAACCAGCCAGGAGCAGAGACCCACCCAGATCCATTATTGAGTTTAGTATTTGTTGCAAAGGTAATATTCTGACCAGTGATACATTCTTCTGTGGAATTTCCTTGATCAACACATGTCTGGTTTATAATACTGACATTAGCTAGGAAATTTTGAGCTATATCAACTAATCCATCTCCATTTAACTCAATAAACCTGACTCCTAAATCAGGTCTACTACCAGAATGATCGATAAATTCCAAATTAGGGGCATATTCGGAATGTTCTGTCCAGCCAGAACCATTATTAAACCAAGCATTCCCAGGCACTCCTCCCCTTACTAAGTCAGGCAAACCATCTCCGTTAACATCTAAAATTCTAAGCCCCGAATCCTTGTTGTCACTTGTAGCAAAAAAATCAGGAATATTCCAATCATTAGACGCATTTGCCCATCCAGAACCATTATTAAGCCAGACTTGCTTGGTGCCTGGCTCTTTACTCCATATTATATCGGTTTTTCCATCCCCATTAACATCAACAAGTTCTACTCCAAGGTTCTCACTACTGCTTCCTATAAAATTAATAGGAATAGGCCAGTTTCCAGTTTCATTAGTCCATCCTGTTCCATTGTTCACATAAACCTTTTTTGCATTACCCTCTTTTGACACTAAAATATCAATAAGTCCATCACTATTTACATCCCCGAATCTAACTCCCCGATCAACACCACTTCCATCTGCTATTTCAATTCCAGATGGAATTACAAGCAAAGAACTGCTATCCCATCCATTTCCCCTGTTATTCAATGAGGTTGCATGTGATTCTCCAGACTTGGCTTTTACTAAATCAGGAAATCCATCATTATTTACATCTAAGAATCTAACACCAAAATCCTGGCCAGAAATGCTGTTTGATGAAAAAACAAAGTCTCCAGGCACAATCCATTTATTAGTCGCATTATCAAAACCCTGGCTCGTGTTATAATATTCAAAATGAACTGTGTTAAGTGTTGAAGTATTATCTGCACCAAAGTAAGTTATATTTGACAATGAAGATAAAGATTTTATATCATCCAAAATTACGTAATTCATGTTATATCTTCTAACAAGAGAGTTGTCAAAGAAAATTGAAATACTGCTTAATCTTCGGCTTTCATCGATAATATTACCCTGATCATAAACTAATCTTCTGTCTGGTCTTGCTGAACTTTCATAATTAAACAAAATCAATTTTTTTTCATCATTATTATAAGTTATATTTGAAATGTAAACTGTACCAATATCTTCTGCAAAAGGATTTTGTTCATAGTTGTAAAATATTTTATTGCCATTTACATCTTCAATTAAATCTAAATTCCATTTAACATTATAACCTCTTCCAGTATTTGAATCAAGTCTGGAATTATTATTAAACCCAAACCTGTATTTTGTTCCATCACCAATTGTAACAACCCAATAATCTTCTCCAGAACTGCTTAAATTTTGAATTCTGTACTGATTGGGATTTATTTCAGTATTCCAAGAAGAACCATTATAAAGAACTTTTAACCGATTATTATTAAAAGAAAGAATAAAATAATCATCAGAAACATTGTTAACAGTATAATTTACATTCCTTGAAATACTATTTTCACTAAGGAACCAGCCAGCCCCCAATATGCCTGGCCTTTGTAATACACTCTGGCTGTTATAAAAAATGCCTATTGATGGCTGTAGTCCCAAGACACCTCTAGGCACAGCAAGATTATAAATATAAGTTCCAGCACCAGGATATAATTCTGTTTTATACTCTCCAAAAGTTTCAAGTTTAGGAACATTTCCTACGCTTGGATTATGCAAGTAAGGCTTATATTGGTCGAAATCATTAACTGCTAATACAAGATTAATATTACTCAAAACAACAGATAGTAAAATCAAAAAACCAAAAGCTAATGCTTTATTCATTCTACCTCTTTTCAGTTCTAAATCAATTTTAGTTTTTATAGTTTTCATTTAAATTTTACCTTTGTTTTCATTATAACCCGAGTAAGGTAATATGCAATAAGAAAAGCAATTACAGGTAACAGCCCTGCCCAAATTATTCCCAAGTCTAGGAATAAAAGGGGAACTCTCCAAAGAATAAGGAAAATAATTATCATTATGATAAAATCTCTAGTTTCGGTTTTTTTATTGATTTGGTTTCGATGAGTTTTCATGTTAGTTTATTCCTCCAAATAAAGAGATTAGTTGGTGTACTAATAGAATTAATATAGATATGATAACCATCAAACTTCTATATACGATAGAAGCTTTAACTAATTTTATTATTAAAATCATAATTTAATTCCCCCTGGATTCAAAAAGCTTACAAATAGAATAATTAGGGAAACCACAATAGAAATAATTCCATAAAAGACTGCCTGCTTTCTTGTGACTTTTCCACCATAAAAGTAAGCCTTTTTAGTTCTTAAGTCTATCAAACCATCATAAAGAAATAAAGTTGATAAAAGAACTTTAAATGCAAATGATGAGAAATTAGAAATAAGAATGTTATAATCTAAAATGACAAAAATAAAGATGTAAATAAAGATGTAAATAAAGATAGCGTAAAAACTAAAGAAAGGGTTTACAGGATATGAATCTCTTCCTTCCCACCACGCCTTTTTTCTCCTATAGTATAATATATCTTTTCCAATTGCCCAACCAAGACAAAAACCGAATAACAGATATAATATATTTAATTCTTTATCATAGAATAAAATCGGCCAATTAATAAACAAAATTAATGCAATAGCTAAAATAGATTTAAAGAAAATATCTCTAGCATTATTTTTTATTTTTTTACCCATTATGCACAACTCATTATAACTCCGCAGCCATTTGCTGGTGTATAATTTCTACTGCCACCTCCAGAGCTTTTATCTATTTGATTTGAACTTGAAGAAGGTGGAGAATAAGGAGTAAATAGTTGATTAGAAATTGAGGATAAAGGTAAATTCACAAAATAATTTGTATATGAAGAAGTTAATCCTAAAGATCTCGCTTCACTAATTAAAGGTTGTCCAATTAAATAAGGGTAAGCTTGACCAGATTGTCTTGCTATAACTCCAGGTACTCTTCTAAACTGGTTAGGCCCTAAAAAGGCATTAGTAGTTCCATAAATACCAATTTGAGCATAAGATAACTCCTTACTTTCCCCAACATACTTTTGTTCAGTATAGGATTGGAGACCACCGATAGTAAACAATGCCCCGGTTCTAGCAGCATACCTAATTCCCGTAGGAGCAATATATCTAGCTCCAATCCTGCTTGCTCCACCAATAACAGAAGTTGCCCCAAGTGTAGCGACACTAACTCCTGTTGCAACAGCAGCTATTCCTCCAGATACAATTGCTTTAGTTAAATCTCCTCCAGTTTCTCTATAAGTAATATATCCTTGAATACTACCAACAGCAACTCCTGCAACAATACCAGCTATAACAGTAACAGGAATCTCACCGCTAGGATCAACATACTTATACGGATTATTCCTCTCAAACCTATACCTATTCAACTGCTGAGGATCATAAACATTTGGAAATGTCTGTTCAGGCTGAGTAAATATTCCAAGTTCTGGATTATACTTCCTGAAATTAAAATCATAATCTTCAGTAACTTCTGAAAACTCTTTCCCTTCATATTGATATCTTGAAACTTGTCCACCACCTAATATTGCTCCATAAGGATCATAAAAT
>MNVX01000017.1 GCA_001872185.1 Candidatus Pacearchaeota archaeon CG1_02_32_21 | reverse complement strand
ATACTGAAAATTCACGTGTGACAATTAATAATTGGGTAGAAGACAAAACTAATGATAAAATAAAAGATCTTATTCCAAAAGGAATTCTAACATCAGATACCCGATTAGTTCTTACTAATGCAATCTATTTTAAAGCTAACTGGTCAAGCCAATTTAACGCTGAAAACACAGCAGATGGTCAGTTTAAATTGGGTTCTGGAGCATCTACTACTGCTGAGATGATGTATCAAATAAATGATTTTAAGTATGGTGAAACGAAAGACCTTCAAATATTAGAAATGGATTATCTTGGAAACGATCTTTCAATGCTCATAATTTTACCAAAAGAAAATGATTTGAATAGTTTAGAAAATTCTATAAGCGTATCAAATCTTGCAAGTTGGGAGAAGAATATGGATACTGAAGAGGTAAGAGTTACTATTCCTAAATTTAAATTTGAGACAAAATACTTTATGGCAGAAGATTTAAAAGAGATGGGTATGCCAACTGCATTTGATGGTTCTTTGGCAGATTTCACAGGAATGTGGAATAGACAACGTGATGAAAATCTTTATATTTCTCAAGTTATCCATCAAACATTTATTGAAGTTGCAGAGGCTGGAACAGAAGCAGCTGCAGCAACTGCTGTAATTGTGGGAGAAACTAGTAGTGCTGGTCCGGGTCCTGTAACAAAACCAAAAGTATTTACAGCTAACCATCCATTTATATTCATAATCCAACAAAAAGACACTGGAAATATTTTGTTTATGGGAAGAGTTAGTAATCCAACAACACAATAGAGAGCAGTTAAACGCCCCCGAATTTCTCAACTAAAAATTTTATATTCGCTGTGTAAACTCTCTTGCGGGGACACTTAACCAAATTTAGCAGAATTTGGGCTGATTTTTATACTTAAAGTCGTGCTAATGTTAACCTTAGGTAACATGCCCCCACGAGATGATTGACCTTAGACTTCCTGCCTATCTAGTTCATTATTTATTATTGTTACGACCTGGCTGGCAAAATATGTTTCTTTTCCTACTGACAGTGTTCTTCCATAGGACTTTAATTTTTTCAGCTCTTTTTTGTTAAACCCTTCATGATCTCCTATGATAAATACTGGAGTAGAGGTTTTCTTAAAATTTATTTTTCTTATGTCATCTCCTTTTGCATCCAAAATGTATATTTCATCCCCCTTTTTTTCCATTTCATCTAAAACTTTAAACATTGACTTTTTCTCTATTTCATAGCCCTCTTCTACTTTTGTTATTTTGTTAGGATTAGATTTGTACAACATTTTTTTTATTAGCCCTGCTACGTCTTTTTTGCTCAATTGAATATTTCCAGAATAATTTTTACCATCTGGGAATATAATTAGGTGTTGAGGGGGGTTTGGAGGACCATTAAACACTAAATGTACTTTAGTTTTCTCCCTTATTTTATGGCTTAGAAATAGCGAGTTAATTAAGACGTGTATTGCTATATCCATTCTTCCAGCATGCATTAAATTTCCCGATAAATATTTTCCAGATGTTACTGCCCTGTTTGAAAAATAAATAAACTCTTTCATATCCTTAAAAGTGAAAATAAGTTATTAAATACTACTAATTTTTCTTTCTAGGGTTTGTGTTGAGGTAAATCTAAAATTTGCTGTTCCTGTCCCGACTTCAATTAGTTTTCTATTATCTGCTTTGTCACTAACCCATCTTATTGGATATGAGAGTGATTTTTTTTCTTTAAAAGGCAAACCGAATATTGGTACAATTAGTGATTCTGAGTCAAATTCATAGCCATTGAAATGAGCTGATTGGCTATTATATATGGCGCTTATTTTTCCTCTATTTAATTTATCTCTTTCATAGTCCAATAATTCTCCTGCTAATGAATAAACTTTGGATAATCTTGCCTCAGTTAAATCAGGCCTGTTATCTAATGTTAACTTAATTGTTGATAAAATTTCTTTTTGATCATCGTAAATAACTGCTTCTGCAGTTCCATTATATTTTGTTATATCTATTTTTCCTCCGAAGGGGTATTTTCTCATGCCTTTTAATTCAATATTTAATCCTGCTATTCCTTCTGCAATATGTTGAGAAACTAATTTAAGGTAAAACATTCCGGGCATTATATCCCATGGATCTCTATGGAATTCTTGGTCATCTTCTGCAAGTTTTAGAAATTTTTCTATTTTTTCTTTCGAAGTATCTTTTTCTGTAAAATATACTATCATCATGTTTTTTTGTTTTTTTAATAGTATATAAATCTTTACAATGGCTGTAAAATATATCTTGGTCTTGCAATCATGCTTTCTTCCTGAGTTTTTTCATAAACTCCAATGAAATCTTCTTTATAAAATATCAGGAATTTATTTTCTTTAGGGATACTTTCCAACATTTCTTTTCTTAAAGGGCTTCCAGGGTAAATAGTTTTAAGGAATTTTTCTTTTATTTGATAAACTGGCAGTGTTTTAAATATTATTTCCCCAGGAATTAAAATATTTCTTAATGGTTTTTCATTGCCCTTTTCATACTCTTCAACAGCTTCTAGAAATTTGTATATATCCACCGAGTTTTCTTCATTAAAAATGCTTGCCTGTGTTCTTCTTAGTTCAAGCATATGGGCTCCGTTGATTTTTTCTCCCAAATCATGGATTAGTTTTCTTATGTAAGTTCCTGCTTCTACTTTTGCCTCAAAAATAAAATTTTTTCCATTTTTTTTATCTTGCTCCAGTATTTTAAACTCGTAAACCTCTCTTTCTCTAATTTGTCTCTTTACTCTTGATTTTTTTGGAGGAAGCTGGTTAATTTTCCCAATAAATTTATTTATTTCCTTTTCAAGTTCACTTCTTTCAATAGTATTATGGATATTCATTACTCCGACATATGTTTTTTCCTTTCCTATAAAATAAGGCATTAGCTTACAAGCTCTTCCTAAAGCTAGCGGTAAAACCCCTGTTACCATAGGATCAAGAGTTCCAAAATGGCTTGTTTTGTTTAGCTTGAGAGCTTTTTTTATTATTTGATCAACTCCAAAACTTGTAGGTCCTGATGGTTTGTCTATGTTGATTATTGAGAAGTTTAGAAGGTTTTTTATCGATCTTTCTTTTAGGATTTTTTCTATACTTACCATAATGGAAAATAAAAGAGTTAGCTTTTATATCTTACCATTGTTTTGAATTCTACAAAAGTTTTTAGAAATGCCGGAATTAATCCTGTGAGGACAAATGACTTATACTGCAGGATTCCATTAAATCTTCCAAGACTTATGACCATTATTCTTGGTTTTGAATTGTACTTTGCAAGAGGCTTATTATTTTCTAAACTTATCATATTCTTTATTATAACACTTGCCTGTTTTTCTGCATTCTGGGCAAGTTTTTCTTCATTTATGTCTGTAATATCTCCTGCTGCAAAAATATTATTAATAGTTTCTTGATTATTTTCTATTTGAAGGTATTTATTTACTGTAATTTGGTTTCTTTCATTAAGAAAATTGGACATTGATTTTTTCATAAATGAAGAATTTGAAGTAATTCCTGTGCATAAGAATATTAAATCTGCTTTAATTTTTGTTTTTTTATTTGTTAAAACATTTTTATTAATATACTTTTTAAATATTTCATTATAAATAATTTTTACTTTTTTCTTTTCAAAAAATTTTTTTGCATACATTGCTGTTTTTTGATTATTTCTTTCCATTAATTTATCTGATTTTTGGATTATTGTAATATTTTTATTTTTATATTTTTCTACTATTTCTGATGCTAGTTCTACTCCAACTATTCCTCCACCAATAATTACAATATTTTTGGCAAGACAAAGTTTATTATAATTTTTTTTTAATTGAAGAGCTCTTGAAACATTAATAATATTTTGTTCTTTAAATGGCGAGTTGTATGAAGATCCTGAAGCAATTATAAGATAATCAAATTTTATTTTCTGATTATTTTCTGATAAGGTAACTTCTTTTTTTGTTATTTCTTTCACACGCGCTCTAATGACCTTTGCTTTTTTTAAATAACTAGTATGCAATATCTGTATTTTTTTTGCGTGAGATGGATTAACTATTGTTTTCAAGATGCCTGGAGTAAATTCAAAATAGTCTTTGTCATCTATAAATACTGTACCGTAATAATTTTCAAGGGCTTTTGCAATTTTTGCTCCTGCAAAGCCTCCTCCAAGAATAACTAACCTTTTCATAGAATTTAACTAATTCCACTGTTTAAAAAACTTAAGAAAGGTAAATAAAAAGGGAAAAATTTTATGCCTTATTTTTAAGGTATTTTTTCCTTTCGTTTTCTGGAAATCTTTCTATTGCATATCTAAGCGTTGTTCGTGGCATTTTTTTATAGTGTTCTTTCAGGAAATTTTCTAAAGCTTTCTTATCTCTTTTTCCAACTTCCCTTAACATCCACCCAACTGCTTTGTGGATTAAGTCATGTTTGTCATCAAGCAGTATTTCAGCAATTGAAATTGTCGGTTCAAATTCATTATTTTTTATAAAATAAAATGTTGATACTATTGCAGTTCTTCTTTCCCACAAATTATCTGATTTTGTTAGTTTGTATAAATCTTTAATTTTATCTTTATTATGAAAATAGTAATCTCCAACAATTTTATCGGAACTTAAATCGACTAAATCCCAGTTATTTATTTTTTTATTATATTTTTTATAAAATTGGAAAATTTTATTATCCTTTGTTTTTTGATATTTTTGTACAAGTATTAAAACTCCAAGAAGCCTTTCTTCATGTATTTTTGATTCAATTAGTTTTTTGACTAATTTTAATGGAGCATCTTTGTATTTTACAGCTATTTTTCTTGTATTTGGTACTGTAACACCTATGAAAATATCCCCCTCTCCATATTGACCTTTGCCTGTTTTGAAAAAGTTTTGATATACTGGTATTTTTGAAGGATTTGCTAAAATTTTTAACTCAGTTTTTATCTGTTCAATCATGTTACATGTTAATACGTAAGACTTATAAACGGTTTCTTTATTTAAACTACATGAAAATTGCTGATTTGAAGGAAGTCAAATTTTATGATACTATTTTAGAACTTACCAGAATTGTTTTGGGAGATTTGGATGTTAGTTTGAGACCTTTGGAGTCTGAATTGGCATTTGGAGTCATTTTTAATTTATTAGAAGATCCTAAAACTAAAGGTAAAAAAGAGTCTCTTACAGTTAATCCATATAGAAGAGAGATTCTTATTTTTTATAAAGGTCAGGAATCGGTTGCTAAAAATTTAAAAGAATTTTATAAATTCCATACAGGTATTGAGTTTAAAGTTATTCAATAGTTATTTTTTAGGAAGAGTTTTTATCTGTATTCTTTCTGATTTTATCGGCTTTTGTTTTGCTATGTGCTTTTGCTCTTTTGCCTGCATTTCAGCCTGAAGCTCTTTTGCATCCATTGCTGAAGCTTCTTTCTCCTTTTCTTCCTTTTTTTCTTCCTGAGATTTTTCTTCCTGCTTTTCTTCTGTTACAGGCTTTTTCTTTTTATCCTGCAGTTTTTCATCTTTATTTTCCCTTTCAATAGCATATTTTATTCTTTCAGGGATATTTAGCAGAGTTACTTTTACTATGTCTCCTTCTTTT
The DNA here is from genome assembly GCA_001872185.1 of Candidatus Pacearchaeota archaeon CG1_02_32_21. Lineage (GTDB taxonomy): Archaea > Nanobdellota > Nanobdellia > Pacearchaeales > GW2011-AR1 > JACPLR01. Next base: position 4,323 of record MNVX01000017.1, on the reverse strand, counting down.
ACTGCTTTTACTTTAATTTTGTGTGGAGGATTTTTTATTCCTCTAAACCATAACTCGTTGTTTAACCATTTGTCTAATCTTACATTTCTTAAATCTCTGTCTGCAACTTTCATATGTTTTGCAATAAACTGCTTGACTGCTTTTACTGCTTTAGGGGTTCTTTTATGCTTTCGGACTTTCATAAATTCTCTTCTAAGAGGAATTGTATATTCTCTTTCAAGTGCTTTTGTTTTCTGTGTATTTTTTGCCATTTTTAGCTTACCACTCTTATTTTGTCTAATTCCAGCATTTTTTCCAGACTGTCTTTGACTCTTTGATTATTTTCTTCATTTTGTGACGTAAATATTAAACTTGGCGATATTCCATCTTTGTTAGTATAATTTGGTTTTCCTAAAATTGTAACCTCTCCTAAAACTTTTCCTTCTTTTTTAACTACTGCATGATATACTTTTCTTTCTAATGGACTTTTTGTTGCATCAACTGGCTCTATTTCCAGCATGCTTGTTACTGCTGGATCGCTCAAAATTGCTATTATGTGGGCATATTCTTCTATTGTGTAAAAACTAACAAGATTTGCCATTTTATCCTAGATGCCTCTTTCTGTCAATTCTTGGTTTAATTTTTAGCTTTCTTGTTCTCCAGTTTCTTTTAACTCTGGTTATTGAAGCAGGATGAATCCTTTTTCCAGACCCAAACTTACGAATAATTGTCCAGACAGGAGCCCATTTAGTTCTACGATTATACTTTGCCAGTTTTATTTTCTTCTGTCTTTGTTGTTTTTTGTAAACCATTTTATTTAATACTTTCAAGCAGTTTAATTCCTTTTTCAGTTAACTTTCTACCCTTTTTTCCATTTTCAATTTTTATTACTAAGCCAGCTTTTTCAGATTGCTGTAGTATTATTCTTATAATTTTTCCACTACCTTTTCTAAATTCCGAAGGTCTGGCTCCTCTGTCTTTAAGTCCACCATATCTGTTTCTTAGCCTGTTAACTCCTATTGTCTTTTTAAGGTATAATTGTCTTAAAATACTTGCAGTTCTTTTATGCCAAAAATCCTCTTCCTGACTAGGACGTTCCCTTGCTACAGAAGTCTTTACAAAAAAACTCCATTCTGGCGCCTTAAATTCAGGAATTTTTTTCAGTTCTTCAGCTAGTTTTTCGTTAAATTCCCTGTGTTTTAAACTGTATACTGACATTTTAGTAATTGTCTCGACTTATCTTATATACTAACCTTGCCTTGCGGTAATAGAACAGCTCTCGGCTGTAAAGTCTGTTTTTAGAGTGTAATTCTGGTTTATAAAACTTGTCTTTGGGTTACTAGCCAACTTTTATAATTTCTTAGCTCAGCTTATGCCAAATTTTCCCCTCTCTTTTCTTCCTCAATTCTAGCCTGTACCATTGCCAAACCCAAGTCATTCATTGTTAAACTATGCTCTTCTAATAAGTCTTTTATTGTACTGCTATTAAAAGTGCCTAATTCATCTTCTATAATTCTTTCTATATTTTTTACACTAGCAGTAATTCCCACGGCTTTCAATACCCTTGCTGGAATATAGACTGAATCTCCATCGTTGCCTATGAAAAGAACATAATCTTTAGGTCTTCTTGGATCGTACGCAATTATTATTTTTCCATTGATATCATAGTATAAAGATGTAGACCCCATTAATTTTTTTAGAACAACAGTGTTATAAACATTTGTGGTTTATAGAACACATTTATCTCATTGGCCTCCGCCATTTTTTTATGAAAATTGCAAAGCCAACTATTCTGTAAGTATAGTTATTTCCAAGCTCATTTAGTATTTTTTCAGCATCCTTTTTCATTGTTTTGCTATCTCTTCCAGAGCCTTTTAAAAATCCGACTTTGACATTTTGATGGTTTTTAAAATGAGTTTTAATAGTTTCAATTGTGTTGTCAGTAAGACCGTTTTTGCCTATTTGAACACTCGACACTAACTGCATAACTGAAAACCTCCTGTTGGAAGAGCATTTAAAACTTCTTCTATATGAATGTCTAATTTGGCAGATATTTGTTCTGCAAATTTCTCTTTAGTTAGTTTTCCAGGTGAAATACAAATTGAACTTTTTCCTGGAAATGGAACTGCTCTTAATTTCTCATTTTGTTTAGTTAAGTATAATTTTAATTTTACTGGTTTGTGGTCAATTCTGCCAACAACTCCAAAAGTACCCGTTTTCATATTTTTGTTTTTTATTATTTGTTCAACAAGAAATACATCTACTATAGCAGACTTTTTCCTTTCTCTCCAAGCCCTTGAAAAACAACCTGTAAATATTGCTGTTTCTTCCAGATCTTTTTTATCATATTTGTCTGAAACAATTATTGAAAAAGGACTTCCAGGTGTTTTTGTGTGCATAACAACATATTTTGAGAATTTTTTATCATTTATATGTCTGTTGACTAACTCTTCATTTTGTTCAGCGCTTTTTCCACCCATAACAAGCTTTCCTGATGATGTAAAGAACCACCTATATTTTTCATGTTCATTTTCTGATTTTTTAGAGTTAATATTCTTTTTTGCCATAAAATACCATAAAGAACTAGGCTTTTAAACATTACTAACTACGGATTTTTTGACATTTTTATTAAGACTTGCAATGAAATTTTATGTTTTTTTAACAACAGGTCCTTCAGTAGTGTCTGATAGTGTGTAACCATAAGACGAAATTTTATCCCTTAGTTCGTCTGCCAATCTCCAGTTTTTATTTTTTCTTGCCTGCTCCCTTTCATCTATAAGTGATTGGATATTTTTCGGGATTTTTATGTGCTCTTTGATTAATAAGTTTAAGGCAAATACTTCGTCCATTTTTCTAACAGTTTCCAATTTTCCATTTGCTTTTTGGTCCCTTAAAAGTTTCCAGATAATTTGAACAGCCTTTACAGTGTTGATATCATCATTAACTGCCTTTCCAAAATCCTCTAAATATTTTTTATTTTCACTACCATCGTCTTTTAATTCTTGACATATATTTTTCAGCCTTTCATAAGTATTTTTTGCCGATTTTAGTTTTTCAATTGAAAAGTCCAGTTGCTTTCTGTAACTTGTTGTTAAACAAAAGTATCTGTAGTCTAAAGCATTAAAGCCCATGTTTTCAAGTTCTGAAAGGGTGTATAACCCTCCCTTGCTTTTACTTATCTTTTCTCCTTTAAATGTCAGGAAAGCTCCATGCATCCAGTAATTGACAAATGGTTTTCCAGTTACAGCTTCACTTTGAGCGATTTCATTTGTGTGATGAACTGAAATGTGATCTTCTCCTCCAGTGTGTATATCAAACTTATCTCCAAGATATTTCATTGACATAGCAGAACATTCTATGTGCCAACCTGGAAATCCTATACCCCATGGAGAGTCCCATTCTTGCTGTCTAACTCCAGGAGGATCAGAAAACTTCCATAAAGCAAAATCTGTAAGGTTTTTTTTATCTCCCATTGATACTCTTTTTCCTGCCTGCAGTCCTTTTATATTTAACCTTGCCATCTTGCCGTATTTTTTGAATTTTGAGGTATTAAAATATATCCCATCAGCAGTTTTGTATGTATATCCTTTTTCTTCCAGCTCTTCTATTAATCCTATTTGCTCTTCAATGTGCTCAGATGCTTTTGGCCAAACATCTGGGAGAATTATATTAAGCTTTCCCAAATCATTTTTGAAAACAGAAAAATAGTGTTCAGATATCTGATGAGCAGTTTTGTGCTCTTTTTTTGCAGCAGCTTCTATTTTATCTTCTCCTTCATCTGCATCTGAAGTTAAATGGCCAACGTCTGTTATATTGATTACATGGCGGACATTATAACCATTAAATAAAAGAATTCTTTTTAACACATCAGAAAAGATATAACTTCTTAAATTTCCTATATGCTGATACCAGTAAACTGTCGGCCCACAAGAGTATATTGAAACATGCGACTTTTTTATAGGAGTAAATACTTGTTTTTTTCTTGTTAAAGTATTGTAAATTTTTAATGGCATATAAGAATTAGAAATTAGACACTTATTAAGGTTTTTGTTTATTTAATTTTTAATTAAATTTATTAACGTTAATTTCCTAGTTGTTTGATGGAAAAAAGAGGGGTTAGTGATATTATTACAACTGTTCTTTTAATTTTAATAGTGTTGGCTGCGATTGGCATTGTATGGGCAATTATTTCTAATTTTTTGGGTAGCAGCACAGAGCAGATTGATTTAGGAGCTGGATTTTCCCAATTAGAAATAGTTGATAACTCTATAAAATATCTTCCAAGTGATGCTATTCAGTTAAAAGTTAAAAGAGATTCAAATCCTGGTAATATTACCGGGTTGA
>MNVX01000004.1:6885-9791 GCA_001872185.1 Candidatus Pacearchaeota archaeon CG1_02_32_21 | reverse complement strand
TCTTCTCTTTTGATTCAGTTTCAAAATGTTTTAATAAAAGTTTTAGGGTTTTCTTTTCAGGGAATATTGTTAAAACAATCTCATTAAAGATTTCATCGTTTTTGAAAATTGTTCTAAATAGTGCAGGATTCAAATCTTTAATTTCTTCAAAACTACTTTCAGCATCTAAATCAAAATTAGTTTCTGGAAGTTCGGGAATTTCTTTTTTCCATTCTTCCAAGTATTTTAAAATTTCTTTCCAAATTTCAGAATGTCCTAAAAATTCAAAAAGTTCTTCTCCATAATCAAGATTAAGAGTAACACCATAATCTTTAGCCATTCTCTTTAATTCTGCATCATAATAATTTTTATTTTTCTTTAATTCAGGGTCAATAAAATAAAAAACTCCTACTAAATTTTTCTCCCCATATTTGTTAATCATCTCGTTTAATTTCTTTTCAAAATTTTGTATTTGTCCTCTTTTCTTTGTTGAGTCGTGGTCATCTCTTACTTTTTGCTCAACAAAATAAATTTTTCCACTTTTCTTAAAACATTGGTCTACATTAAGTTTATCTCCGTTGTCCATTGAGATTTTCTTTTCTAAAATCTCATAACCAAATTTTTTAAGATATTCTTCAATTAGAATTTCAAAAGCATCTCCAAAACGGATTTCGTGAGATTGTAAAAGATTTTGTAAAATCTTGGCTTTTGGTTTTGTTGGTCTAAAAAGCCCGATGTATCTTCCCGGATATTTTGATATTTTTTCAATTAAAATCGCTTTTGATTCTTCAAATATCTGTTTGTTAAGTATATTCTTAAATTCTTCAAATTTCATAATCATTTTATTTACCTTTTAATGTAATGTATTTATTTATGTATTCATCTCTAAATTCATCTATACTTTTTAATTTATCGTTTCTTTCAACAAACCAAAAAGTCCAACCATTATTAGAAGTTTTACCCAATAATTCAGCACTTACTTTATGAATTGAGCCAGATTTATCATCTGAAATTAAAGTCGCATTTGCTAAAACTTTGGCTTTATGTTTTTTGTCTTTTGAGTAAAGATTTTCTCCAACTTTAATAAAACCATTTTCCATTAAACTACCAAAGGGGACTTTTGGTTTTTTTGCTTCAAAAGGATAAGTCAAACTATCGTGAACATAAGGTTTTGCATTTTCTATTCTTTCATTTGCGACTTTAATATATTTATCTTCTTTTTCAATTCCTATAAAATTTCTCCCTAATTTTTTTGCTATTGCTCCTGTTGTTCCGCTTCCCATAAAAGGGTCAAGAATAACATCGCCGGGATTTGAAGTAGAAATTATAATCCTGTAAAGCAATGCTTCGGGTTTTTGTGTAGAATGAACTTTATTTCCCTCTTTATCTTTTAATCTTTCTCCCCCATTACAAATTGGAATATACCAATCACTTCTTAATTGTAAATCATCATTAAATGCTTTCATAGTTTTATAATGAAAGGTATATCTTGAATCTTTATCTTTTGATGCCCAGATTAAAGTTTCGTGAGCATTGTTAAATCTTGTTCCTTTAAAGTTAGGCATTGGGTTTGTTTTAATCCAAAGAATATCATTCAAAACCCAAAGTCCGACATCTTGCATTATTTTTCCAACTCTAAAAATATTATGATAAGAACCAATAACCCAAATACTTCCGTCTTTTTTCAGAACTCGCCTACATTCTTTAAGCCATTCTTCGCAAAATTTATCATATACTTGAAAATCAGTAAATTTGTCCCATTCATCATTAACAGCATCAACTTTGGTTTGGTTTGGTCTCCAAAGTTCACCATTAAGTTGTAAATTATATGGCGGGTCTGCAAAGATTAAATCTACTGAATTATCAGGAAGTTTTTTTAAAACTTCAACAGAATCCCCTTTTATGATTTTATTCAAATATTGATTAAGCATTTTTACCTCTGTTATAATCAGATAATATAACTGCTTTATAATGTTTACTATTATAAATTAAATTCCGCCACTATTTTGACTTTCCAAATACCACCAAATACCAATTATCACAATCGCAACGATTATTCCAATCACAACAGCCATTAAAATTGAGTTGAAGATTGCAACAAATGCTGTTGGGAAAAGGGCGGCGGCTATAATTGCTATAACTAATATTTGAAACCATTCCGGAGCTTCTGTTTTTGTCATTTTTGTTTTTCCTCCTTTGTAAAAGCAAGATTCCGGAGTTTAAATTTTTTTGTTTTGCGAAACTCCCGAAAATAAATAGAAAAATTTGGGAGAGTGAAACGAATCTCTTAACCTTTGTTAGAAAAAGTGAGAAGCATTTTTTTGGTTTTCGTTTGGTCGGTTAAGAGAAGTTTTTCTGCGAAGCAAAACTATCTGTCCGTTAGGACTAAGGAAATTCCCATATAAATCCAAAAACGAAGTTTTTGTTATCTAGTTTTCTTGAAAAGAAAACTGCGCGCGTCTCTCGTATTGGGTGGGAGAAAAAATATTATTTCCTATTTCTAACTTGAATGTTTGAGGTGTCTCGAATTACAGATAACTCCATATAAAGATAATTTTATATACTTTATATGGTTATTTCCCCGTATGGACGAACTAAATGAGATTGAAAAACTTAAAATAGAAATGAGTGCAAGGGATTTTAGCTCTAAAACTAAGAAATCTTATACTAATATAATTGAAAACTTCGTTAAATTCAGCAATAAAGATTTATCTTTCTTAGATCAAGAAGATGTAAAAAAATATTTAGCTTATTTAAATGAAAAGGGAAGAACAAATATTTCCCTAAATGTTGTTATAAGTGCTCTAAAATTTGGATTTGGTATTTTTAACAAAAAATTAGAAATTAAACACCCTACAAAAGAAAAAAGGCTACCTTCAGTTTTATCAAAAGAAGGGGTAAAAAAAATAATTTATTCTTTAGATAAT
>MNVX01000004.1:0-6872 GCA_001872185.1 Candidatus Pacearchaeota archaeon CG1_02_32_21 | reverse complement strand
TAATTCTTCAAACAATATATGGGCTAGGCTTAAGAGTAAGTGAACTGCAGAATTTGAAGAGTAATGATATTAATTTTGGGAGGAAAATTGCATTAATTAAAGAAGCTAAAGGTAAAAAAGATAGATATGTAACTCTTCCTGAAAGTTTGTCTAGTGAATTAAAAAATTATATCTCCTTAAATAAGGGCAAATATGTTTTTGAGGGAAGAAATGGAATGATTACAATTAAAACAATACAGAAAATTTTTGAAAACGCTCTGAAAAAATCAGGTGTAAATAAAAAAGCAAGCTGCCATACATTAAGGCATAGTTATGCAACTCACTTATTAGAAAATGGAGTGGATATTAGAATCATTCAAAAACTTTTAGGGCATAATAAGCTAAAAACGACACAAATATATACTTATGTTTCTAATTTTCAATTGCAGAATATTAAATTGCCTTTAGATAGTTTATAACATGATACCTCCAACATCTCAGAAAGAAGTAAGAAAACCGACAAAAACCCTGGCAGGAGTTACTCCTGTAGCAGTTATGTGTTCGCCTAGGAGATGTAGTCACGGAGTTTGCAGATACTGCCCTGTTTTTGATGTCCCACAAAGCTATACTCCTGCTTCTCCCCCAGTTTTAAGGGCTATTAGGCATAATTATGACTCTTATGGACAAATAGAATCTAGACTTAAGGCTTTTGAAGTAATGCATCATCCAACAGATAAAATAGAAATAATCATTCTCGGAGGAACATTTTTAGATTATCCGGTAGAATACCAGTATGAATTCATAAAAGGAATTTATGATGCTCTTAATGGTAAAAAATCGTCAAGTTTAGAAAAAGCAAAAAAACTAAACGAAAAAACAAGGCATCGCTGTGTTGCTTTATGCATAGAAACCAGACCAGACTTTGCAAGAGATGAAGATATTAGAAGAGCTTTGGATTTTGGATGTACAAGAATGGAAATAGGAGTTCAGATACTTGATGATGAAATTTACAAGCATATTAACAGAGCTCACACAGTGCAGGATGTTGTTGATGCAACTCAAAGGCTGAGAAATGCAGGATTTAAAATAGGATACCATATAATGCCTGGCCTTCCAAAAAGCTCTCCAGAAAAAGACCTAAAACTTTTCAAACTGCTATTTAAAGACCAAAAATTTAAGCCAGATCAGTTAAAAATATATCCAACACAAGTTATGCAAAACACTGGCTTGGAAAAGGATTTCAAAGCAGGGCGTTTTAAGCCTTACACTTTAGAGCAAACTCAAGAATTGTTAATTAAAATGTTTAAAGTTATTCCAGAATATTGCAGAACAATGCGTGTAATGCGCCAGTTTTCTCCAGAGCATATTGTTGCAGGAACAACAAGAATAAGTCTTAGGCAGGATTTAGATAAAATCCTTAGAGAGAAAAAAATACCTATAAAAGAAATTCGTTTTAGAGAAATTGGGTTTGCGCAAAAATACAGCAATAAAATAGATAAAAAAATAAAACTGAAAGTTTTGGAATATCAAGCAAACCAGGGAAAGGAATTCTTCATACAAGCTGTTAATAAAGAAAATGTTTTATTTGGATTATTAAGATTAAGACTTCCATCAAAAGAATCTCTAGAAAACTCAGTAATATCTGAACTGAAAAATGCAGCTTTAATAAGAGAGCTTCATGTTTACGGACAGGCAATTAATCTTGGAGAGAAAAACAAAGGCCCTGGCCAGCATAAAGGACTTGGAAAAAAGCTTATGAAAAAAGCAGAAGAAATAATTAAAAAAGAATCAAAAACAAATCCTGAAGTTAAAAAAATAGCTATTATCTCAGGAATTGGTGTCAGAGAATATTATAAAAAGTTAGGATATAATTTAGATAAGTATTATATGACTAAGAATATTTAATCAAAGTAGTTTAATTTTTACATTACAAAATAATCAGTTCTCTTAATTATCTAATATGCTATTTTCAAAAAATATTTTCCACTTTCAGCCAATTTAACTTTAAAGCTATCAATAGCTATTTTATAACAACTAATATTATCTTTATCAAATATACTCCTATTAAGAATTTACTTAAAGACCTACGCAGCAGTTATAACAGCTGAGTCAGACACTCCGCAGGTTCTGCTACCGACAACTGCGGCAATTTCTATATTTTTTCCAATAGGCTCGGGATTGACAATTCTCGCTGAAAAAGTTCTTGTCTCAGCAACCTCTGGTATAACTCCGGTAAAAGAAGTGTCAGCACCATCAACTAAAAATTTAATAGCTGTTATATTCCCCTCTCCAGCCAGTCTTTTAACTCTTAATTTAATATTGTCCTGTGTGCTGGGAGTGCTGTCATTAACTGCTGACTCCAGGCTTAATTGCAATGAGAAACAATCAGCAGCCCCTTCAATGCCCTGAGTTCCCTGTTTTAAAAAGCTTGAAATCACCGCCCATACAATACCAATAGATGCTAAAACAATTAAAATAAGCAAAACTGTTGTAACAACGCCAGACACTGCTTTCTTGCTAAATACTTTCCTTCCTCTTTTATATTCTTTATTCATAATACTAAGGTACTATTTCTGAATCTGCAGTTGGGCATACTTTAGTGCTAAATACTCCTAACACTGAAACTTCGTCTCCCGCACTAGCATTTACATTATTTAAATTATAAACTCTTATCTCTCCTGTTTCAGGCCATGTTGAAGGAGAAACTTCATTTTGAGCAGTTTTAATGCCTGCAACTATAAATTCCAGCCTTGTAGGGGCAGAATCTCCACCGGTTTTTTTAACACTTACATTAAGATCATCTCCCACAACACTCAAAGCTTCTATTGAAAAAGAATTTGTCAGGCAGTCTGCACTTCCTTCAACACTTTTAGTTCCTTCATTCAAAAATCCACTGATAGCATACCATAATATGCCAATAGCTGCCAAAACCAACAATATCAATAAAACAACACTAATAACATCAGACACACCTTTTTTGTTCATAATATAAATAGAATTTTCTTCTTTATAAACTTTTTTGGTGCAGATTTTGTTAACTTATTAGTATATAACCTACCTTTTAATAATTATAATAAACCAATTTAATTATATAACTTAAAATTGTATATCATCTTAAAATACCGGAAATAAATTTATTCAATCAATTTTAATACAATTTTATTTATATTTCCAACTCCAATTTCATATATTATTTTTCTATCATCTCTCTTTAACTTGACATTAATTTCATTTGACGCTTAACTCTAAAACAAATGCAAGGAGGTAATTTTTATGCCCAGTGTTATAAAGATAGTAAACAAAAGTGTGCCAGTCAGTGCTTTGATAAACATACAGAATTACTGAACTGCAAAATATCATCCCTTCTTGCCACCTCTATAACTCTTCCAACTAAACTTCTCATTTTTTCAGAATGACACGTTCTTTGTATCTCAGTAAAATACTCTCTTTGTGAAAAAACAAAAAAGTCATTAAACACAGAAACTTTTTCTGAACAATTCGGGAATTGATCTGCTGTTATGTCTACATACAATTTTCTTCCCGGATCGTAGTTGCAAGCGTGAAATATATCATAACCTACTTTATACCACCTACTTCCTGCAAGCCGGTTAAAATATGTACAACTCGCGCTGCATCAGAGCAATGGGCGACTGGAAAACCTTTGATTTCTCTCTCAAAAATCTCCCTTATTCTTTCAACTTGTTCAATATAATGTAACCCTTGCTCCACTAACTTAATGGCATTCTAAACATTAATAAATATTTGTATTTTTTATTGCTATAAAGTTAATATAATTTAATTGTTTTAATAAATTTGTAGGTTATTTCATAAGCTCAAAAGAATATTAAGGTTGGATTTATCAGTTATGCGTATACCAAAATTCATACTCTCCTGTAAGCTTGTCTTTTCCTTGGTATTTGCAAAATCCAAATCTTTCAAACTGAATTATTTCTCCCTTTTTCAGTTTCTCTATGCTTTTCTCAGCTAATCCAAATGCCCATGCTCCGCTAGGCATCATAACTTTAGTCTTAACACCCTGGCTTACCCAATGAACCTTCTTAATACCAGGATTATTTTCCATCGAGGTAAACCTTGTTTTTTTATCTAGCTTAACATTAAACAAATGCATTAGTCTGACCTCTTTGCCATTAAAATCATTAAAATCTTTATTTGAAACAAAAATACTTTTTCCAAGCTCAATTGTTTTCAGCTTCGGCTTTTCAGGATGAACCTTAACTTTAATTTCTTTGACATCTGGAAAATTTTCAATTTTTAGTTCAACTGGATTTTCAACAAAGAAATACCTATTAGAATCACTATCCAGTTTCCTTCTATTAATAGCATACAAATCATCAACAGGAGCAACTACATCATTTTGATTTAGTCCAATGTTTTCAACAAATTCTCTCAAACTTTCCTGCAATATGCCACGTTTTTCAAGCGATTGAACACTCCAGGTCCTCGGATCATCCCATCCGCTGTACTCTCCTCTAAGAACCTCTTTCTGAGATTTACTCTTGCTTAGTTTTCCAGCAATACCCTCTAGCTTAACTAATCCAGTGTAAATAAAATTAGTTTTTTTCCATTTGAATATATCCCAAATATAATTCTGCATCTCTCCTTCTATCATAAGCTCTTTTCCACGAATAGCATGAGTAATGCCAAGCAAATAGTCATCTACTGCCCATGAAAATTCAAGCAAAGGCCAAACCTTGTATTTCTTTCCAACTCTCGGATGTTCTCTCTCACTAATACGAAATAAAACCCTGTCTCGAAAAGCAGGATTTGGATGCTTCATATCTGTTTTAATTCTTAGAACATACTCTCCCTGCCTTGCATTAAACATCTTTTTCCATCTTTCCAAATTATCTGCAACTTTTAACAATCTGCACGCACACTCTATTTTCTTAGCTCTGTTTTCCCTTAAAGCTTCCTGCGAACAAGAACAAACATAGGCCTTATTTTTTTTAATAAGCTCTTCTGCATACTTGTAATAAATATTAAGTCTATCTGACTTGTAAATAATTGGTTTCTTATATTTAACTTTAAGATAATCAAATGCTTCAGGAATTAAATGATACGCATCAAGTATAAGGGCCTTTTCCTCACTTCCAATAGTATCATCAATAACAAGAAGTATTTTACCTTTGTATTTTTCAGCATACAGGGCATTTAGTAAAAAAGTTTTTGTGTTCCCTATATGTAAAGGTCCGGAAGGAAATGGAGCCATTCTAAAAACTAATTTCTGATTTTTCCTGACATTTGGAAGCTCTTTCAAGCCTTTTTCTTCAATAACTTTTTCTTTTAAGAACTTCTTGTAATTACCAATCAGCTTTATTTTATCTTCGCTAGACATAGAATTAACTTCACTCACTACCTTATTAATTTCAGAAATAACATCTTTTATTGACTCTTTCTTAAGTCCATGCTGAAAAAGTTTAGGCAGAACAACGTTTGCCATTGTCTTTCCATGCTCTATTGCATTTTCAAGTGCATAAGCATATATTTCATTGGTAAAACTCTTTTCCACAAAATAGAATAAAATAAGATATTTAATAAAGATTTGGTTTTGAAAACTTCCTGAAAGGTTATTTTTATTTTGTTAACTTTTTTTTCAAAGATTTATTTTGTTAATTTTCATCGTGTTTGGGAACCTTTTCGCAAAGGTTCTGAAAAAGAACCGAGCCTAATGACTCAAAGGTTCATTTAATAAGGGTTATTGAAAAACTGTTAAAGAATGCTCAACATATGCCTTCATCTCGCAGTTAACTGCCAGCTCTGGACTGTATAGTATCTTCCCAGAATCATGAATAAGAAAACTTGCCCTGCCTTTTTCAAATAATAGCCATCTTTGTGAAAATAAATCGCATAATTCTGTGCCATACACCTGGCAGGTTCCGCAATCAAATTCACTGCAAGAATACTGCCTTCCAATTACTTTTACAAACCAAAAAGGTTTATAAGTTTTTATTTCCGGCACTTGCATAAAAATTTTCTGTGAAAGAATGAAAAGATAATGTTTATAAGCAGTATTTTCCTATTAAAAATAATCAAAAAAAGGTGTGAAAGGAGGGATAAAATGGCTAAAAATTGGTTAGACTGGGTAGCTATTGTTCTAGCAATAATTGGAGCTGTTAACTGGGGACTAGTAGGGGCTATAAACTTCAATGTTGTTAACCTTATACTTGGATCTATCAGCTGGCTAGAAAAAGCAGTTTATGTGATAGTGGGGCTTGCAGGTCTTTACTTGATCTATTATGCAGTCAAAAAATAATAGAACGCACTAAATTTATTTTAAACTTTTTATTTTTAATTTATTCTTCTCAAAAAACAGCCAACAAGGATGCGGTTTGTATAAAACTAACATCCAAATATCTCAATAGAAACAAACAATCTCAGCTTCTTCCCTCAAATCTTTCCAACTTTCTTTCCAGAAGTTCAATTCTCTGCATTAATCTGTATATCTCATTTGACTGGTCCTCTACCTTGCCAGTCATAACTCTTAATTTTGTTTTTAACTCAGAAATTTCAGAAACCTCTCCGATAGGATTACTTGAAGTACTACTTGTACTCTGGTAAGAACCTGAACTTCCTGTTAAAAAATCAAATGGACTTTTTGAAGCACTTGAAATTTGTTTAGAGGGCTTAATTTCTTTTCGTTCATCTCTCAAATCAGCAAAATCTCCTGACATTTGATACTCTCTCCTAACAAGTTTCGGCAGTGCCTTAGCATTTGTAAAATCAAGTGTCCTCTTTTTTCCAAAACCTAAAAAACCCATAATTTACTTAAGCGTATTGTTTTTTTAAAGTTATTGATACTAACAGTATCTCCGAATAAGATTTAGCACTACAAAATTACTCCAAAAAGTTTAAATATATAAGATATCTATTAG
>MNVX01000035.1 GCA_001872185.1 Candidatus Pacearchaeota archaeon CG1_02_32_21 | reverse complement strand
ATGTTAAGCGCTATTGCAGACTTACCAGTACCGCACATCCCCCTAATAAACACAATTTTCTGTCCATTATATATGTGAGAAACTACTTCATTAACAATATCTTCCTGACTTTTATTATTTGAAAAAACTAGCGGGCTTAGTTTCTTTTCACCATCATAAAGATTAAATCCCTCTACATTATCATTTAAATTGTGGACTTCATCATCCTGTCCATAGTCGTCAAAAATATCAAGCTTTTTTTCCTTCCTAAAAGATAAATCTTTCTTAATGTTTTCAGGAAGACTTATAGTCCCGTCAGCATTAAACTTCAGCTGCTTTTGTCTAAAATTAGTATCCTCTTTTTCAAATTTCATGAGAAACTAAGAGAATTGATTAGTTTAAAAGTTTATAGCTAAAATATTAGAAAATTCAACTAAACTAATTTAACATTTTAAAATCAACTCTACTCTTAGATTCACTCGATATTTATATTAATTATTGACTCGTAAATCTACTCGCCATCTAAACTTATATGGAGCTATGTCTCCTGCTTTTTTTATTCTGATTATCTTAATTTTCTTCCTAGATTTATTTGCTTCTTCATTTATAACATTCAAAATTTCTTCTCCTTCTTTAGAAAATCCATAATAATTAATAATTCCATTGACCTTAATAACTTTAAAGGCCTGCTCTAAAAAACTTTCTTTTAAATTCGGCCTAGGCATAACAATCCTGTCAAAGAATATTTTATCCTTATACAATTTAGGAATTACTTTCTTAACATCGCCCTGAATAATCCTAACAAAACTAGTTTTGTTTAATAAAACATTTTGTTTGGCATATTTTTCACACTCTCTGCCAAGCTCAACACTATAAACAATTTCAGGGCTGGAATTTTTAGCTATGACAATTGCATAAGGCGCAACTCCTCCAAACATAACCAATACTTTCTCATTTTTTTTAACCTGCTGATAGATTTCTTTTCTTTCATTGCTTAATCTTGGAGAAAAATAACATGTTTCAACATTAAACCTAAATCTGCAATTATTTTCCAGATAAAGCGCCTCTTTTGTCTTTTTTCCGACCAGATAGTTTGTTTTTATTGTCCTTAACCTACCTTTAACTTTTTCTTTTTTTTCAAGAACAGTTTCAACACTTTTTTTCTCGTCCAGTAATTTTCTGGCTTCTCTTATTTTTTCAGATTTCTTAGTACCTTCAGGAAATTTTGCAATTATTATATTCCCTAAAACATCATAGCTCATTTTCATAATTATAAGAAAAAGAGGGTTTTAATAAAAGTATTGGTTTGTCTAATCTTTCTAAAAGACTAAATTAATAAGTCTAATCAAAACAAGGTCTTTTGTTTGTTTTTTTCTTTAATATTTAAAAGTCTATCAATCTGCTTATCTACTCTTTCTTCAGAAAAATCTCTTTCAGTTAAAATTTTTCTTATTTTATCAGGGTTAATTTTTGGAAATTCAATATCCAAATTTCTCTTAACATCTGGTTTTTTAAACAATTCAAAAACCTCTCTCCAGTTGAAATCCCCTTCATAATACTTAAATATCTCCACAGGAGTCTTATATTTCTGAACAATTTCCAAAGCTTTTTTCTGGCCTATCCCTTTTATACCTCCAGGATTATAATCAGTACCAGTTAAAATTCCTATGCAAATAAGCTGGTCATGATTTATATGCAAAATATTAAGAACCTTTTCAAGTTCAATTACTTCTGGTTTTATTTCAACAATTCCCGAAGCAGTTTTTCTCTTTCTGGCAAGTGTTAGATTTTGTATAAGCACTGGTGCTCCAAACAATAAGCAATCATAATCTTGAGAAGCAACAGCATAAATATCCTTATCTTTAGCTAATTCGGAAGCCTGTGCCTCTCCCTCACCTGGAGATTGAACAACTGCAATCCCCATAGCTTCTAAAAGCTCTTTACTTTCTTCAATCATACCCTTGCTAATAAGTCCAAGTTGCTGGCCATACTTCCTCATAGCAAAGTAATCTTCTTTATCCTTAGCCCCATTATACTTTTCTCTGGCCAAATCTTTAACCTCTTTCCTTTTTTCTTTCAAAGAACTTTTCAGATCAGGAGCTTTGCCATCAAAAACATAAACCAATTTTACTCCCTCGCTGAGCAAGGCAATGTTTCTATAAAATAATCCTGATAAATGACTGCTTATATTTCCTTTAGAGTCCATTAAAGGAGTTCCATCATACTGCCTTACAGAACTTAAAAACTGATAAATAGCATTAAAGGCATCAACAGCAACAATCTTTCCTTTAAGCTCTTCAATGTTCAGTTCCTTTCTCGGAACAATATCTCTTATGTTTAAACCCATTAAAAAATAAGAAAGATTATGTATAAATAATTAACCACTCATATGCTCTTCGGCATAATTAATCATTTTCCTAAATAAACCAAACATTTGGTAATTATCATACTGCTTTTGTTCAAGATCCTGGCTTCCACCTGGTCCAAATCTTTGCGGGAAAAAACTCGTCAATAAATCAAGCCTGTGGAAATAATCCCTATCAGGATATTCATCATCTCCATAATAATATTGCCTTCCTTGACTAACAAATTCTCTATAAGTTTCAGGATTAACTACTGCTCTGCCAGTACTTTCACTTTTCCGATATCTTTCAAAAGCTTCTTCAATAGCTTTCCAGTTTACCCCATTAGAGCCTTTAGTGCTAGGACTGCTAGGGCTTCTTCTACGGCCCATTTCATAATCAAGCCATGTGTCTATTCCAATAGTAAACCCCAAACCAATTTGATCAGGAGCTGTTCTTGTTACCATATAAATTGCTATGCCATCTCATTTTTAAATCTTTGTATTTGTACTACCTATTGGTAAATAAAACAGCAGCTATGCCAAACTTTTAATATTGCAACTTGTTAATATCTTCATGAACATAGATTTCATACCGCTAAATTATGAAAGTTTTGACTTTCAGGAAAAAAGCTATATAAAAGTATTCGGCAAGACAAGAGACCATAAAAACATCTGCGTTATTGACACATGTGATTCGTATTTTTGGGCAATTTTAAATCCAAGCCTTAAAGATAAAAACATAAAAAATATTCAGGAAAAAATAGAAAAAATAAAGATAGATTCTATAAAAAGCAGAATAATAAAAACAAAAGTTGAGGAAAAGAATTTTCTCGGAGAAAAAGTAACTGCAATAAAGATTTTTATCAGCAACACAAAAGACGTTGGAAAAATAGCTGAGAAAATAAAACTAAATGAAATTAGATGTATAAAAGAGCATGACATAAACTTTGTTACAAGATACATTATTGAAAGCAATTTAACTCCTTTATCTTGGCACGAGGTTTCAGGAGAAATTCTAAACAACTCTTCAGAATTTGATGGTATTGATAAAAGTCTAGACGTAGACATGGTGATAAGGGCAAATTCAATTAAAAAACTAAAAGAACAGGTAAATTTCGAGCCAAAGGTTCTGGCATTTGATATAGAGACAGATGAATTTGAAATTGGAAAAGGCGAAGTGCTGATGATTTCAGTTTACGGCAAAGGAATAAAAAAAGTAATAACTTCCAAATTCCAGGGCTCGAGTGATTTCATAATTAAAGTAAAAAATGAAAAAGAGCTTCTGCAGGAATTTGTTAAGGTAATAAAAAAGGAAAATCCAGATATAATCACAGGGTATTATTCTGATTCGTTTGATTTGCCATATATAAGGGCAAGGGCTGAAAAAAATAAAGTTAAGTTAGTTCTCGGTTTTGACAATTCTCAGCCAAAAATTTCTGGCGGTATGAATCATAAAGTTAAAATTTGTGGAAGAGTTCATGTTGACTTACTAAAGTTTATTGATACTGCATACTCTCAGTATTTACAATCAGAAACTCTAAGTCTGGGAGATGTCTCAAATGAACTGCTTGGAGAAAATAAGAAAGTTCATGAATTCAAGCATTCATCAAAACTGTCAAAAAGCGAATGGAAGAATTTTTTTGAATATAACCTTCATGACTCTTATCTTACTTATGAACTATTTTTAAAAGCATGGCCGGACATGATGGAATTTGCGAAAATTATGGAAGAGCCATTGTTTAATACAAGTAGAGATGGTATGGCTACAAACGTTGAAAATTACATTGTACATAATTTGAGTAAATATTCAGAAATAATAGAGGAAAAACCGGCGCATGATGAAATATTTAAAAGACGTTCAAGGGAAAAATATGAAGGAGCTTTTGTTCTTGAACCCAACCCAAAACTATATGAAAACATAGTAATGTTTGACTTTACAAGTTATTGGCCAAGTATAATTGCTACATTTAATCTTTCAAAATCAACAATTCTAGAAAAAAAAGAAAAAGATTCTTTGGAAGTCGACATAGGAAAGGGAAAAAAAGCTTACTTTAAGAAAAAAAAGGGTTTTTTCCCAGAAATACTGGAGGAAATAATAAAACTAAGAAAGAACTATAAGGAAGAGTACAAGAAAAATCCGTCACCAATATTAAAAGCAAGAAGCAATGCATTTAAGCTTCTTGCAAACGCTTCATACGGATATCAAGGTTTTTTTGGAGCAAGATATTACTGCCCAGAAGCAAGTGCAGCTGCAACATCCATATCAAGAGACTATCTCAAAAAAGTAATAAAAGAAGCTGAATCCAACAACTTTAAGGCAATATACAGTGATACAGACTCAATAGCATTAGAATTAAATAATAAAACTCAAAAACAAACACTGGAGTTTCTTAAGAAAATAAATGACAAACTTCCCGGGATAATGGAATTAGAGCTCGAGGACTTTTACAAAAGAGGCATTTGGGTAACGACAAGAAAAGGAGAAATTGGTGCCAAGAAAAAATATGCTCTAATCACTGAACAAGGAAAATTAAAAATTAGGGGGTTTGAAACAGTAAGAAGAGACTGGTGCAACCTTGCTCGTGAATTACAGAATAAAGTTCTTGAGAAAATATTAAAAGAAGGAGATGAAAAATCTGCACTAGCCTATACTAAAGAAGTGATTAATAAAATAAAAGGCCGCAAGGTAACCAAAGAGAGTCTAATAATAAAAACACAGTTAAAAAAACCACTATCAGAGTACAGGGCACTAACCCCTCATGTAACTATTGCTAGAAAAATACTGGCTAAAGGACTGCCGGTAAATTCTGGGATGTTAATACAGTACTATATTGCAGAGTCTAATGATAAAAAGGCTCTTACAAGAGAACGCGCTACTTTCCCGGAAGAAAATAAACCGTATGACATTGATTACTACCTAAGTAAGCAGATTTTGCCAGCTGTAGAAAACATATTTCAGGTTTTTGGCATTAATACAGAAGAAATAATAAAGGGCACAAAACAAAAAACCTTATTCTGATTATAATTTTAAATTAAAAAGGTTTATAAGCTAACTAAAGTAGGCAATTCTGTACACAAAATGATAAAAAACAATCAGGATTCAAAGGCAAGAGAATTAGAAGAGCAACTTGAGCTAAGAAGACTAAATGAAACTGCAAGAAGAAGAGTAATATCTCATCATTTAAAATCACCACTTAATTCAATAAACACAAATGTAATAAGAATGCTACATGACTTAGAAGAAAAAGAAAATGAAATGCAAAGATTAAGAGAAGCGCATCCACATAATGAAGATATAGAAAGGATAACTGGTGAATTAACCTTTTTGGTAAGGAAATACTCGACTCTAATAGAAACAGGAGTGCAATTAGGAATTGATGTAATTAGTGGTATACTTTATGAAAGTGAATCTCCAGAAGAATTAAAAAAAGGCTGGGAAAAAACCAAGCCAGTTAAAAATACTCGTGGAATAATAGAAGCCCATAACCATTTAATAATTTCAAAAAATCTGGGCTTGTTATTTGAGTACAATGCAAAAGATCTTGAAAAAGAGGCCTTAATGAATAAATATGCCTTTGCTGCAGCATTATCAAACACTCTTACAAATGCAGTTAAGCACTCTGTTGGTGGATCTGTAATAAAACTAGTTTCTCATTTTGAAAGAGGTAGACATGTTTTTGAAATAGAAAACATGGTGCAAAGACCTGTAAACATAGAGGATGCTTTAAGAAAAATAAAGAAAGGGTACACAAAAGAAGAAATTGAAGACGGAGCATTTTACGAGCTTAATCAGGGGATAGGGTTAGAAAGTGTTATAACTATCTTAGAAAAAATTGGTGGAGAGTATGAAATCTCAAGCGGAAGTTCATTCAGACTAAGAGAAGAAGATCTAAAAGGTATGAAAAGCAAAACATACGGAATTATTGTACCAGTGCAATATGTCCCTCCATTACCTTCATTTTATTTCAAAGCTTCTATTCCTATAAAAGAAGAATAAAAGTTAATTAATAATTGGCTTTAGTGGAAATTAAAATCCTAGACAGCTGATTTTAAACTATATCCAACATTTATAAATATCTTGACATATCTTCACGACGGAGATCTTGAATATACTCATCTACCAATTTTTTATCATTAACAGAAATACTCCAATACATATCTCTGACAATTTTCCAATCAACCCCTAAATGTTCTGATAAAAAAACAAATCTATTATAATCAGAAACGTTAGGATTAGGTGGACAGTCTTTGTGGTAAATATTGCAATCTGCATTAACCATACTAGACAAACCAGTTAAAACTTTATAAGCATTACCATATTAACTAAAACATGTCAAAATTAATAAATCCTATTGAAAAAGCAAATCCGTTATTCTTAGAAAGAATTCGCTCTCAGTTAAATGATGAAAAAGATTACATAGAATTTTGCAGGATTTCATCAACCCGTATAGTTAGTTCAATAAGGTGCAACACAATTAAAATTTCCACAGATGAATTAAAAAAACGCCTGGAAAAAAAATGGGAGATTAAACAGCCTTTCAAAAAATATCCTGAGGTTATGATAATAGAATCTGAACTTTTACCTGGAGAACTAGGTAAAGCCATTGAACATATTTTGGGCTATTATTACATACAGGAAATTGCAAGCATGATGCCTGTCCTGGTTTTAAACCCCAAATCAAATGAGTCAATTCTTGATTTGGCTGCAGCTCCGGGTTCTAAAACAACTCAAATAGCCTGTATGATGAATAATCAGGGAGTACTGATTGCTAATGAGGTATCTTTAGGAAGAGTTAGTATTTTATCGACAAACTTGCAAAGATGTGCTGTAACTAATTCTCTTGTTATAAGGCAAACTGGAGAAAGTCTATGTAAAAAATTAGTTGATTTAGATTTCAAACTGGATAAAATACTTGCAGATGTGCCGTGCTCTGGTGAGGGAACAATAAGAAGTTCACCAAAAACAACTCAAATGTTTAGTGAAAATTTAATAAATAATCTAGCAAATACTCAAAAATACCTTGCAATAAACGCTTTGAAAGCTCTGAAAGTTAATGGAACACTTGTATACAGCACTTGTACCCATGCTCCTGAAGAAAACGAAGCAATAATTTCTCATCTTTTGGAAAATTATCCAGTAGAAATTCAGGAAATTAGCCTGCCATTAAAAACACGTCCAGGAATAACTAAATGGAAAAATGAAGTTTATAATAAAGATGTTAAAAAATGTGCAAGAATTTACCCTCAGGACAATAACACAGAAGGATTTTTTATTGCCTATCTTAAAAAAACAGGAGAGATAGAATGATTCCTAAAAAAATTCACATAGTCGGAATTTATGGGTCTGGAAAATCAACTATCGCAAAAAAAATTCATGACATTTTAGGCTATAAAGTATATGACTTAGATGAAATAAAATACAAAAGAAAATATGACAAAATACGCCCTGTTGAAGAAAGATTAAAAATTATTAAATCAATATCAAACAAACAAAAGTGGATAACTGAAGGAGTTTGGCTCGATTATGCTTTGGACTTATATAAAAAAGCAGATACCGTAATATTTTTAGAACTTCCAAAAGGAACCCTTTACAAAAGAATAATAGTAAGGCATTTTAAAAGAAAATTTCACAAGCAAGAATATCAGAATCATAATCTCAAAACAACTTCTAATATACTAAAAAAAGCAAAACAATATTATAATGATCCTAATCATTTTATGACTTTAAACTCACACAAATTTTATATCAAAAAACATTCAAGAAATTTTGTAATTTTAAGAAATAACAAAGAAATAAATAAATTCTTAGAAAGTTTAAAATGACAAAACTGGAAATTTTAGACAAAACAAAAAAGAAAAAAATAATTGAAAACCTTAATGAAAATTATGGTGTAGAAAATATGCACCATTTATTTATTAGGTCTGGAAATGATAAAATAAGAATTTATTCTGGTGGACTATCATGGGAAGAACTGAATAATTTTGGAAAAAGTTTAAGGGTAGAATTAATTGGAGCATCCTTGGGAAAAATAGAAGAAGATAATTTAAGGGTTAATTTTGATATTTTAAACCTGCCTGAAATAAAATCCCAGATAAATAAAAACATAGTTGAAATTTCAGACTCAGAAGTCTTGGAATGGCTAAAGGGAAAATCTCTGGAGATTAATACAGAAATTATAACTAAAAACGATTTAGTTGTGGTAAAAAACAATCAGGATTTATTGGGAGTAGCAAAGAATAGAAAAGCATATATACAAAATTATGTTCCGAAAGAAAGGAGAATAAAATAAATGTTAGACAAAGAAGCAGTCGAATCAACAAGAAAAGCAGGTGAAATAGTTCGCAAAGTCAAATCCGAGGCAAAAGACTGGATAAAACAGGGAATTCTTTTAATAGAAATAGCAGAAAAAATAGAAGAGCATATTGTTAAACTTGGAGGCAAACCAGCATTCCCAGTTAATTTGGGAATAAACGAATATGCTGCCCACTATACTCCAAATCACGAAGATAAAACAATTGCATATGGTTTGTTAAAAGTTGATTTTGGAGTGCACGTAAAGGGTTATGTGGCAGACAATGCATTTTCGCTAAACCTAGACAAATCAGAAAAGAACAAAAAACTGATTGAAGCAAGCGAATTAGCATTGGCTGAAGCAATTGAATCTATAAAAAGAGGAGAAACACTTGGAGAAATAGGAAGTGCAATTCAGACAACAGCTTCAGATACAGGGTTTAGCGCAATTCAAAATCTTTCAGGACATAGTATAGAGCAATGGGAACTGCATTCTGGTTTGACAATACCAAATTATAATAATAATTCAAGTATAGTATTGGAAGAAGGTATATATGCAATAGAGCCTTTTATAACCACAGGAGAGGGTAAAGTTTATGACGGAAAACCATCAGGAATTTACCAGTTAAAGAAATCAGGTGGAATAAGAGATGCTAATGCCAGAGAAATACTAAAGTATATATCCGAAGAGTACAATACTCTTCCTTTTTGTTCAAGATGGTTAGTCAAGAAATTTGGGAGAAGGGCATTAATTTCTTTGAGTTTTTTAGAATCTGCAGGAATTTTGCATCAGTTTACCCAATTAGTGGAAAAATCAAAAGCTCCAGTAGCTCAATCTGAAGCTACAATAATTATCTTAGGTGAAGACGTTGAAGTTGTGACCTAATTATATTTATACAAATAATAAATTTCTTGAGAGCTTAAACTTCTATTGTAAACACGCACTTCATCTAATTCTCCACTGTAATAATAATCACAGCTAGTTCCTGCGCAAAGACGGCCAAAGTACCAGAAACTAGATGAATTATAAAGCGAATTAGCTAAACTAACTATTTTAGTTTGTTTTCCATCAACATACATTTTAACAATATTGTCGGAAAATGTATACCCTACCTGGTGCCATTGGTCTCTAGAATACTGATTGTTATCTATCACATTGGTAAGTATGCTAGGCTGGGAAGTATCATAAAAATAAAAACTAAATTTATTGCTGGAATCATAATATAATCTCCTGCTCCATGCAGCATTCTGAAAAATTATATTAGATCCTCTTGGTTTAACTAAAATTAATAAAGTTTCTTTAGTGCCATCTAATCCTGGAAAGGATTTATAGTTAACTTGAACATAATCTCCTAATCCGTCAAAAGTTAGGGCCTTTCCATATTTTCCCGCAGTATATTTAGTATCTCCAAATAACTGCCCATCATTGCCATTTCCAGAATGATCTTTCACATCATTATCTAAACTCCAATAACCAACAAGACCTTCATCACCGATAATATGGCTTTCAATGTTTTTTTCATCAGCAGTCTGTCCGGTTTTTATCTTGTTTTTAATAGGAGTTCTTGGGGCAATTGAAACTTTAGAAACATTTTGTATTTTTCCCTGCAACGGAACATCAATTAT
>MNVX01000033.1 GCA_001872185.1 Candidatus Pacearchaeota archaeon CG1_02_32_21 | reverse complement strand
AAGAAAAATCCATAGAGCTTCCTCCCTTTCTTCCAATTATAAAAGCATCTGAATAAGGAGCAGACCAGTCTCTTGGATTTCCAATAAACCAGGTTGCATTTGCAGTTTCATTATTGTTAAAAGTAAATATTCCAATACCTCTTCCTGCAACACTTCCCCCAGAATTAATCACTTGCAATGAACCTCTAGTATAAGGGCTTCCACCGCTTGAATTAATTAATATTGAAGCTCCTCCAAATCCTCCAGCGCCATAAACATTCAATAATTCAGAAGGCGTATTAGTTCCAACTCCAACTTTACCTTCGGAAACATCAACAAATAATTTGTTATTATAAACAGTTAAATCATCATCTATATTTACCTTTCCATTCTGGACAGAAACATTTCCTGCAATAACAACTCCAATAAGTAAAACTCCTATAAATGTGATAAGAGAAAGAATATTATTCTTAAGAAGATTCTTTAGTTTCAAACCTCTTTTTTTAACCATTCTATTATTTTTATTACTTACACTTATACTACTCATTTTAGCCGTTTTATATTTATAAATTTATGGATTTGAATTTTCATATAAACCTCCAGTTAAGCATAAATCTCCATTATAATCAATATATGCTACATTTGATGATGAATTTTTAATTATAAATGCATCATTTGAAGGGTTATTGCATGCTGGAGATAAATCACCACAATCGCCTTTTTCAATGCATAAATCTCCTATACTGTTAATAAAAGCAGTAGTGGTGTCTGTAGAATTTCCGATAATGAACGAACTTCCATCATTTGTTATACAAGTACTTTGAGCAAAACAGCTTCCTTTTAAAACAATATTTCCCTCTGATCCAAACCATGATACATTATTCCCCAAAGAGTCTTTTATGTAGAATTTATATGTGTCGTTTGGAAGAATAGTGGATTCTAAAGTAAAGATAAGATTTAAATTAGTTGTAAGATTTGCAGATTGCGAAGCATTTTCATAATTTGCTTTTGTTACATTTATTGTGTAATTTGTATAGTATGTTTTTGCTCCCCCATTATTTATATATTCGGCCAAGCTTTTAGTTGGAATTTGGCCATTTGAATCAGTTAATTCAGAAAAATCTAAAGAACCAAATACGTCACTACCACTTACATTTGCACCAATAGTATTATTTCCCACACTATTATTTACATATACATTCAAGTACCATCCCCTAATTAAAGATCCGCTAGAAATCAATTCATCAATATAAGAAGTATTTAAGAAAGTGTTATTTGTTCCAGAAGAAATTAATACATCATTATCCTTTGAAGAGGAAATATTGCTATTTTTGAAGAAATTATTTTGAGAGCTGATAATTTTTATTCCATTAGAATTAGCACCAGAAGTAGAAATGAAGTTATTTTCAAATAAATTGTTCCTTACTAAAGAAGGAGTACTTTGTTGTATTAATACACCATATGATGTTGATCCGTACGTTTTAATCATATTGCCCAATATAGTAGAATATTCAGAGACTCCTCCATTAACTCCCCATATATAGATTCCATATCCACTATCTTTGGAGGTAACTATTGTATTATTAATCAGTTTATTATTAGAGGTTATCTCTCCATTTGAAGATTCCAAATAAACCCCATAGCCTTTTTTATTTAATACATTAATTGTATTATTTAATACATTAGAATTAATTACATTTTTTAACTTTAACCCATGATTTCTTGAATCTGATAAATTAGATCCTCTAATTACCATTTCATTATTTTCAATTAAATGGTTTTCACCATTCCTAAGGTAAATTCCTACGCTATCTGTTGTAGTGCTATTATCCATCCTAATTCTTATATTTTTTAATTTAGTTTTGTTATATCCATCAACATAAATACCATATCCTTGGGATGACTCAGCATAATAAATTACATAACTATTTCCCTCAAGGGTAATATTATCCGCATGTATATTAAAGCAAGTCCCAGAAGCAAGAATATTTTTAGTTAAATAATAAGTAGTATTTTCCTTATCTAATTCTTTACACTTAGTAAGGTTTATTATTTCTTCAACCATCATAAAATTACTAGACTCTTTTACGTATGTTCCACCATTATAATATGCAAAAAAAGTAAAATTATATGTTCCAGTTACATTATCTGTAAAATTATTTAGACCCCAAATACCAAAAGATATATTTGACAAATTGTAATATTCATATACTCTACCATTGGGATTAGTTATATTCAAAGTTACTAAAACAACATCTGTAGGGTAAGCTAATGTAACATTAATTGTAACATTTTCCAAAAATTCTTGTGTATCGGGATAAACATTAATTTCAAGTATTTCGGGGATAACTAATCCTATATCAAGTGTGTATAACTCTGATTCTCCTACGAAATTATTTGTATCTACACATTGGATAGTCCAGTTATATTCTCCGTCACTAAAAGATTGAGTAAAATTCATAACAACTCCTTGGACTATCTCAGAATCATTGGTCAAATTTAAGTTGCCATTGATAAACAAATAGCAATTAGTAATGTTTCCGTCCAGTACAGTTGTTCTATAAAAAAAAGTAACATTATTGGTCTGAAGCCTTATATCATCCTCCGGGTAAATCAAGTCAATAAATGGATCAGGTTCAATACTAAAGCTAAAATTACTTATATCTTCCCCAGTATTTACCCCATCTGTAGCCAATACTTTAATCTTAAATTCAGATCCATTTTCTAATAAACTATTTTCTATGACTAAATTAGTTTCATCAATATCAAGGGCTACTGTAGTAAAATTATTTCCTCCATCATCGCTAATTAGAACAGCATATGTAAGGTTATCACCATCTGTATCATCAGCATTCCAGGTAATCATAAAAGAATCATTATAAGACTCTCCCTGAAACGAGTTATTAAATGATACTGTAGGAGTATTAGCAGACACATTTCTTTCAGCAAGAATTGTGGTTGAGTTTTGTACAATTATTTGTGTCACATTATCTGCGAAAGGTAAGACTGCTACGAAAGGTGTAATATTGGTATCTGTAGTATCTCCACCCGTGTGAATCATCTTAAAAATTGGTTCAAATTCATAATTATAAAAAATAGAATTATTGACTTTAAGAGTGATAGAATAGTTCCCATACGAGTAAGTTTCATTTATAAAAGAATTTTCATTTAAAATATAGAATTTATCAAAAGAAACCGAGTTATCATCATAAATAATTCCGGAAATCAAAATTGTATTCCCACTTTGAATAGAACTTTCTTCATCGAATTTACTTAAGAGATAATTATAAGAATCTTCACTTATCCATCTACTATCTTCAAAACCAGAATCTCCCATAAAATTCCACATCGTAATTTCATCATTTTGCTGATCTTGAGGCCAAGGCACCAATCTTTTCAAAGTAGTTATATTACAACCATTAGGTGTTCTTTGACATTCACTATCCAATTCACCATCATTTGGATTTGAATCTCCATTAGGACATAATCCAATTAATAAATCTTGTTTAAATTTCCAAATGTCCGAATTACTCTCATCACACAGTCCAAAGAATCCTATTCCAAGATTGTTACGAATAGTATGTCCAATTTCATGAGCTGCGCCATGCCTAAAATTATCTTCTATTAACACAGAGTTCATTCCGATGTAAGTAAATCCAGATCCATTACTTTTATGTTGATTTAACCAATTCATAGGAACAATCCCTACAACACGATCATAATCTTGTCCTCCAAGCCTACTAAATCTATATAATCTCAGTAATAAAATTGGTTCTTCTAATGAATCTAACGTATCTCCTACATTAGATGAAAAAAACTCTTTAGATGAAATACCATAAATAAATTTTCCGTTAGCCAAAGGGTATGTTACATTAATAAATTCTATATTCTTCTCCGCCGATATTATAAAATTTGATATATTATTTGTATAGTCAATAGGAATAAAATTTACCTTAAATTCTTTAGTGTTTTTAACATCAACTTGAAGAGACATAGCATTATTTGATAAATCAGTATCACTATTTGATAAAACAAAGTTAATATTTAATGTGATAAAAAAACATACAAAAACTATTTTACATATAGAAATATTTCTAAAAACCATCCTTAACTTTTCCTCCAGTATTTTGTGAAAAAATAAATAATAATTTTGGAGATTAAGTAATAATATATAGTTATAATAAAAGCTATAATAATCACATGCCATGGATGCTCACTTACCGATAAACTTATATTTAATAGACTAAATCCTTTCGAAAGTAAGATCAAAGGGTAAATTGATACTTTAATTATTAATGTTGGCGTAGGCATACCAAAATCTCCAATTCTTCTATATGTCCCAAAAGGAGGGATACCTAAAAAACCAAAAATAAAAGCCATTAAGAAAAAGATGGTAAGATAAAATGAATTAATTTTCTGGAGAATCACCTTATAATTTTTGATTGTCCACCCAGTAAAACTTCCAAGAAAAATAAAAAAGAGTATAGTCAAAATTGTTGGAAGAGTATAACTAAATATTTTACCAACTAGATTAATTACAATTATTTCAGATATTATAAAAATTGTAAATGCTGGGTTGAAGATATAGAATAAAAATTTTAATGAATTCTCAGGGGAATACATATTAAATATGATAAGTATTGATGAGATTAGGGCGTATAACCCGCCGATTAGTCCCCCTATAAGAAAATATTTATTTCTCACTTTTCTAACTTTCTTATTCACCATTTTAAACAACACTCACATTTGCAATTATTTCTTTATTATCTCCAGAACTTGTCGGAGTGAAATCAAAATCAAATGTAATATTCCTATTTGGAGGAATTGGTTTTGTTTGGGTATCTCCACTAGCTATATTCAGCTGTGCTCCATCAAAAGTAACATTAACTAAACCATTTGATTGGTTAGAACCATAATTAGCTACAGTAATTCTTACAATTCCAAATTTTCCTTTGACTAAATCAACATTTGGAATAACTTGAACGGGATTAATATCAACAACTGCAAGGTCAACTGTAACTCCAGTTCCTCCACAAATTCCTCCTCCACACTGCCCATTTATACAATCACTATTTTCATCACAACTTAGCCCATCTGTTAATTTTGATTGACAAGTATTATCACATCTAAAAGAATCACATTGAGCGTCATCATTACTATAACAATTTTTTCCATTAGCTCCCATTGTGCATATTTTATTTCCAGTATTACCCATACAATCGTATCCACCATTATCATTCCAGCATTCAGAATCTATATTACAAGAAGAGTATTCTTTTAACTTGCAAATGATAGATGGAGAAGCGATATCTTGTCCAACTTTGTCAACATCACAAATATAATCACTTCCCAAATCTTCACTACATGTTATGTATTCTGAATAAACTTCTTGTAAGTCTCCATCCCCTCCACATGTATCTCTATATTCTTCAGTAAGTAAAAAATATGCATCTGAACCATCGGATGCACATTGTGAACTAAAATCTATTCTTCCTCCTCCACAGTTGCGTGAAATACAAAGGTCGTCTTGTCCATAACAATAACTTCTTGACCCATCTTTAATAGCACATACGTCGGGCAAGTATGTTGTTCCAGTATTATCATTTATTTCATCCCTATCTTCAGCACAACCTATCCTATCCCCAATACATTCTTTTATATCATAATCTACCCAAATGTTTTTATTGCTATACCAGTCAAACGTCCTCCCACTTACTCTATATTCATCATCCCCATTATTTAAACAATAATATTCTCTCGGGTTTATTACAAAATAATTTCCAATAGCCGAGATAAATTTAGAACTAGCATCACAATCATAAAATATATCAACTTCTACAGAATCACCAAACCTATTTGAAGTGTCATAGTCACATCCATCACAAACTTTTTGATTAAGGAATTGATCTAAAAAATTTTCTAATTCCATGTTTGACAATGGTAGATTTATACCCCAGTAATTAATGCAATCATCTCTATCTGTAGAAGATGAATAAATACAATAATCCATAGTAATCTCTCCAGAACTTGTGGAATAGTCTTCTGTTTCTGCCTTATATAAATCTACATTAAAACAGACCAAATCTGGATCAGCAGAATAGTCTATATCTGTCGCTTGGAATGAAAAACCATAATTTTCAAAGGCAACTTGGTCGTTAAAAGAACTGCCATCAAAACTATAAGAGTCATGTATATTAATTCTTTCAGATTGGGAAGATACAAAAACAAGGCTCCATAAAATAATACAACCTATAAAAAAATAAACAAAATATTTTTTATGGATCATCTTTCAAACCAATAAGGGTTATTTTTAATTTTTTCAGTATTGCTAATTAATTTTAATTTACCATTGCTATTGGCAATATTTCTAGTTTTAAGTTCAAAAATATCCCTTTTTAATGATTCTATAAGTTCAATTTTCTTCAAAATTTTATTATTTCTTTCCCTAAATATAAGATTAATCATATCTTGAGAGTAATCTACATTATTATTCAAAAAATGTTCTCTCAGTAAACACTCATCCAATACAATACTATCATCATTATATGCAATATTATTATCTTTAAGATATTTGTCAATTGCTTTTCCACATTCCTTCAAACCTGAAGATATTTTGGAACCATCCTTGCCTTTAGGTACCCCATATTCTTGACAGTGATTTTTGATTTCAACAATTTCCTCGTTAGAGAGAGAAGGACTTTTTTCTATTTGAATCCAGCCAGACTCATTTGCAGGGCAGTTTTTATCCCATGTATAGTATGAAGAAGTTTTTATGTCTAAGGGAGGATTTTCAAACCAATTAAGCGATTCAGTTAATTTATCTTGAGTATTTCTATTTTCACTCATACAATTGTCCTTACCACAGTTGCTAGGATATTTTTTTAAGTAATTTTTAATCAGTCTTGCTGGAAAAATATCTTTCTCTTCATAATTAGAAAATTTCTTAAAACTATTTTTATATTGATGATTATTATCAATTATTATTTGTATAAAACTATTTCCATTTCTCCAAAAAGCATAATCTTTGTCACTGCTTATGTAAATAAAATTATTATCTATATTTACACTGCTTGAATTACCATTTATCTTGCCTTCCATCCAGAAATCTAATATACTCTCATTATCAAACTCTATAATTTGAACTTTAAATTTAGAATTATTAGATACATCAGCGTAATCATAAACTTTCATTGAGTAAAAATTATCTGATTTTATTTCATACTCTTTTATTATGCTTATTCCGTGTTTAGTAAATCCAAAATTATTTTTAAGTGAAGTCTCTTGTGCATAAGCGAAGAAAACTAAACTAATAATTATTATAGAGATAGAAACAATCATAAATAATCTAATAGGAAATTCATTAGGTGTTACTTTCTTCACCATCTTTTTTAATATTTAAAATAATATAATTACCTTTAAAAACTTTACCGATTACTAATTAATATGGATAATTTACATAAATTAGTTATTTCGCTTAAAATAGGAATTATCCTTATGACTATTCCATTGTTTTTTTTAAAATTAAGAAATCATTTAATTATTGCAACGATTATTTCAGTAATATTAGTAGTATTGGTCTTAATTAGTATTTTCAATTTCAAGAATAAAAAATTAGATTACAAATTCATAGTGGTGGGTTATGCAGTTGGAGGAATTTTGCTATTGTTAGGAATAGTGTTATTAACAATGGTATTATTTAATTTTTCAATAAATGCACTAATTGTTACATTAACCATTATATTTTTTAGTCTTATCATCCTTTATTATTCGTACAAATCACAGAAAACACATAATAAGATAATCAAATAAACTAATAATTATTTTTTTCATCCAAAATCTCTTTTATACATCTTAATGTATATATTACAAAATAACTAATAAATATTCATTTATAATTCTTTTGGTGTATCGGGTTTTTAGGAATTAATTTTTATGTTTTATTAGATTATATGCTTCTTTAAGTCCAATTATCAAAGCGTATAAAAAAGAATGACCAGAATTATCTACAAACGTTAATTGAGGAGAAATCTACATTCTTGAGAATGTAGTTCTACCCTTCTAGCCAAAATATATGTTTCTAATTTGATTATGAAAAGTGATATTATAATCAGAATGATTAAGACTCCTATGACTATCCAAATCACTATATTAATCCTCTGCTCGGATTAGCACTCATTGTTAAATGTCTTACTTAATTTGTGCTAGTCTTCATTCTCAACTCTTGGAGCAAGAATAAATGAAAGCTCAAAACTGTCTTTTTTGAATTCAAGTTTTATTGGGCTGTCGCTTGAAAAGTTAACAAATATTTTGTCTGCAAGTTTGCTCGCCTTTATGAATTTTTGCAGATATTCTAAACTATATTTTGACTTAGAATTTCCAGAAATAATTGTAACTTCATCTCCAGTAAATTCTGCTCTGGCAGAATTCAGGCCCTGAGCTTCTATTATAAAACTATTTGGAGTAGAAATTAGTGTACATGCATCACTTACTATAAGGCAATCCTCAATAGCATCAACAAAGTCTCCAGGAGATATCTGAATTTGTGACAAAAATTCAAGTTTCGGAGGGTCTTTATCTTCAGACTCTACTTCTATCAATGCAAGGGAAAAACTCCTCTTTATCTTGTCTAAAATATTCAGTTCAATTGTTGTCTCATGACTTTCCATAATTAAGGTGCTCCCAGGCTTAGTTCTTCTTAAAACAGCTTTTAAATTATCAAGATTAACTCCTAAAATTTCATGACCTGACTGATATTCACTGAAGGAGTTCTTTGGAAGCTTAAAATAAACCATAGCTACGTTTGCAGGATCTATTGCCACTATGCTAAGCCCATCTTCACTAAACTTTAATTTTACCTCTGTTACTAACTCAGAGATTATTGATACGACCTCGGAAAGTAGTTTAGGATGGTCTAATTTTGCCCTCATTTTTATCTTTTTTCATAATAGCTGGAAGCTTTTAAGTATTATTGTTCTAAACTGAACAAAGGTATTTAAAATTACAATAGCTTTTTCTAAAATGAAAAAAGAGCAGGTGAAGTTGCTATCTTTGCCATATTACTCAAGAAAAGATGTTCTTGAGGCTATTTTTAACTTTTCGAAAAAAAGAGAGGTAACTCCAAGGTATTTTGAAGGGTTTGGCAAACGGCCAGATAGCTTTCAATACCCTTCAGATATACTGGCTATGGTAAAAAAGGGAGCTTCAAGCTTTCATTGCTCCGAGGAAATATGGAGAGACCCTTTACAGTTAAAAACAGGCATGCCTGAATCTGAGCTAAATGAGCTTAGAGAAGGATGGGACTTAATTATTGATATAGACTGCAGGTGGATTGATTATAGTAAAAAAGCAGCTATTGCCATTATCAAAGCGCTAGAGTACAGGGGAGTTAAAAATGTAGGTATTAAGTTCTCAGGAAGCAAGGGATTTCATATTATTGTTCCATGTGAAGCTTTCCCAGAAGAGATTAACAGCATAAAAACCAGTTCAATGTTTCCAGAATGGCCAAGAGCAATTGTAGGGTATATAAAAGAGCTTGCCCGTCCAATACTGGAAGATTTAATAAAAGAAACAGAATCAGATTTTTTAAAAGTTAAAGGGTATTCTGGGATAAAATGTGAAAAATGCAATAATTTAGCAGATACAAGATTCGAAGTAACTGTGAGATGCGACAAGTGCTCTCCTCCACATATTGAAACGTTTAAAACATCCAATGAAAATTACAAAGCAAAAAAATGCCCCGTCCATATTAAAACGGAGATGTTTGAAACTAAAAAGCAAAAATTTTATTACTGCCCAAGATGCAGCATGGACTCACTAGAAAACAAAAATAATTTTATTGAAAAAATATCAATAGATATCTTCAAAGTTTTAGGCCTAGATTTACAACTTGTTTCTCCAAGGCATTTATTCAGGATGCCTTATTCTTTGCATGAGAAAACAGCTTTAGCAAGTATTGTCTTAGACAAGGATAAAATATCTGACTTTGAAATTAAAGATGCAGATCCATTAAACATTGTAGTTAAGGAGTTTATTCCGAAAGTTAAAAAAAATGAAGCCAAAGAGCTGCTTTTAAGTTCAATTGACTGGGGAATGTCTCAAAGAAAAGAAGGTAACTTAGACTATTCTCAAATTGAAAAAAAAGACAAGACATTTGAAATGCCAAAAATAAAAGTTAAAGATGATTATTTCCCTCCAACAATTCAAAAAATTCTGAAGGGCATGGATGATGGAAAGAAAAGGGCCTTATTCATCCTGCTTAATTTTTTTAGGTCTTTGGGATTTCCTATAGAAGAAGTTGAAGCTAAA
Organism: Candidatus Pacearchaeota archaeon CG1_02_32_21; assembly: GCA_001872185.1. GTDB lineage: Archaea > Nanobdellota > Nanobdellia > Pacearchaeales > GW2011-AR1 > JACPLR01. The sequence goes on along the minus strand of MNVX01000033.1, from coordinate 30,508 downwards.
GTGAAAGAATGGAATAAAAAAAATAATCCTCCACTCAAAGAAGGCTATATAAAAGCCCAGCTGATGTGGCATGCACGCCATTCTCCGGTTATGCCTCCGAATTTCGATAATGAAATATACAAAGAAATAGGAGTTTTTGACGTAGATAATTTGAGCGAGAAAATAAAAAATCCTGTTTCTTATGTAGTTGCAAGAGAGAAGATCGAAAGGAAAATATCAGAAAAAACCAAAAGAGAAAATTCAAGAACATCAAAAACAAATAAAACAAAGGAATAACTCTTAGTTTTGTAACTCCTTATAAATAATAACATATAGGAATATTTAAATACAGCTAAATTATTGTATAATCAATAATAGTTGAAGTAAAATGAACACAAAATCAAAACTAACAAGTGGACTTGCAGGATTGTTAATTGGAGCTGGAGCTTTAACTAACGGATGTGCTACAAATATTGATTATCCTAAGTGGATGTCAACAGATAATACTCCAATTACAGAACCAAGAGTTGATCTTAATAGTGTTAGAAGTGTAAGAAAGATTGAGCCAAGAAATGATGGTCTTATTATTCCAGCATATGAAGTAAAATTTGGAAAGGGGATTCATGCTAAAAAGGTTGTTGTAAAGGCAGGGGACGGTTCTTATTACAAGGTAGATTTATATTATAAAACAAGAGCTCATTAGAAAGTTATAGCTATATTTTATTTAGTAAATTATTTAATTCCCACATCCAACAAATTCTCCTAGGTAGGCAACTCTTAATGCAAATTCCGCCCAACCAGTGCATATACCGAGATTGTTTGGTGTGCCTCTATTTTGAAGCGTTGGATAATTCCCATCTTCAATCCATCCTGCAACGTCAACTCTTTCTTTACAGAAATTTGATTGTGAATTCATTCTACAATAACTAGTGAATACTACTTGTAAATCTGATGATACTTCAGTGAGGATAGAAGTGCCAATACCAACATTTTCTCCTTGATATGTTGGAGCATTATCTGGAATTTTACAATAAAAAAGGCTAATTCTTCTTTTTCCAATACTAAATTTTCCAATTTGACATTGCATTTTAAAGATGCCGGGGCCATTTGAATCAAGATAAATTACTTCATATTTTGGGACACCGAATCTTGAGATATCTTTTACATTTAATACAATAATGGCATGTCCTGCCTTTTTGAAACCATTCTTGTCAAATGGTATAATAGATGTAGGGGCAGGGTGATTTGAATCTGTTGTTCTTTTGATATTTTTTATAGCACTTATGCCTGAATTTACAGATGTAATCACTCCACTACCATAAATACATTGGCCAGCATCCATAAAATCAATAATAGAATCAAAATTTTCTTGAACCCATTGTTCATAATCATCAGCATGTATTTTAGTAGGATTGTTTTGTTCTAAATTGGCAAGAACAGAATCAATTTCTTCAAAACTATTGCAATTTCCATCTCCATCATCACAAATCCCACCAGTACAACTTAATCCATTAGGGCAAGGGTTATTAGTATCACATTTTATAGTATTAATGCATTTTGCTTCAACACATACTTGGGAAGGGAAATTAGGACATTGCCCATCATCAAAACATTCAAAATCTGCACATTTATTCTTTTCACATAACATACCCGGGCATTCACTATTTTTAGTACACGAGACAGGTACACATTTCCATTTATTATAACAAATTTCGTTAACACTACAATCCCTATAAAGTGAACAAGGTTTATTGCACCTTCCACCTTCGCACATTTCTCCATTTTTGCAAAGTTTTGTCCTAGTGCATTCTCCTTCTATACACTTGCTATTTTCACATATCTGTCCATTTTTACAATCATAATCAATATTGCATTTATTGGGATTTGTTTGTGTATTCGTATCTGTTGGTGTTTGGATATTTACACATACTTTAAAACCAGCAGGAACTTGAGGATTAGGATCTTGTACACATGACTGTCCAGCAGGACAATCTCTATCATTTTCACATCTTACGCATAATTTGTTTTTACAAATTAAACCACCATAACATTGCTTTCCAGCAATGCCGCACTCTGCAGCTTCACATCTTGGGGGATAAGCGTCTTCATTACATCCTTCATTATCTTTACATGCAGGATAACAAGTGCTTGAATTTGCATATACACAAAGTCCTTGAGAATTGCATGTTAAACAACCTGGAGGACATGCTGGCGCAGGAGTTGGATTAGGTGCTGGAGTGTGGCTTAAAGTTTCACACTTCTTTTTATCATTACATTTTCCACTTGCACAAGCTTTATTATTTATACACTCTACACATACTTTTTTATTTGGTCTAACAGATTTGTCATTAAAGCAATAATCTCTTGGAGGAGTGTTTTCATCATTTTCTTCACAATAGTCTGATTTTTTATACTTTTTAAAGAAAAAATTATACTTACTTTCTGTATAACACTGAATTGAATTAGGCTCAGCAACTACATTACCTGTTATAATATCTCCAGTTAAACTAATTATATTGCCGGCAAAACTAAATTTATTTTCAATTAAAAACCAAACAACAATAAAGGCAAGAATTAGAATAACAACACTTAGAATTATAAAATATTTTTTATTATAAATATCTTTAATCACCATCATTTTATTATCTAAGTTAGAAAGTATTGTTTAAAAAACTTTATATGGCATGTTAATTTCAGATGTGTTATACTTTACCTTGTTTATGTTCATTTAATTATAAATATCCAATATCTTTACATTGTTTATATATGTTTAACTGAAATCCATTTGTTTGCATTACCTTTTGATTTATTTATTTTTATTATCTACCTTCCCTAAAAATTTTTCCAGGTTTATTAAAGTATAAAACTTTTTAAACTCCTTCACACTCTATTAAATATGAATAAAAAAAGCAGGTGTATTACTTTTGGAATAATTATATCATTATTGTTTTTATCATTTCCATTAATTTCTGCAGAGTCGAATCAGTCAAAAATAGATGATGCTTACCAATGTTTAAAAGACCAGATAGATGACTCATGTTCAAAAATAACTTCAGAAGAACAAATTTATGCCTTGCTTGCATTGGGAAATTATAAAGACTGTAAAAGCAAAGTTTTGGAAAATTCAAGGAATCAGGAATGTTGGCCAAAGTCTAATTGTAAACTAAAAGACACTGCTCTTGCACTACTTGCTTTAGACCAGGCAAATGCTAATACTGAAAAGGTTGAAAACTGGCTGTTAAATCAGACAAAAGTTGCAGACGACTTAGTTTGGTACTTGCAAATAGATACGGCTAATTCTTCTTCTTGTACGGTAAAATATGGCTCAAGTTCATATCCTGTAAGTATTTTAAGCACGAGAAAAGTTTCTTCTGGAGCAGGTTCTTGTTTATCTGTAAGTGAAAATGGTTATTGGCTAAAGTTTGGGACAGGGAATTGTGTAGTCAATGAATATAAAATTTCTTGTGATAAGGAATTTACAACAACTCTTCTTTACAGAAATTCAGATTCATCAACAATTCATGTTTCACAAAATCTTCATTCAGAATCAGCTAATGGTGAGACAACAGAAAAAATAACTTACAAGTGCTTCCAGCAAGCAGGAACATGTAATTATGAAGGCTCTTTGTGGTCTGCAATAGCCCTCAATTCATTGAAGTATGATACTGGCTCTTACCTGCCATATCTTTCAGCTTCAATAGACAAAAATGAAAAGTACTTCCCGGAATCATTTTTGTACATTTTAACAGGAGAGGACGATTATCTTTCAAGCATTTTACAGGATGACTTTAACGGAAAGTTCTGGCAAGTGGGAACATTGGGAAAATTTAAAAGTACTGCAATAGCTTTGCTTGCTCTTCAAGGGCAAAGCTCTAATGAAGCTGATAAAGCCATGACTTATATTGTTGATGAAACACAGGGTAGCAACGGATGTTTCAATAGTAATTTTATTGATACAGCTTTCCTTCTTTATTCAGGATGGTCCGATAGTGGCGGAGGAGTAACTGAAGAGTGTTCATTAGATTCTGATTGTGCTTCTGGAAATGAATGCCTTAATGGAGTATGTGTTCCAATACAATCTCAGAACTGTGTATCTCAAGGTCATTTCTGCGTTCCAAGTGCTTCATGTACAGGGATTGAATTCTCTGAGCTTAAAGGATGTTTAAGCTTTGAAATATGCTGTTCAGAAGATCTTCCAACCTGTTCTCAGTTAGGTGGAGAAGAATGTGGCTTAAGTGAACAATGTGGTGGAGATTTAACTGAAAGTTATGAAACTCTTAATTGTTGTATCGGTACATGTGAGCCATCAGAAGAACCTGAAGAGCCGGTTTATACTTGTGGAGTTGAATCAAATGAAGTTTGCCAAAGCAATTGTATAGGAGAGGAAACTCAGGATAGAAGTTTAACCTGTCCTGCAGGGCAAGTTTGTTGTGTAACACCTAAATCAGGTGGAAGTTTATGGTGGATATGGATATTATTAATTCTGATATTTTTAGTCATACTTGCAATTATATTCAAGAATAAATTAAAGTTACTATTTTTTAAATTCAGATCAAGGTTTAAAAAAGGTCCAGCTCCTAGACAAACAAGGCCGCCTTTCCCTCCAAGTCCTGTATATCGTCCATATTCATCCCAGCGTCCAGTTTTCCCAGCTAATACTCCAAGACCTGCTCCTAGGAGGGCAGGTGGTGAGAAAAACAAGGAGTTCGAAGACACAATTAGAAAGCTCAAAGAAATGAGCAAGTAACCAAATATTTATAATAACTGATTTTTTTAATTAATTATGAAAAGAGGCATAGCATTATTTTTCATCTTAATGTTTAGTTTTGCATTAATTTCAGCGCTAAACATAACTAGCGATAAAAATAGTTTTAAACAGGGAGAAACCTTAATCTTAAGTATATCTGGGAATATTCTAGAACCTATAGATAAAGACAACATTGGTTTTTATAAAGAGCATGTCCAAATTCCTGTAACCTTTGATATGATAAAAATAAATGAAACATATTATATTTACGGGCTACTTCCATTTCAGGAAGGAAACTTTTCTTTAAGAGCAAAAGAGGTAAGTTACAGGGAACTTAATAAAAATAAAGAGCAGGATTTAGAGCTAAACTTTACAATAGGAAGCGCCTTTGCTGATTTTGGAATAAATCCTGGAGTTTTCTTAACAAGTGCAAGTCAGGATTTGCTAATATCAAACTATCTTGACAAACAAATAACAGTTTATTACGAAACTGATAATGAAGAAAATAAATCTTTTACAGTCCCTATGCAAGAAACAAAAAAAATTTCAATAGGCACTGCAGATTTTGACAGTACATATTCAGGAATTATTGTTTTTACATCAAGCACAGGTTTTGTTTATAATATCCCTGTTTATATAATAAAAAATGACAGCAAGAACACCCAAAATAACACTGAACTAGACAGATTAGTTTTTTCTTTAAATAGTGTTAATGCTCAGCTAAAAAAAGGAGAGTCATATGTTTATACTACAACTTTGAATAACAACGGCAACTTCCTGGAAAATATTACATTATCAGTTTCTAAAGATCTTGTAAAGTATGTAAATCTCTCACTCTATAACCTAAGTCTGAACAAAGAAGAGAAAAAAGAAATAAAAATCGGAGTATTCTTTGATAAGACAGGAAACTTTTCAGGAGTTATAACTGCAAAATATTCAAATCTTTCAGATGATATAAAACTAAACTTTTCAATTGGAGAAGATATAATTCCTTCAAGTTCTATAGTTAATAACCATAGCTGTTCTAACTTAAAGGGCAAGATATGCTCCAGCACTCAAAAATGCTCAGGAAATATTGAGTTCACATCTGATGGCTCTTGCTGTACAGGATCATGTGTTGATAAAACTACCACTCAAACTACCAGAGGACCAATAAACTGGACAGCAGTTGCACTAATAATTGTAGTACTATTAGCTATTGCAGGTTTCTTTTTCTGGAAGATGAAAAAAACAAAAAAAACTGCAAGAGATGTTTTAAAAGACAAAGCAAAATCTTTTTCAGAAAGATTTGAAACCAAAGACAAACTAAGGAAGTACTAAAACAATTAATTATCTCTCCGAGATGAAGAATACTTAATCACATCATCAGAAATATCCAATTCCTTAACTATCTGATCTAAGGTTTTGTCTTTAAAGTCTTTAGGAACTCCTTCAAATAAATCTTCTACCTTCACTCCCCTTTCTTTTAAGAAATGTATGTATAGAATCATTTGAACATTGTTAGTATCCTTATGATCTTCACCATATCTTCTCACTTCCCTAGGAACCCATTCTTTAACCTCTGCCTTTGCTATTTCTTGAGCAGCCGGCCAGCCCGTTTTTTCTTTAAATCTTTTTATAGAAGGACATGCAGCTGCAATTTCTCCATAATCTACAAAATAAAGTCCACCTGTCTCTCTTTTTGTAGGAATTTCTCCATAGGTTATTTCACTTTTAGGATCAAAAGGAAATTTTTCTGAAAGCTTGAATACCTGTCCATCAGAATAAGCTTTATGAGGTGCTACATCTGCATATGCTTTAGGTACAAATAATCCAAACCCTGCTAGAACAAACCATTCTGCCACAGATCTCATAAAATCTCTTCTTCCAATTTTCATTTTAATTATCTCTTTATACCTGGTGTTTTATACAATTAAATCTACTATTGTAAAGTAGTAGAAATATAAATAACTTTCCAAAATTTGGAAAATTTTGTTACTAAAGTTAGCAAGTTTTACAATTTATAAAGCTTATGATAGATACTATTTTTGACTCTTTTTCGATTTTTTAGCCTTTTTTTCAGTATGGTTTTCAATATTATTGCTCTTACCCTCTTGCTTTGTTCTTTCTAAAACCTGTTTTAACTGGCTTTCAAGTATTTCTCTGTCTACAACAAGCTTTTTAGTTACTTCATCATATCTATGCAGTCTTACAACAATTCCTGTAAGTATTCCGCTTATGTCATGGTTTTTTAATATGAAATTTTCAGGAGATATTATTTCTATACTTGAGGGCATGTAATTAAAAGTAGCCATTAGCAAGTGCTCTACGCCCTCAAATTCTGCCTCTACCTCTGCAAATGTAGTAAAAAGCTTTTGTTTGATAGTTATTTCATTTTCTTTAGTTTCTTCTTCTAGGCTATACTCAACTGGTTCATGAATCTCTCTTTGAATTATCTTAGTGCCCTTTTCATTACCAAGCCTATCAACCAGCTGTTCCATTGTTGTTTTAACATGGTCTGCTGGTCTGCCAAGTATTTCTATTATAAATGCAGCTTTGATGCTTTGTACACTTTGTGCCATTTTATATTTTTTTGGTTATTAATAATGCCAAAATAAAAATCAAAAAAAGAGTGAATCCGTACAAAGAGTACTCTTTTATTTTATTGTCTTTTGATTTAACAACCACTATTTTTTGTTTGTCTTCCTGGTTTTTTATATCTTGCGGTGATGACTTCAAGTGTATAATTTCATTATTATTTGAAAACTGCTCTTGTAAAATTAGAGTAGTGCTGTTTTCTTGTCTGTTTTCTATCTGTTTGTCTTGAGCATTTTCATTATTATTTTTATCTGTCTTTTTGTCATTATCTACTTTATTTTCGTCCACATTTTCATCATTTTCTTTGTTTGTCTCTTCTATAATTTCAGAAAAAGACATTTCAGTTGCATAGCCTTTAAAGGAAAAAGTTTTATCTTTAGAGTCTCTTATTTTAACTTCAATATCTGATTTTCCGTTATACTCTTCAGTTATTTTAAAATTAAAACTGGCCTGATTATTGCCTGATTTTATTGCATCACTAATAAAATAATATGTTGATTTATATCCTGAAATAGGATCTGAAATTTTTGTTATTCTTTTACCATTGCTCAAAAAGTCTATTTTAACATCATAGTTATCATCTGGAAAGTCGTTAAGAGTTAAACTAATGCTGAATTCCTCTGTGTCTATTTTCTCAGGATACTCTAGATTAATCTCTCTAGAGCAGACCAATATAGGTAAAAACAAAAATAAAACTATTACTGCCAAACACCTGGAATCTGTTTTCCGCAAGTACATTTTCCTTCTTTTATATTATTTTCAAGTATACTGTCATTTTCTCTGACAATTACTGCTTTCTTGCATTCTGGGCAAAATGTGGTAATTCCTTCATTCCAACCAGGTACGTGAGAATAAACATATCTCATACCAGCATCCACAGCTATTTTTCTTGATTTCTTTAATAATTGTTCATCAACATAATTTTTTGAAACAAAATGTAATGGAACATCTGCCCCAAGGTTGTTTAGTATCCAGGATATTAATTTTCTTACATCATATAAACTATAATGGATTTCAGTTATAACTGGCATAAATATTTCTATCCAGACGCCACCCTCATGCATAGTTTTAGTTGATTTAAGAACAGAATCCAAGTCACCATCTAAAATATTTTTATAGAATTCTTCTGTCATGCCCCTAATTTCTATAACAGCCCCGTTTAATTTTTTTGATATTTCACCAATAGGCTCTTGCTCTATAAATGCATTAGTTTGTACAACATGCTTTGTTGATTTATTATTTGCTATAATATCTTCAACATATTCGTATGACATCATAGGCTCATTATACCCATGGCATATTATTTTAAGTTTCTTTTTTAATACCTCTTTGCCTAATTGCGTAGGAGTTTGGTTTATAATAGGGATGTCTTCTATTTCTTTTCCTGTTAGCTCATTTTCATACCATCCTTTGTCCAAGCTATTCCCTATTGAAGACACCAATAAAGCTTCATTGCCTGGTAGGAAATGAAAAAAACCAAGTTCTTCAATAGAGTTTGTCCTGCTTAAATATATCTTGCCATAATTCATAGCTTTAAGTTTTCCATCCACATTCTGCTTTATCTTGCACTTGCCAGTTTCACCATTGCCAATTATGCATTTGTGGGGGCATAACTTACAGTGCACCTTTTTGTCATTTAACTTTTTATAAAAAGACGCCTCTTTAAATCTCATGCATTTTTTAAGAATAAGCAATTTATTAAGATTTTTGTTCTGGATTTACTCATTTTTATCATACATATATAAATCCATTTGAGAATATGGTACCCCCTCTTTTGTCCAGTCATTATTTTTATCAAGGATTTTCTCAACCTTATCGTCTAACCTTATTACTGTTTCACAGCCAGTTGAAACAATCGGCAATACTGAAGATATTGCCAATGCATAAGCTATATTTTTTAAATTCATATAGGCCTGAAAAATTATCTTTTTATAAATTTTATCATGCTAGCTTGCTTTTTATCTTGTAATGATTTACCCCATTTTTCACTAAAATCAATGTGTTCTATCCCCTCAGCCTTATCACTTTTTTTAGCTATCAATATTTTACTAAACGTCTTTTTTTCAAGATACCACCTGCATTTTTCTTTTTCCTCTTTGCTGAGAATCCCATTGAGTTTAACTTCAACCCCTATAACGTCATATACTCCATCTCTGACAAACTGAATTACAATAAAATCAGGAAATCCTGTTCCAATTGTCATTACCTTTTTGAAAGGATTATATTTTCTTTTTGCAGGTATTACTTTGTTATTTTCAATATCAACATTATTGTTCCACTTGTCAACAATATACCCCTTTGATTCCCAATATTTTCTTACTTTTAACTCAAACTTTAATCCAGAAGATCTTGATCTCTTTCCCCTCTTTATATCTGACTTCTTTTTTAAAACTACCTTTCCTTCTTCGTTAAACCTAGCTTCATACTCAACTTCTTTATCTTCCATTTTTACTAATCATAGAACTTTATTACATTTTATAAACATTTTTCACCTTAGCAATTTATGAAAAAAGAGGTATGCATTAAATTTCTGGGGATATTTTTAATATCATTCGGATTATTGGCGATGGGTTATGGTGTTTTAAAAGGAGAATCAATTCTGGTTTTTTGGATTTGCTATATGGGAATGATAGTCATAGGTTTAGGGTGTATTATAAAAAATGGAGAGTTGATTTTAAGCCAGTTGAATATTCTTACAATACCATTAATTTTGTGGGATATAGACTTTATCTCATTTTTAATAACAAAACAAACAAGATTTGGTTTAGCAGATTATTTTTTTGAAGAATCTTCAATAATGGCGAGGATGATAAGTCTGGAGCATTTATTTTTAATTCCTCTGGGTGTTTTAGCACTTTATCTTGTCAAAAATAAATTAAATAAAAGGAAAAATGCATGGAAGATATCATTAATTGAACTAACCTTGCTTTTTCTTGTTTTAAAGATTATAAGTATATCAGACAAAAATGTAAACTGTGTTTTTTACTCATGCATCCCGTATATTAATCCAGAACCTTATGCCTTATGGTGGTTTGTAACGGTTTTTTTAATTGTGTTTTTGACTGATTTTATCTATAAAAAATCGAAAATTTTTATTTCCGGTAATAAAAATGCACAACAAAAATTGCAATAATACTGCCAACCATGTTAAACACAAGGTCTAAAGCAGTATTATAATATCCTCCTACTCCTGTGCTTGGAAAAGCAACAACAGCAACAAACTCAACAATTTCATTTAATGCTCCAAGACCCATTGCAATTGAAACAAGTGCAGGGTAAATTATTTTATAATTTGTACTTGAATTTAAATAAGGTTTTATTAAACTATACGCTACAATGGTTGTTGCTCCAAATCCAAAAGCATGTACAAACTGGTCAAATTTTAAAACAAATGTGTCACCAATACTAAACAATTTTACTATTTCTAAGCTGTATAAAACTCCGCTACCATTAAAAATCCAAAATCCCTCACCAATCCATACCCCTCCACCAGCCATGTGCAAAAATCCCCAAATACTCAATAGCCATAATACAAGATAATCAAAATTAGTTTTTCTTAGAGTTAAACCAATAAGTACGAAGAAAAAAACTAAAACAAAAACATACCACAAAAATTCATAATTCCTAATGTTTAGATAATACAAAGAAAAGGCCAGTATATAGGCTAAATTAAAAAATATCAAAAACCATTCACCTTTTCGTAATTTCATTTTCCCATATATCTGTTAGTTATTAGTCCAATGGCTATTATTATTAGCACTATAGGTATCCAGGGAATGTCTATTCTTATGATATTCAACTCTGTTATCAGCCAAATTATACCAATAGCTAACAAAATAACTCCAAGTGTCGGAAATTTCTTTTTTACCATCTTACCTCCTTTTATTATTTTTTGATCTTTTTATTATGAGTCCAATAAAATACCCAACTAGGTAAACAATTATTATGTTTAAAATTATTGAGATTATATAATAAACAAGTCCAAAAGATCCGTCATTAAACAAACCAATCCAAGGCAGAGAAGGAAGCAGTAAATAACCCACATCACAAATTCCCTGATTACAGAACCTGGAATAAATAACTGAAATCGTTGTCAATGCTAAATAAACCAGCGATAGTATAAAGCCTAATCTTGAAATGTGTTTTTTCATTTTTATAAGTCCCTTCCAAGCAGAGTTCTTCTGTTATTTGCCCTTGCTCTTCTTATCCCCCCTCTTAAAATTTCTTCAACAGCTCTTTCTAGATCTTTATTTACATCAGCAGAAACACTTGTTATTGATTTTTCTTTATCAAGCTCTTTAACAGCTTTTTTGATATTGTTTTCTTTTATTAACCTGCCCATTTTTATTAAAAATGACTGTCGGGAATAAATACTCTTTCTTGTACTATATCTATCTGAATTCTTAAACCTAATAAACTTTTTGATGGACAATATCTCTCACACAATAGCTGGTTGCCATTTAATACAGCTTCTTCTGCCTCTTTGTTTAATGGAAGGTTATTAAACCCTATTCTAACTCCCTTACATCTTTCAAGTCTTATACTATCACTTTCTTTATATAGAACATACTCACAATTTGTACAGCTAGCGGTTATTTTTGTCATTTTTCATATTTAACTACTGATGTTAATTAATCCTCTTTTAATAAGTTTGTTACTACTAATTAATTAATATAAATAGAAAAGTTTATAAAGTCACTTTTTATATTAAAAGAATGGAAATTGCCCATATGGAAAAAGTTGAGAGAAAAAAAGGAATTGCTTCTACTGTTAAGGCTGATGAATTTATTCCACAATACAGCGAAGGAGTTGAAAAATTTTTAAGAGATAATCAGTCAATGGGGGGATGGATGGGTCCAAAGTGCTGGAAGCAAGTTATATATTTTTAGTGGAAAAAATATAGAAGGAGAGGTTCTTGGTTCAAGTATAGATACAGGAGTTGCAATTGCGACATTTACTAATATTCCTTTAATTACAGGTCAGCAATTGCTCGAATTATACAATCAGGAAGGTAAAAAGAATCCTTTTGGAAATGTTTATATTGATTTTGGCGTTCAAGTGAATGGAAGCCCACAAATAAATTCTATTCAGGCAAAGCTTTTAATGGATGAATTTAACAAGAGAGGAGTAAATATTGGAGAGGGAATAGTTCCAAACTTTACACAATTAAGACTTGTTGCAGATCAAGAAGTTGGATTAGCTTACAAATTAGCAGATGATGTTAAAGAAGTTGCACCAGTTTCTGCATATCCTTTCTATGATGCTGGAAGAAGTGGTTTGTTCAGGGCTTACCTTAACAGGAACGGCAACTGGAATGCTAATGATGACAACTTGGCTAATTCCAATGACAACGGCAGAATGGCTTAATGAGGGTTAGGAATTATTTTAACATGAAAAATAATAACTATTACTCTGAAATTTATAACTTAAGCAACTTGCTTTTAGCTTGGAGGAAAGCAAGAAAAGGAAAAACTAAAAAAATTTATGTTAGAGAGTTTGAGAAAGACGTTATTGGAAATTTACTTTTATTGCATGAGGAGTTAAAGAATAAGACTTACTTTCCTAATAAATTAAAAATATTTATTTTGCGAGACCCGAAAACTAGGACAATTTCAAAATCTGCATTTAGGGATAGAATTATGCATCATGCCATCGTTAATATTTTAGAGCCTATTTTTGATAAAACCTTTATTTATGATTCTTGCGCAAATAGAAAAAATAAAGGTAATTTGTTTGCATTAAAAAGATTTGAAAAATACCAAATGAAAGCAACAAATAATCTTAAATCAGAATCTTTTTGCCTTAAAGCAGATATAAAACATTATTTCCAAGAAGTTGACCGTGATATTTTAATAAAAATATTAAGAAGGAAAATTAAAGAGGATAACTTAATAAGTTTAATAGAGAAAATACTTGGCAATAACGCGACTCAAGAGAGAGAGAGAGAGACGCGGACGAACTTTTACATTTAAAGAGAGGAATGTCCTTAGGTAATCTAATTTCACAATTTTTTGCTAATATTTATCTTAATTAGCTTGATTATTTTGTAAAACATGTATTAAAAGCCAAATATTATATTAGACATGTAGATGACTTTATTATTTTGCATAAAAATAAAAATCAATTAGAAGTTTGGAAAGAACAGATAAATGATTTTTTAACAAAAGAATTAAGACTTCATCTACATCCAGACAAATCAAAAATTATTTCACTTTCAAACGGAATTGATTTTGTAGGTTTTATAAATTTTTATTATTTTAAGTTACTAAGAAAGAGAAACATAAGAAATATGGAGAGAAAAATTGAAATGTTTATTCAAGGATTAATCAGCAAAGAAAAAATTGAAGAGAGTTTTCAGGGATGGTAGGCATATGCAAAATGGGCAAATACCAATAAACTAAGAAATAATTTAAATATGAAGATTAAAAATTAATTTTCATTTTCTCTTTTCTTTTCCTCACTTTCTTCAGGCTTAAGCAATGGAAAAATAACACACTCGCGAATAGGCCTATCAACAAGATATGAAAAAAGTCTTTCACTAACCCCGAAACCGCAAGTTGGAGGCATTCCATACTTCAGCGCTTCTACAAAACCCTTATCATGTTCTTGTGCCTCTAAGTCGCCTTTGGCCTTCATTTTCATTTGCTCTTTAAATCTTTCATCCTGGTCAATTGGATCATTTAGTTCAGAATAGCCATTTCCAAGTTCAGTTCCTGCAATAATTACCTGGAATTGTTCTACTTTTCTATTGTCATTTGAATCTCTTTTAGCTAAAGGAGTAACTTCTACCGGCTGTCCAACTAAAAATCCAGGTCCACTTAATTTTTTCCTGCAATATTTCCATAAGCTGTCAACTAACCTCCATTTACCCATTTTTAGGTCATATTCCACTTTTAGTTCATCTAATCTTTTTTTAATTTCTTTATCATTAGCTTTCCAGATATCAACTCCAGTATGTTTTTTGATTAATTTATCATACTCATAAAATTCCCATTTCTTTCCAAGATCAACCTTGTAACCATGTGTTTCAAATTTTAATGTCCCTAAAACTTCCTTGGCAACTTTTTTGTACATTTCTTCAACTAACTTCATTCCTTCCTTGTAGCTTGCATAGCTCCAGTAAAATTCCATTTGAGTATAATCCTGCAAATGTTCCATGTCCATCCCCTCATTTCTAAACTGCCTTCCAATCTCAAATGTTTTACCATAGCCTGCAACCATCAGCTTTTTTTGCCATAATTCTCCCATTGAAATCCTCAGATATGCGTCAATATTTAATGCATTATGGTGTGTTTTAAACGGAGTAGCTGCAGCCCCCCCTGCGCTTGTCTCAAGTACTGGAGTTTCAACTTCTAAAAATCCCCTCTCTAAAAGAAAACTTCTTATAGTTGACCAAAATTTAGACTTTTTAATAAATAAATCTTTAATTTCAGGATTCATAACTATATCCAAATATCTTTTTCTGAGTTTTTCTTCGTCATCCTGTAAACCATGAAACTTCTCAGGCAAAGGTAAAATTGACTTGCTTAAAATTTCAACTTTTTTAATTAAAACAGATAATTCTCCTGTTTTAGTTCTGATTATCAAACCTTCAACTCCTGCAAAATCTCCAGACTCAATATATCTTTTGAAAAATTCAAATTCCCTTTTTCCAGTTTCGCCTTGTTGGGAAACTATCTGTATTCTACCAGAAGAATCCTGAAGAGTGGCAAATGATATTTTTCCAAGGTCTCTTTTTATAATTATTCTACCAGCAACACTTACTTTGTCTTTAGTTTTAGATTCTTTTTTAAGTTTCTTGTATTTCTCTTGAAGTTGCGAAGCATAATTTTTAAAATCATATTTATTTGGATACGGATTAATTCCAAGCTTCCTTAACTCCCCAACTTTTTTAATCCTTGACTCAATTATTTGATCTTCTCTACCCATATTAATTAGAACTAAATTATGTTTAAATATATTCGCCTCGCTCCACTTCGTTCCGCTCGGCTTTATTAGTATATGAAAACAATGTCACATACCTTATTAGAAAGAGGATAAAAAAGAAAGTTAAATTATAAATGCCTAGAAACTGCATCAAGGTACTTTCTGACTTTTCTTTTAGATGCAAATCCAAAACCAAGTCCACTATGCAAAGAGAAAGAATCTGTTGGCCATCTTTTATCAGTACTTATTTCCATAGCTGGTAAAATTCCTCCACTTAAATAAAAAGTTGTTCCAGAATACACACTAAGTTCTTGGACTGAACCAAGTTGATATTCTTTCCTAAAATTCTCTTTGGATCTTATATTTAAACCAGTTTGTTCAGCAGCTTTAATAAGCGCTCGTTCTAAATCCTCATATTTTATACGTCTTCCAATATTAACACTTGTCATATTTTTTTAATGTTTAAGCAGTATTTAATATTTTATATTATTTACTATATATGCAAAACTTTGAATTCCTTAAAATCTTGGAAAGAAGATTCACTAATGCTTATTTTGTTTATTTTAGCATGTTTTGGACCAGTTTTACATATCTCGCACAAGTTATCTACGTTTTCAATTTCTCCCTCTGCGAAAACCTCAATACCTCCATTATCCAGATTCCTAATAAATCCTTTAACATCAAGTTTATCCGCCTCTTCTTTTACAAAATTTCTGAAAAACATCTCTTGCACAGTTCCGTTTATAACCATTTTTATAGCTTTTTTCATAATTAAACAACCTTCTATTGCTTCATGATAAAAAGACTGGACCATTTATTAATTATTCTATACTCCTTTTTGCAGAAATTTACGAAAATCTAGCACTAAACGGGTCTGTAAGGTAATTAACAGCATAAATATATCCTGCCCATATTAACAAGAGTAAAATAAAAACTATTGCTGCTGAAGAAACTGAAATAAGAATAGCTTTTCCAGTTTTGATTTTATTGAAATAACTTGTACTTTTTACTAAAAATGTAAAAAAATGGACAATCTGAGATATTCCAATAATTAGCAGAATTATTGCCCCGGGATTGCTAAAATAAATCTTGTACAACTGCAAAATGTTCGTCAAGTCTGAAGTTGACGCTAAGCCCTGAATATATGACTGGTCTATAGGTATTGTCAGCTGTACTACAAAAGAAGCTAGTGTTATAATAAACCCGTAAATGGTCCATAACATGAATGCATATGAAGCAGATCTTAAATTTTTGCCATATTCTTTGTTTATTTTAGCAATTCTCAAAAACAGGTATATCAGACCAGAAATTGAAAATAAAAATACTAACATCAATATGCTCCTGCCAATTATATTTTGTAAGGTCAGAAATGCCCATGAAACTACTTCAATAGGTTGTACTTTCCCATTATCTTTGAAAAATATCACTAAATTAAGAAATGATTCAGTTATTACATACACTACATAAAAAAGTATTAACTGGACTAAAGCTTTATTCAGTTTAGCATCGCGGTTTTTATCAAAAAAATTTGACGGAGAAAAGTAAATAGTTTTAAGATTTTCTAAAAAACTATCCTTTCTCATCACCTACATAACAATCGTTGTTTTATAAATTTTATCAAATACAAATCATCATATAAAATCTTATTAACATCTTAATTCAATAATATTAATGAAAGAAGAGAAAATTTCTGCAGGTTCATACGATTTGAATAAATGGCTTTTCGGAGGCTATGAAAAAGATATAATCACAACAATATATGGCCCAGCGGGGAGCGGGAAAACAAATTTATGCGTATTGGCATCAGTTTCACAGGCTAAAAAAGGAAACAAAGTAATATTTATTGATACTGAAGGAGGGTTTTCAGTAGATAGATTTAAGCAAATATCTGGAGAAGAAGATTCCTTGAGTAATCTGCTTATATTAAAACCAACAAATTTTGAAGAACAAAAAAAATCATTCGATACTCTTTTAAAAACAATAAAGTCTAACACTAATGTGAGTCTGATAGTTGTGGACAGTATGACAATGCTTTATCGTTTAGAACTGTCTGAAAAAAAAGATAACAATATAAAAGAATTAAACAGCGAATTGTCAAGACAGCTTAGGACTTTATCAGAGATTGCAAGAAACAAGCAAATACCTATTATAATTACAAACCAGGTATACTATTCTTTCTTAAGTGACGAAGAATTTCAGAGTGGAAAACAAAGGGATGCTAATATGGTTGGAGGAGATATACTAAGATATTGGAGCAAATGCCTAATAGAGCTGCAGAATTCTAACTCTAGAAGAAAAGCAATATTGAGGAAACACAGGAGCCTGCCTGAAAAAGAGTTAGAGTTTAGCATCGATAATAAAGGAGTAAGAAAAAGAGGATTATTCTGATTCCATATACAAAACTTTATAAGATAAATTTGTTTAATTTGTAGATGAATAAAGAGGTGAAAAATATACTTTATGTTAAATTACTATTTCTTATTCTAGTATCAGCCTCTATTTTTCTAATAGCCATGTTTTATTCTCAGCCTGAAAATATTAGTATTACCGCAAATACAGTAAGCGATTTTGATAACATTTTAGTTAGTTATTATCCGTTTAATTTTTCCACCCTGTTTAATGATGCTAAAGGAGGCAATAATTTAAATTGCATTAATCCGTCATGTCCAATATTAGTTAATGAAGGCAAGTTTGATAAAGCTGTTTTATTTGATGGAGTTCAAGATGAATTAGTTTTGTATTCTACTGCTGGAGGGGTTAATACAGATAAATTCAGTTTTGCTGCCTGGGTAAAAGTTGATACAGAAAAGAGTGATAGAAGAGGAGCTGTTGCTGAGTTTACTAAAGATGGAGGAAAAAGAAGAGCTTTAATGATTGCAGGAGACGGGCAACAGGGAAAAGCAGTAATTCATTACGGGGATCAAAAAGGTCGATATGCTCAAACAGGAGATTTAAGGGATGGCCAATGGCATCATCTTGTGTTTACATCTGATGCTACAAATGTTCATTTTTATTTAGATGGGGCTTTGCAAACATTAACCTCTGAAGAATCTGGAGCACCTTTGGGAACTTCAGCATCTATAAGTATTGGAAGAACTCTGGTCCTTGATCAAACTTACTATTTTAAGGGAACTATAGATGAAGTCAGAATTTATAATCAGGCATTAACAGCACAGCAGGTTACAGAGCTTTATAATTACAATCCTTCCCAAGTGCAAAATGACCTTAGATGTACAGATTCTGATCTTGGGAAAAATTACACAGCTAAAGGAACTGCAACAGAAACTTTTGAAGGAATAACTCAAAATTCATCAATTGATTACTGCTTAGATAATAAACTTCGTGAGTTTTTCTGCAATTCTACAAGTAATGTTGATGTTGAGATTTATACATGTTTTTTAGGGCAATCCTGTAAAGATGGAAAATGCGAAATTGATGTTGCATGTACTTCTGCAACAGTTAATGAAGATTGTGGAGCTAAAAATAACTCTTTAGTTTGTTATAGTGGTAGCATATACAATCAGACTATCACTCCTGCATGCGTAAGTGGAAGTTGCGATTCATCTAATGTTACAAGAACATTGAACAAAACATGTTCTTATGGATGTGACTCAAGTTCTGTTACATGCTTAACCCAAACCCAATCAGTTTCTTGCATAGATTCTGATTCAGATACAGACGGATTCGGAGCAAGGGCCTTTGGGTTATATGATAAGGGAAATGTGTCGATTTTAAGCTCTAGTTTGGGAGGTGTTGTTTACTATCAAGACTCCTGTGCTAACTCAACAGATGTTTTAGAATGGTTTTGCGATTCATCAGGAGATGCTTATAACTTAACTTACAGCTGCCCTGCCGGGTGCTCAAATGAAGCTTGTGCATCTAGCCAAGGCTATCCAGATGAATCATGTGATGATAGCGATAATGGAAAAAATTATACACATCAGGGAGATGTCGATTATACTTTAGACAATGAGGAATTATCATTTACAGATGAGTGTGAGAGGAATTATGTTGTAGAATATTTCTGCTCAAGCGATGATTATCCAGACTTTGTGAAGCAGTCATGCGGTTCAAGTAAAATATGTTCAGATGGAGAATGTGTTC
The DNA here is from genome assembly GCA_001872185.1 of Candidatus Pacearchaeota archaeon CG1_02_32_21. Taxonomy (GTDB): domain Archaea; phylum Nanobdellota; class Nanobdellia; order Pacearchaeales; family GW2011-AR1; genus JACPLR01. The sequence continues at coordinate 11,175 of MNVX01000033.1, read as the reverse complement.
CTCTATCAACTAACCAATCGACTGGAAACATCAATGTCAGTTCAGAATGTATTGATGGGGAGTCAGTTTGTGACGGAACATACTACAATTACTGTACAAACGGTCGATGGTTAAATGCCCAGCAAATTCCAGGCCAGTGTGGCTATCAAAGTATTACATCTAGAAATAATTTAGCTAGAAGATTAGACAGTGCAACTGACACTTCTGAACAAGGATCTAAAGGATTATTCTATTTATTGCTGGTGTTGATTGTACTTATAATTTTAGGAGTGATAATAGTGATTTATTACTTAATGAAAAAGAGAGATAAAACCCACAACCAAAAGTTTGGCTCATCTCAAAGTCCAGCTCCTCCAAAGGCTCCACCACTTGGTCCTAGACATCCGCCAGCTGCTCAACCAGCCCAATCAAATCCTCCGCGATTTTCTTATTTAAAACTACCAGCTCACCTTCAAAGACCGCTAGGGAAATAACTCTATTCTTTTTCTTCACTCTCTCTGTTTTTCCTTGATTCACACTCTGGATTAAAGCAGAATGTCCAAGGTCTTTTACCCTTTCTTATTGATATTAACATTGGGAAATTACAATACTCGCACTTTTTATCAGATTTCTTTATCAATGAATTCGGAGGCAAAGAATAGGTTTTTTTGCATTCAGGATAGCTGCTGCAGCCTAAAAAATATCTTTTGTACTCTTTAGAATATTTTAAACTTAGGGTGCCCTTATTACATTCGGGGCATGACATCACTTCATTGTCTTTTCTTTCCTCTTCCCATAAGCTTTCAGTTGCCTTTACAAGGTCCTGGCCTATTTTACTTTTATTCTTTTCAAAATCTTTTCCTATTGAAAGAATAACTTTTTTTGCCTCTTCAAGTATTTTTTCTTTGCTTTTTGTAGGATTTTTAGAGTTCCTTATGCTTTCAAGATTTATTTCAATATCTCTAGTTAGTTTCTCATTGATTATTACTGGAGAATTATTTTCTAAAGTGTTTATGAGGGAAATTCCTAAACTTGTCGCTGTAATGCTTTTTTCTTTTATGTATCCTCTTTGATACAGAGTTTCTAGTATATTGGCCCTAGTAGCTTTTGTCCCAAGATTTTTTTTCTCAAGTTCAGATATTATGGATGCGGGGCTATATCTTCTTGGAGGCTGAGTCATCTTTTCTTCAATTATTTCTTTTTTAATTGTAGCCTCCCCATCCATATCAGGTATTTCGCTTTCTTTTATAAGAATAGGATATACTTCCATCCATCCCTTTTTAGCTATACCAAGACCTCTTGCAAAAAAATTCATCCCATCATAAGTGAATGTTATTTTCTTATTGTCAATTACAGCATTTTCACAAAAACAGTTTACAAACCTCCTCACAATAAGTTCATATATCTTTTTATCATCCTCCTCCAGTTCATGAAACTCTCCAGTAGGGTATATTGAGGGATGTGCGGGATCAGTTTTTTTCCCCTCAACAGGAATTTTTCTTTTTGCCATTTCAATAAAATTAAATCTTTTTTTTAATCTATTCAATATGCTTTCATAATCTATTTCCTTCGGTATTTTCTGGCTGCTTGTTCTCGGGTAAGAGATTACTCCTCCAAGGTATAATCTTTGTGCAATTTCAAGAGTTTTGTTCGGAGTTATTTTATAAAGCCTGTACGATTCAGTTTGTAAATTTGTTAGATCAAAAGGTGCATTTGGAGGCATTTCTTGTCGGCTTTTTTCTGTTTTAACAACCCCGCTTTTTCCTTCAAGGCCATTGAATTTAACTAATTCTTTTTCATTTGTTATGTCTTTTTGGTATTTTACATTTACACTGTTTTTGCCATCATTGATATCCAAAAATACCTGCCAGTATTTTTCAGGTTTAAACTTTTGTATCTCTTTTTCTTTTTCAACTATAATATGCAACGCAGGCCCCTGTACTCTTCCTATGGACATTAATCTAAATTTTCCTGTCGTTTTTATTGCATCCATTAAAGCTCTTGAAAGGTTTATCCCATAAAGCCAGTCTAAATAATGCCTTGTTTCGCCAGCAATTCCCTGACCCCAGTCCAATGTTTTGCTTCTTTTTTCATAAGCCTCTTGTATCTCCTTAGAGGTCAAAGTTGAGAATTTCATTCTTTCAGCATCTTTTTGCCCGCAAATATACCGAATGATATTCATGCCAATTACCTCTCCTTCTATATCATAGTCTGTAGCTACAATAATTTCAGAAGCATTTTTATGCAGTTTAGCTATTACATCATAATATCTTTTTGTAAAATCATTTTTTCTAACAAGATAATTTGGAGCCCATTGAATGTCAAATGTAGGCCATTTGTTTCTTGCATTAACCTGCGCAATTGTAAAAAGATGCCCTACTGCACAAACAACCTGTATATCTTTTCCTCTCCTTTGGAAAGTGTAGTATGGGACATTACCCAAAGAACTTTTAATCACTTTTCCTTCAGCCAATGCATCTGCTATTTTTTCAGCAGCCTGTGGTTTTTCAGTTATAACAAGAATGTAACCTTTCTCTTTTAATTTTTTATTTTCACCCTTAAATTTATCAGTCCACGACTTTCCGTTTTTTTCTTTTGTTTTTATTATTTTCTTTGATTTCCTTTTACCTTTTACCTTTTTCAGTATTATTTTTTCACCCCCTTTTCTTTCTATGGTCTCTATATTTTCTCTCGACTTGACAGGAACATCAACAGCTCCGGCTAAATCAGATTCACCTACTGGAACAAAGTCCTGTTTTATTGATTGTTCTCCATAATGTTTTACGGGGTCTTCGAATGTTTTCTTTTTAGGGGGCATTTTATGACTTAGAATTGAAATTAAACACTTATAAATATGTTGGCAAAACAATAATAATAGTTATATAATCACGATTCTAGATATTTTAAGATGCAAGTTTATTATGGCAAATAACCAGCATTATATCGACCTTTATAAAAAAAATAAGTGGGAAGCTCTTTGTTTAGATATCGAAGTTATTGAATTTGGAGGTTCAATTTCCTTGGTTGGAATGTATATTCCTAAACCTGGATTAATTGAATCAGAATGTTTTATTAGAGGAAAAAATTTAACTTTTAATGAAATGAAACCTCTAATTGATAATGCTAAAATAATTATTACCTTTAATGGGCTAAGATTTGATATTCCTAAGATTAATAAGGAATTTCCAGGATTAATCCCAAAAGATAAAAAAGTATTAGATTTATTTAGATTTGCTTGTAGTCTAAATATGCCTTATAAACTTAGAACTCTTGAAAATACTTTTGGAATAGAAAGATTAACTTCAGAATCTGAAAGAAAGGGAGTTGCAATTAAATTGTGGAACCAATATAAAAAAGGAGATATAGAAGCATTATTTAAACTTAAAGAGTATAATCGTCAGGATACTATAAATTTATATTTCCTAGCAGAAAAATTAATAAAACATGCTGAATCTAAATCTCAATAATTCTTCCTTCTCTGGCTACATTAATTACTCTTGTTTTATCAATAATTTCTTCAAATCCAGAAGCTTCGTGAATATGGCTGTGTAATAAAATATCTGGTTTAAATTTTCTTATTGCCCTTTCAATTGATTTGCTACCAGGAACTCCGGAAAATTCTGATTTGCTCCCTGAAGGATGCATATGGGTTACCATTATTTTTTTCTCAATTCCTTTTAGTCCAGAGTGCGCTTTTTCTAATGTTTTCCAAATTTCATTGTCTGAGATATCTCCTGGACCAGGCCCTCTAGCTCCACCTGCACCAAAAATTCCAATGTTTTGATAAGTAACCGAATAACCATGAATATTTTTCACTCCATAAACATTTGCAAGAAAATCAGCAGTTGCAAATGAATCCCAGTTCCCGGGGATTATCAAAACTTTTTTATGTTTATCCTTAAATGGCTTTATTATGTCTTTTGTTTCCGTCCACCCAGTTAAATCTCCGGTAAGGATAACTAAATCAACATTTTCTTTTTCAGCTCTAATTGCAAGTATTTTTGTTAAATCAGAATCACCATGCATGTCTCCAGCTGCTAATATCCTGAATTTACTCCCAGATTTTTTTTCTATTTTTTCTCCCATATTTAGTAAATAAAATTAGTATTAATAAATGTTAACAAGTGATGAGTCAGCCTAGTCATAACAAATTTTGGGTTAGTGCTCTAAGAATTATCTTTTCCCTATGCAAAATCAAAAACCTTTAATTTAAACTTCAGCATAGTAGTGAAATTATCGTTATTATCCGCTTTTTAAATCACGAAACCTTTAAAAATAGTATACTATAATGCGATATATAGGTTATACTATGGAAAAACTTAAAGATAATTTCGACATCTTTTTTAGAAGGAAGCCTGCGCTTATGATGATAGCGCTAAGAAAGTTGTCGCGTGTCAGATATGGATCTGTCTTAGCAAAAGAGGTTGATTGTACTTACAGCCATGCTGTAAAAATTCTTCAAACTTTGGAGAATTTAGGCTTGGTTACTTTTGAAAAAAAGGGAAGGATAAAGCTGATAAAGCTAACTAAGAAAGGAACAGACGTTGCCGACAGCATATCTAACATAAAGCAAGTTGTTGGTTAATACAACAATGAAATAAGAAAAGGGTAAAACCAATAGTCTTATACTTCTATCTACTTTTTGATAATAGTTTAGCTAGAATTTTTAGTATAGATTATTATAAAGTGGACCCGATAGTGGTTTTATGGACCCGATGGGATTTGAACCCACGACACCTGGATTAAGAGTCCAGTGCTCTAACCGGGCTGAGCTACGGATCCATAAGAAAATTATAACTAGAATACTTATAAAGTTAATTAAAATGCCTAAAAAGATTGTACAAGTCTAATCATCTAATTTTTAAAAATAAATATTGTTGAATAATAATATGGAAAAATTAAGATTTAGTATAACTAAAAAAGAACCAGGAGCACTTGAGGTTCTAGTAAAAGAAAACCACTCTAGAGAAACTGGCCACCCGCCAATTGACAGGCTTAGAGGAATTAATATTACTTATACTCTCTCCAGGTGTGCTTGCATTTTGTGCATCTAAAAAACCTTGTTTCAGCTTCATCTCCAGATCTTGTCTGAGAAGTCCAGAAGTAAGCATCTTTATGCTCGCATTTCGGACAGGTATTTGGAACAATTGGGAAAACATCAGTATCCTTATCTTTTATTACACCAACTTCTTTAGCCTCTTTAATTTTTTCTTTACTAGTTATCTTAATTTTTCCTTTTGTAGTATAACCACATCTAACACAACCAAATTTTTTTCTTTTTTCTTCAAGAACAGAACCACATTTCGGACAAAATTCCATATAAGATTCACCTATAATCAGTTTTATAGTTCTAGAACCTTTTTAAATTTTTGTGAGAGATTAATTATCTTTCCTATATCTCCAATAACTAAATATTTTTATACAGCTTTTTTATCTTGGAATTATGGAAAAAGTAAGGAATAAAACTAGAGATACATACGTAAAATGTTCATATCATGGATGTAATGAGACCGCTGTATATTGTGTTGAATGGACAGAGTATGACAGAGCTGAAGAACCAGAAGTAGTTCAAAGTTATTTTTCATGTAAGAGTTATAGTCATATGTTTGAAGGAGTTGAAGAAAATTTTGAAGAGTTTGGTGTGCCAAGCACTATTTGGGATTTATTAGCAAATGAAGATAGGCCAGATTTAGTTAATCTTTTAAACAGCGATTTATCCCCTGCATAAACCTCTTTCACTCTTAACCCTCAAAGGTTCAAAGAAAACAAGCTTGACCCATCCTAAGAAAGGTATTCTAATTAGTGTAGTCTTTCCAATAATTTTATCCTGAGGAATGTTTGTTTCGTCAATTTTTTCTGCATTATTTGTCTGGGTAAACTGCCTGTCATTATTATCTCCCTTTGTTTCAATTGGATCAAGAGAAACAACTCTGTGTATTATTGGTCTTTGAGTATTACCACTTAAAAAAATAATAGTGTCTCCGATTTCTATGTCCTTAGCTTTGGTTACAAGGAAAATATCTCCTTTAGAAAAACCATTTTTTAAGGTGTATTCTTCAAATTTATCTTTGTTTATATTCCTGTCTTCATACCACTCTCCATTTTTAGTCCACCAAAGATCAAAACTTTTATCATGATACATGCTGCAAGATTCAACAATAACCAAAGGCAATGAAGTCCCAGTAGTTAGAGTTAATGCAGGAAAAAATATAAATTTTATAACAATAAATGCCAGAACAACAAAGACTATCCAGCTTAGAAAACTCTCTCCATTCCAGACAAAATCCCAGAATTTTTTTAATCCGCTAGTTATCTTGTTAGGATTATTTGTTACTTCATTTTTGTATTTGTTCTCCATTGTAATTAACTGTTAAGATGATATTTAAAGTTTTCAGAATATATTCTCAACCACAGAAATATTTAAATAGTATATACATGATGTATATACGTAAATGATATATCTTGTGTATATCATATATCAACCCCCTTTCACGCCGTGTTCGTAAGAACACGGTTTTATACTAGGTAAAAATAAACTAAACATAACAAAAACAAAATAAAATGTCCTCAGATATATTTGATCATACAGTAATTTGTAAAGACTGCGACAAGGCAATGGAAAAAGTTAGAATTCTAAAAAATGGATTTTATTTTAGGGTTTTGGAATGCAAAAAGTGTGATAATAGAATAGTGCATCCAGAGGATAAACTTGAGTATCAAAATTTTCTTAAACTAAGAAATAAACAGTTTAATGTTAAGCTAAGAATGGTTGGAAATAGTTATACAGTATCTATTCCAAGAGAGATAGTGAACTTTATAAATGAACAAGATAAGATAATGGATGAGATGGTGAAATTGAGCTTTGAAAGGATGGGAAAATTAGTATTGATATTTAATGAAAAATTTGAAGAAAAAGAAGGAGATGAAGAATAAAAATGGCAAATAATCCAGTAACGCAAAATATAGTTAAGTTAAGAGTAGCAGAAGCTTCACAAGATGATGCATACAAAGGAATTGCAAGAATTGATTATGACACAATGAAAATCTTAGGATTAAGAAGAGGAGATGTAGTTTCTGTAAAAGGTGGCAGAGAAACTTTAGCAATAGTTGACAGAGCTTATCCCGCAGATGTCAATGAAGGTATTGTAAGAATCGATGGAATAATAAGAAAAAATGCCAAGACAGGAGTTGGAGAAATGGTTGAACTGAAAAAATCAGATATTAAAGAAGCGAAAAAAGTTACAATAGCTCCTGTTCAGGAAAACATTGTTGTTCAGGGAGATCCGGAAATTTTTCGAAGAGGATTACTTGGAAGAGCAGTAATAAAAGGAGACATTGTTGTTCTTGGAGGAGTTCAGAGGAGAAAGGATCTTATGTCTGAAGAGCTAGGAGAGTTTGGAGACATTTTTGGAGATATTCTTGGCGGTTTTGGAATGAACTTTGCAGGATTTCAACAGATTAAATTTTTAATTGTAAACACAGCTCCAGCACAGCCAGTTGTAATAACAGAAAACACAGAGGTTGTAGTAAATTCAAAAGCAGTAGAAGTTTCAGAAGATAGAGTTTTTGATGTTACTTACGAAGATGTTGGAGGATTAACAGAAGAAATAAAAAAAGTTCGTGAAATGATAGAACTGCCTTTAAAACATCCAGAGATATTTGAGCGTTTGGGAGTAGAGCCTCCAAAAGGAGTTTTGCTTCACGGCCCACCTGGAACAGGTAAAACTTTATTGGCCAAAGCAGTTGCAAACGAATCAGATGCTAATTTTATTTTATTAAATGGCCCTGAAATAATGTCTAAGTTTTATGGAGAATCTGAAAAAAAGATTAGGGATATATTTAATGAAGCAGAAAAAACAGCTCCGGCAATTATATTCATAGATGAAATAGATGCTATTGCCCCGAAAAGAGAAGATGTTCAGGGAGAGGTAGAAAGAAGAGTAGTATCTCAGTTATTAACAATGATGGATGGATTGAAAACAAGAGGAAAAGTTGTTGTTATAGGAGCAACAAACAGACCAAATAGCTTAGACCCTGCCCTAAGACGTCCTGGAAGATTTGACAGAGAAGTTGGAATAAACGTGCCTGATAAAAATGGAAGGCTTTCAATTTTAAAAATTCATACAAGAAATATGCCGTTAACAAATGACGTAAAACTTGAGAAACTAGCTTCAATAACTCATGGTTTTGTTGGAGCAGATTTATCAGCTCTTACAAAGGAAGCAGCAATGTCTGTTCTTAGAGGAGTATTGCCTAAAATAGAAATAAGAGATGACACAGAAATTCCTAATGATGTTCTTGAAAAATTAGTTATTTCAGAAAAAGATTTTCTCGAAGCTTTGAAAGTAGTAAGGCCAAGTGCTATGAGAGAAGTTCTTGTTGAATCTCCTAATATTAACTGGAGAGATGTCGGTGGATTGGATAAAGTAAAACAAGAGTTAATAGAAGCTGTTGAATGGCCATTGCAGTATGCAGATGCATTCAAAAGAGTAGGTATAAGGCCTCCAAAAGGAATTTTGCTTTATGGTCCGCCAGGAACAGGTAAAACACTTTTGGCTAAGGCTATTGCAAACGAATCAGAAGCAAATTTCATTCAAGTAAAAGGACCTTCTTTGTTAAGTATGTGGGTAGGTAAAAGTGAAGAAGGAGTAAGGAAAGTTTTTGAACGTGCCAGACAAGTTTCACCATGTATTGTATTCTTTGATGAAATGGATGCTCTTGCCCCTAGAAGAGGAGTTGATACTGGAAGCAAGGTAACTGAAAGAGTTTTAAATCAATTGCTGGCTGAAATGGATGGTTTGGAAGAGTTACAAAATGTAGTTGTTATAGGAGCAACAAATAGGCCTGATATGATTGATCCAGCTATACTTAGACCTGGAAGATTTGACAGAATACTATTAGTTCCAGGACCAGATAAAGAAGGGATATTAACAATACTAAAAATACATACTAGTAAAATGCCTCTGGCTAAAGATGTTGATCTGGAAAGTATGGCCTCAAAACTTGATGGATATGTTGGAGCAGACATAGAAAATCTTGCAAGAGAGGCTGCAATGTTAGCACTTAGAGAAAACATAAATGTTAAACAAATAAAACTCAAGAATTTTGAAGATGCAATGAAAAAAGTTAAGCCAAGTGTCACTAAGTCAGATATGGACAAATATCAAAAGATAGAGGAGACCTATCTTAAATCAGCCAAGGCAGCTTTATCAAATAAAACTGCTTATCTTGGTTAAATTGTAGACCAATGTCTACCTAAAAATAAGAAATATTATTTACTTAATTTTATTTAACAAAAACTTATTCAGAATCAACAATTGAAACTTTAACAGCTTTAGGACCTCTATCTCCATTTTCTACTTCAAACTCAACTGAGTCTCCTTCACCAATTGAAACTCCTTCTTCTAATCCAGTAGCGTGAACAAAATATTCTTTTCCGTCATCTCCAGAGATGAATCCAAATCCTTTAGTTTCATTAAAAAACTTTACTTTACCTTTCATTTCTATACCTCCTTACACTGCTTCTAACATTATCTCTCCTTGAATCTCTTCTTCCCCCAAAACTTCTGCCACCGAAACTTCTACCTCCAAAGCTTCTACTTCTTCCCCTGTTTCCATAATCTCTATTGTTCGAATCTTTGTAATCTCTAGAACCCTCCGAGTGTCTAGAACCCCTAGAACTATCAGAATTTCTTCTAAAACTATTTCCTCTGTTTCCATAACTTCTACCTCCATAGCTTCTTCCCCTGAAATTGTCTCTTCCTCTAAAACTTCTTTTGTTGTCGCTGTATTTATCCTGAGAAAATCTTGGAGCCACTGTTTCGAATTCTGGAAGCTCTTTTTGAACTATCTCTGATGTGCTTCCATCTCTAACATTCTGGAAATTAAGGTAATCATTTTTGCAAACTAGACTTACTGCCTTGCCCTCTTTACCAGCCCTGGCAGTTCTTCCTATCCTGTGAATATACTCCTGTATGCTCGGTGGAATGTCATAGTTGTAAACATGAGATACCTCTTTAATGTCCAAACCACGGGCAGCTACATCAGTACAAATAAGTATTTTTGTTTTAGAAGAATGGAAATTTTCCATAATACTGTTTCTTCTGTTTTGTGTTAGCCCTCCATGGATAGCAACTGCATCTAACTCAAATCTTTTAAGGTTTTTAGCAACAATATCTGCATTTCTTCTGGTATTGCAAAAGACCATAACTAAATCAGATTTTTCCTCATTCAAAAGATGAAATAACAAAGAGAATTTAACATTGGTTGGAACATCATAAAAAATTTGTGTTAATTTAGATGGATCAACATTGCTTTCAGCAGAGATGTTTATAGTTTTTCCTATATACTTTCTTGCAATATACTCAACATCTGAGCTTATTGTAGCAGAGAACATTAGAGTTTGCCTTGCCTTTGAACATGCCTGAATTATTTTCTCAACATCTGGCAAAAATCCCATATCCACCATCCTGTCTGCTTCATCAAGAACTAAAATTTTTATTTTGTCGAGATTTAGGTTCCCTCTTCTTAAATGATCAAGTATTCTTCCAGGAGTTCCAACAACTATTTCACATGTTTTTATTTTCCTAACCTGGTTTTCCAATGAAACACCTCCATAAACTTCAGCTATTTTAAAATCATAATTCCTAGAAAATAGCTTTAAAGAATTTGCAACCTGTTCACACAATTCTCTTGTAGGTACAAGTACTAATGCCTGAACTCCTTTATTAGCTTCTGCTACATTAAATATTCCTGCTCCAAAAGCTAAAGTTTTACCAGATCCAGTTGCCGCACTGCCAATAACATTCTTTCCCTCCAAAACTAAAGGTATAGACTTTTCTTGTATCTCTGTAGGATGGGTAAACCCAAGCTCAGCTAGAACTTTAAGTAAATTTTCTTTTAGTCCAAGTTTCTTAAATTCTTCTAAACTTTGCATAAAATAATCCGCTAGAAAAGGGTGATTTCAACTTTACTTAGCTATATTTAATAAAATAAAGTGTAATTATGGGTATTTAAAGTTTAACTTTTAGGGCTTTGGTGAATTCCTCTAATGACCAAAGATAATATTATCTTTCTATCTATATTATATGCCACCATTCTGAATAACAACTCTTTCTTTTAAGTATCAAAAGATTTGCTTAAAACAAAACAGCCATACTTTCTTTTAATAACTGAAAATACAGTTTCAACCTTGCT
>MNVX01000011.1 GCA_001872185.1 Candidatus Pacearchaeota archaeon CG1_02_32_21 | reverse complement strand
GAATTTTTAGATAATAGGATCCTCATATTAAAATAAAGAAATAAAACTATTTAAATTTTACCCTATCCAGGCTGAGCTACGGGCGCATAATAAAATAATGAATTAATTCTATATAAAGACTTTTAAGTTTTGAGAAGTATGATTAGTAATATATGAAAAGAAATCAAGAACTTCTGGGGAAAATTAAAGAAGAAAGGGGGATGTTAATTGAGGCTTTAACTTTACTATGAGCAGAACCAATCAAAGTAAAATTTTATTTTACAAATAAGATTGTTTAAATATATAATAAGTTACAATAGTTATTATAAACCTTTCTGGATTTTATCATTTATGGAGATTGATACGAGATTAAATTTTAAAGAATGTGGTGCTTTTTCTAGAGAAGAATTAGAAGAAATTGTTGAAGAAATTGATCAAATCATATCTATGACTCCAATACCTTATGACTCTAATGCTGATAGTCGGCCGATCCCCCTTGGAAAAGATGCAAAACCTATGCAAGTTTGTGATAGGTTAATTGAGATTAAGACTAGAGGACCAAAGATTAGAGAATATGAAGTACTTGAGTATTATAATACTAATAACGGATTTGGGAAAAATAGTGCTATTTTAAGTAGAGAATTAACTCAAAAAATGATTGCTGATAGAACATGGGATCCATCTGAATACTTGGCTCAAAAATTTAGAAAAGAACTTTATAAAGAATTATTAAAAGAATGGGCTCTAAGTAGGGAGAATGAGAAAAGAACTAGTAGAGCAATTAGAGATGAATTAAATAGGTTAGCTAAAATTGTTTCTTACCGATATTATAAGATATAATTCTATATAAAACAAATGCGGGAGACAGGATTCGAATGAAAACCACCTGCGGGTTTTCTATCCTGCAACCACAAATCCTAAATGCGGGAGACAGGATTCGAACCTGTGTAAGCACTAAGCTAATAGGTCCTAAACCTATCCCGTTTGACCGCTCCGGCACTCCCGCATAAAAAAGAAAGTATCAAAAGCTTTAAAAATACTACTAAACACCTAATTTTAGACAGCCACAGTAGTCAGGCTCCACCTGTTCCCATTCCGAACACAGAAGTTAAGCTGATTACGTCTGACATTAGTTTCGCAAGAAGTGAAAATCAGATGCTGTCACCTTTTTTTTATTTTTATTAAAATTACAATTTATTTTCTTGGTTAAACATCTCGTGGGGCATTTAACTTAAGAAAATCAGAACTTCTTGAACTTTGTTGTTAGCTCTAATAAATCAACTTGTCCTAAAAATATAGACCTGCAACAGTATCTTTCTAGCCCAAGCTCATCTAGTACTTTGCCAGGAGCTTCTCCTTTGGAAACTTTTTCTTTAAATTGCTCCCATAGATGGGCAATTGGTTTACCACAGCTAAAACAACGAATTGGTATTATAATTTTAAACTCCTACTATAAGCCATAGTGATAAATTCCATAATCAAATCATTTTAAAGTAATTTAAAAACCTTTCTAAATCTAAAATTTTTATTTAACAGCCCGAATTCATAAAATTTAAAAGCTCTTATTAGATTAAGGTAATATGACTCATCTGATAGAATTGAAAAATGTAGCAAAATATTACTATATGGGCGATAACATAGTAAAGGCACTTGACGATGTGAATATTATAATTGAAAGGGGAGATTTTGTTGCAATTATGGGTCCTTCTGGAAGCGGGAAAAGCACTGGAATGAATCTTACTGGCAGTTTAGATCTTGCAACCAAAGGAGACATTTTTCTTGATGGAATAAATATAGAACACCTTTCTGAATCTGAGCTAGCACAAATAAGGGGGCAAAAAATAGGGTTTATTTTTCAGAGTTTTAATCTCATACCTAATTTAACTGCTTTAGAAAATGTCATGTTACCTATGATGTTTCAAGGAATTGATAAAACAGGAAGGACAGGTAAAGCTAAAAAGGTTTTAGTAATGGTTGGATTGAGCGATAGAATGGATCACTATCCTAATCAACTTTCCGGAGGACAACAACAGAGGGTTGCAATTGCCAGGGCATTAGCAAACAATCCTGAAATAATTCTGGCTGATGAACCAACTGGAAATCTTGATACAAAAACAGGAGAGATTGTTATTGAGTTTTTACAAAAGTTAAACAAAGATGGTAAAACAATAATTATGGTTACTCATGATCCTAACTTAGCAATGGCTCATGCAAAAACTGTATACTGGCTAAGAGATGGAAGAATAGAAAAAGTAACAAAAAAAATAAACGGAAAGTGGAAAACCACTAAGCAAGGGTAGTGAATTCTTAGAAGTAGAAAAACCATAATAAACTTTATATAACTACTATTTTTTGTTCGATAATGATAAAAAAATTAGTCTTGGCAATATTTTTATTGTTAATAACCGCCAACTTGTCTTATGCAATGATTGTTAGCAGTGTTAACCAGGGTGAGCACTTTCCTGGAGAAGAATCTAACTTAGACATCACAATCAAAAACACAATTAATGCTAATGCTGAAGATGTGTCTCTTAATTTAGTTTTTACAAATCTTCCATTTATACCTATTGGTGGAAGTGAGAGAAGCACTAATAAGCTTAAAGAGGATAAAGAAAAAACCCTTAGTTATATTGTGAAGTCATCGCAAGATATTGCTCCTGGAAATTATAATATTCCATATGTTCTAAGTTATACTGACAGCAGTAATGAAAGAATAACAAAACAAGGAAGTCTTGGGGTAGTAGTTAGTGCAAATACAGAATTAAAGATAAGCACAGAGCTTGATAATAATGTTTTAGGTCAAAAAGGAAAAATAACTTTGAAGATAGTTAATTCGGGATTTGGAGATATAAAGTTTGTAAATGTAAAAATAAACCCTGAGGGCTATACTCTTTTATCCAGCTCAAACGACTATATTGGAAATATAGGTTCTGATGATTTTGAAACATCTAGCTTTGATGTTATATTTAATGAAAATAGTCCTAGGTTAACTGGAGTTATTGAGTATAAAGATTTCAATAACAATGACAAAATTGAAAACATAAACCTTCCTTTAAAAGTTTATTCAAGGGAAGAGGCTGTGAATTTTGGAGTCATTCAAAATAGTAAAGTACCTATTTATATTGGAATAGTAATTGCACTTATTATTTTATTTTTTATTTACAGATTTATAAGGAAAAGGTTAAGAAGGAATAATAAGAAATAATTGCATAAGATTATAAATTATTAGTAATACAAATAATCATGATTAGGGATTATTTTTTTCTAGCTTTAGAAAACCTCAAACATAGGGGTTTAAGAAGCTGGCTAACAATGCTTGGAATTTTTATTGGTATAGCTGCTGTTGTCTCTCTTATATCGCTAGGAGCTGGTCTACAGGAGACAATTACCGACCAGTTTTCCTCACTATCGGTTGATGTTTTAACTATTCAAAACGCAGGCACTGGATTTGGTCCTCCTGGAAGTACAGTTGTAAGAAAACTTACAGAACATGATTTGGACATAATTGAATCTGTTAATGGGGTAAAAATTGTTGTACCAAGGTTGATTAGAGTTGTAGGTGTTGAGTATAACAAAGAAAGGCAGTTCTTATACATAGCTGATATTCCAGAAGAACCTGAAAAAATGAAATTTGTTTACGAATCTTTGAATATTGGTGTTGAAGAAGGAAAAATGTTAAGTTCTGATGATAATGGAAAGGTAGTCTTGGGCAATGATTTTACTAAAGATTCTTTTGGTAAGTCTATTGAAGTTGGGAGCACTTTAGTAATAAACGGAAAAGACTTTGAGGTAGCTGGAATACTTGAGAGAGCAAGCACATTCACTGTCAACAGTGCTATACTTATGTTAAATGACGACTTAGAGGATTTGTTAAAAATAAATGATGAAATGGACTTAATTGTTGCACAAGTCGAGGACAAGGATAAAATAAATGACGTTGCAGAAGAACTTGAGTTAAAACTAAGAAAAGACAGAGATGAAAAAATAGGCGAAGAGGACTTCAGTGTTCAGACCCCGATACAAAGTTTAGAAAGCATAAATAATATTCTTGTAATAATTAATCTCATTGTAATTGGTATAGCTACTGTTTCTTTATTGGTTGGAGGAATTGGAATTATGAACACAATGTACACTTCTGTTCTGGAAAGAAATAAAGAAATAGGAATTATGAAGGCTATTGGCGCCCAGAATAAAGATATTCTTTCTATATTTTTAATTGAATCTGGTTTACTTGGATTAGTTGGAGGTGTTGTTGGAGCTTTGATGGGATTAGGGCTAGCATTTGGTGTTAGTAAAATCGCAGGCATTTTCTTAGGAGGGGGTGGAATGAAAATCACTATATCTTACCCGTTATTATTTGGAGCAATTGCTTTTTCATTATTAATTGGAATTGCATCCGGATCTCTTCCTGCAATGCAGGCCAGCAAACTGAGACCTGTGGAGGCTTTAAGAAAATGATCCTGGACTCATTTGTTTTAGCTTGGAAAAACCTTAGGAAGAGACAACTAAGAAGCTGGCTAACAATGCTTGGGATAATTATTTCTGTTGCAATTATATTTATTTTAATAAGCTTGTCAATAGGCCTGCAAAATGCTGTTGAAGAGCAATTTGAAATACTTGGAGGGGACAAATTTTTTATTCAGGCAAGGGGCCAGATTGGTCCACCGCAAGCAGGGGCTTCGGTCCAGTTAACTAAGGAAGATGTAAAAATAATTGAAAGGGTAAGTGGTGTTAAAGAAGTTACTTATATGACTCTTGGTAATGGTGAAATAGAATTTAACAAAGAAAAAAGATATTTTATGGTGGCGGGAATTCCTCCAGATGGAATGGACCTTTACACTTCTTCTGGTTCTTTAGAAATAGAAGATGGAAAAACCATAAGTAAAGGGGACACGAGAAAACTTGTCATAGGAAACCACTATAAAACAAGAAATGTTTTCAGCAAGTATGTAAAAGTTGGAGATAAATTTTTAATAAATGGTTATGAATTCGAAGTGCAAGGAATACTTACCCTTATTGGAAATCCTGAAGATGATAAAAATATCATAATGCTTTCTGACGATTTTGAAGAGGTTTTCAGTTCTGGAGACAGGGCAGACATGATAATTGTGCAAATAAACGATGGGGAGGATATAAATGAGGTGGCTGACAGTGTTGAAAGAAAATTACAAAGATTCAGAAATGTTAACGATAAAACTCAGGATTTCACTATCCTAACTCCCGAAGAGCTATTGGCCACATTTCAAACAGTTCTTTCAGTAATAACTTTATTCTTATTTGGAGTTGCAGCTATTTCTCTTTTAGTTGGGGCAATTAATATTACAAATACAATGTACACTTCTGTTCTTGAAAGAACAAAAGAAATAGGAATTATGAAGGCTATTGGCGCCCAGAATAAAGATATTCTTTCTATATTTTTAATTGAATCTGGTTTACTTGGGTTAGTTGGAGGTGTTGTTGGTGTTATTTTTGGTTTTGGCATTTCCAAGTTAGTGGAATTTATTGCTGTACAACAATTAGGAACTAAGTTACTTCAGGCAGCTTCTCCTCCATATTTAGTTATTGGCTGTTTAGGTTTTGCATTTTTGATAGGAGCTGTATCTGGGTTATGGCCTGCATGGAATGCGTCAAATGTAAATGTTGTTGATGCCATAAGGTATGAATAAAATTAATAATTAAATAATTGGTCTATAGATTGGACCATAAGCATCCTGGAATCCTCTCTGAACTCTAATAGCTTCATCAAAACCTGATATTCTCCTTTCTTTGTGAGAATGAATATACCTAATAACCTCTTCTGCATCAAAAGTATTTTTCAAAGTGCTTTTTTCATTACCTCTTCGGTTATTTTCCATTTAAAAATTAACAAACTTAAATATAAATAATATATTACCTCATCTACCATAAATAAATTTAAAAACTATAATCGGATAGATAAATAAAAGAGGGATAAATGGCAAAAAAATGCGTATACTGCCGGAATGAAATATCTGACGATTCTGTCATAGACTGTTGTGATGCTTGTGGAGTAGGAGTTTGGGGCCATAAGATGTTCAAGGCAATTGTCAAAAACATGGAACAGGCCCGAGATAGGGGAGATATATAAGATTTCTAAGATAAGAAAAGATATAAAAAGGCTTTTAAACGACCTATTTTTAGATAATTTGTAATATGGCGAGCAAAAAGAAACCTATGCACCAGAGAGGTAAAATTAAATTTAGTGAATACTTTAAGGAATTAAATAAAGGAGACAAGGTTGCTATAAAGAAAGAGAAGTCAATAGCATCTAACTTTCATCACAGAATCCATGGCAGGACTGGAGAAGTTGAGGGTAAAAGAGGCTCGAATTACATCATTAAAATAAAGGAATTTAACAAAGAAAAAACATTTATAGTTCACCCTATTCACTTAAAAAGGATAAAAGTAAAATGATTAAAGAAATAAAACCGTTAACATTAGTAGAAGCACAGGGATTAGTCAAAGCTAATGATGGTAGCAAGGAGATAGAACCTTACTTCAATAAATTCATTAAGATTAGTGAAAAAGAGTCTGGGGAATTAAAAAAGGAATTGGAAGGTCTGGACAATCATAAAATGAAACCTGACCATATTATCAAAATAATTGATTTCCTTCCTGAAGATGCTTCTGATTTAAACAAAATATTTTCAGATATAAGCTTAGATGAAAATGAAATTAAACAAGTTGCTGAAATTGTGGCAAAGTACAGGTAACAATGGCAAAGAAAGAAGAATATGCAATAATACTAGACTATCTTCCGTATGGATATCCTTTGGAAGGAAAAATGATGCCTTTAGCCCAAGCTATAGGTGAAACAAATTTTACTCTTTTACAACTCATACCTAGAAAAGGAGTTATTTTAGACCTTAAAGAGAAAGTTTATATAGGTGAAGGTAAAAGAGATAAAATATACTACATTTTCGGAAGACTGCCTTCAGAGAAATTAACTGAAAATGCAAAAATTCAGTTAAATGAATTTGTAGAGAGTGTTGTTACAGAGAGAGAAAAAGAATTCATAGAATTCTTTAATAATTCAACGGCAATAAACACAAGAATGCATCAGATAGAACTGCTGCCAGGATATGGAAAAAAGCATATGAGGGAAATACTTGAATCAAGGGAGAAAAAGAAATTTGAATCATTTGAAGAGATGAAAGAAAGAGTAACAAGTTTACCTGACCCTAAAACTGCAGTAGTTAAAAGAATAATAGAAGAAATAACTGGAAAGGAGAGAAACAGGCTTTTCGTAATTTAATATGGCACAAGAGCAGATACAAGAGAAAAAACCGGTAAGAAAAGAAGATAAAACTGAAACAATAGTCAGAATTTTACAAACTGACATTCCTGGAAGAAGGAATGTTTACGCTGGCTTGGCAAAGATAAAAGGAGTTTCATTTGCAATGTCAAGCGCAATATGCAACGGATTAAAAATAGATAAGAGAAAAAGAGTGCAGGATTTAAATGAAAAAGAAATAGGTGCAATATCTGAAGCTGTCAAAAATCCAAAAGTTCCGAAGTTTATGATGAACAGAAGATCTGACCTTGATACTGGATCTGACAAACATATTATAACCACTGAACTGGACTTAAGAAAAGAATTTGATATTAAAAGACTTAAAAAAATAAGGTCATATCGTGGATCTAGACATGCTCTAGGTCAACCTTCTAGAGGACAGAGGACAAAAAGCCATTTCAGAAAAGGTGGAAAAAACAAGGTGGTTGGAGTTAGGAAAAAATGATTCGTAAACATAAATTATTTAGCAGACCGAGAAAAGCGTTTGATTCTCAAAGAATAAAAGACGAAAATGCAATAGTTGCTAAATACGGTCTGAAAAATAAAGAAGAAATATGGCGAGCAAAAGAGAAGTTGAAAATAGTAAGAGATGCTGCTAAAAGAGTTATCCATAGCTCTGAAGAAGAAAAATCAGAATTTATTACAAAACTTAATAATATGGGCTATAATGTAAAAAATCCTGTAGAAGTTTTATCTTTAACAGAAGAAGATATTTTAAGAAGAAGACTTCAGACAGTTGTTTTAAAAAAGGGTCTGGCAACAACTCCAAACGGATCAAGACAGTTAATTACACATAAAAAAATATCTATAGGTAAACAAATAGTAAACATTCCATCTTACCATGTTAATGTAACTGAGGAAAACAATATCAATATCTTGAAAAGTGCTAAGAAAGGTACTCAGAAAGCTTTAGTAAGTGCTGAATCTGGTGAAATGGAGGCTGGTGAATAATGGCTAAAGAACAAAAAGAAGTTAGTGCAATAGCATATATTTACGCTTCTTTTAATAATACAATAGTGCACATAACTGACTTATCTGGAAATACTATCTCTAGAGTATCTGGAGGAATGGTTACAAAACAAGATCGTCTTAAAGCAAATCCTACAACTGCCATGTTTATCACGAAAAAAATAGAAGAGGAAATCAAAGAGCATGGAGTAAATAATCTGTATGTTAGAATGAGGGGGCAAACAGGAGGACAGGGATTGGGCCCAGGAGCAAATACTGTTATTAAAACACTTTCAAAAGATGGATTTAACATATTGAGCATTAGTGATGTTACCAGAGTTCCTAGAGGGGGACCAAAGAAAGCTGGAGGAAGGAGAGGAAGGAGAGTTTAAAATAAACCTTTGAAAAAAGATTCCGAAAAGGAATCGAGCCTAATGGCTCAAAGGCTTCCAAAACATAAAATAAACCTTTAAATATAAATTTTAATTACATATAAAATGAAAACAGTTGAGAAAAAAGAAAATAGAATAGGGATTTTGATTGAAGGAAATGAAAGCTTAGCAAATGCTTTAAGAAGAAACATAAATGAAATCCCTAATTTAGCAATTGATGAAGTTGAGTTATATAAAAATGACTCTGCTCTTTATGATGAAATAATCTCTCACAGGCTTGGATTGGTTCCTTTAACAAGCAACAGAAAATTAGAAGAAGTAAAAGACAAGCCAGACATGAAATCAGAAATCAAATTATCTCTTCAAGCAACAGGGCCTTGCACTGTTTATGCTAAGGACTTAAAGGGAGATGCTAAGCCAGTGTATCCTAACACTCCAATAGTAAAACTTGATAAAGACCAGGAAATAGAACTTATTGCTTATGTCCGTCTTGGAAAAGGCAAAGAACATGCAAAATTCTCTCCAGGATATGCATATTACAGGAACACTAGCACTATTAAAATCAAAGACGCCCAAAAGGTACAGGCAATTATAGACAAAATAAAGGATTTTTTGATTTCTACTCCAAAAAACATGAAAGTAGGAGAGGTATTTAATTCATTTAATGATGAAGACTACATTGAATCATTTGACAAAGAAGGTAAAATATTTGAAGTATCCCAAGGAGAAGATATAGTATTATTTGTGGAATCTTGGGGGCAAATGAAACCCAGTGATATTCTCCAAGAAGCTATTAAGGCATTTGACCGAAACCTTAAAGAAGTATTAAAAGCACTGAAATAAATCGTGCGGGAGTGCCAGAGTGGTCAAATGGGTCACGTTAAGGCCGTGATAGCTTAGTGCTTGCATAGGTTCAAATCCTATCTCCCGCAGTAAAACAAATTAAAGATCGATCAAAATGAATAAAGTAAAAATTGAAAGAAAACTAAGAAGAAAAACAGATCCTAGCTTAGTAAGCACTATAATCACTTCTAAAAAAAATCCTGCCTGGATAAAAATTTCACACATTATTTCAGGACCAAGAAGAAGAAAAATAGCTTTGAACTTAGATGAAATTTCAGCCCAGTGTAAAGATGGTGAAAGTGTATTGGTTCCTGGAAAGGTTCTTGGAACAGGAAATTTGGACAAAAAATTAAAAATAGTTGCTTTGCATTTTTCAGAAAGTGCCAGAGAAAAATTAAAAAAATCTAAAATAGAAATGCTGCATATTGATGAAGAGATGAAGAAAAATCCTCATGCTAAAGATATTAAAATTTTAACGGAGAGAAAATAAATGGAAGTTTTAATTGATGGTAAAAATGCAGTTATGGGAAGGCTTTCCAGCTATGCTGCAAAACAGGCTATGCTTGGAAAAGAAATTGTGATAATTAATTCAAATGATGTGATAATAACTGGAAGGAAAGAGGATATTTTTCAAAAATATTCTGAACTTGTTAAAAAAGGAGGATATAGCCAGAAAGGCCCAAAAATAACAAGAACTCCTGAAAGATTGCTTAAAAGAGTAATAAGAGGAATGTTGAGCCATAAGCAGGAAAGAGGAGTAGAGGCGTTAGGCAGAATAAAGTGTTATAACGAAACTCCGGAGCAATACAAAGACTCTAAGAAAATTGTTGCGGGAAAAGAAAAACATGGCAAGTACATAACTTTAAAAGAACTTTGCAGGTTATTGAAATAATTGGAAACATGGTAAAAACAGATTTAATTATAGTGGGTGGGAAAAGAAAAACAAGTATAGCTAAAGCTCACATAAAAGAGGGTAAGGGAATTATAACAATAAACAAAGTTCCCTATACAACTCTTCATGACTTTCACAGATTAAGCATTGAAGAGCCTATAAGAATTGCAAAAAGTATTCTTGGTGAGATAAAATATGACATACATGTTAAAGTAACTGGTGGTGGTAACGAATCTAGAATTGAAGCTTCAAGACTGGCAATTGCAAGAGCACTTGTTAAAAAATCAAAGTCTGAAAAACTAAAAAAGGCTATGAGTGATTATGATAAGTATTTATTGGTAGCAGATACAAGAAGAAAAGAGGCCTACAAGCCTGGAGATTCAAAGGCCAGGTCAAAAAGGCAGAAGTCGTATAGATAGCTTTATTTTTAGTTAAAAGATTCGTGGGGGCGTGTTACCTAAGGTTAACATTAGCATGACTTTATGTATAAAAATCAGCCCAAATTATACTAAAATTGGTTAAGTGCCCCCGCAAGAGCGTTTACACAGCGAATATAAAATTTTTAGGTGTAATATTCGGGGGGCGTTTAACTGATTTATTGCGCCGTAGGATTATTTACTCTTCCCATGAATAAAATGTTTCCCGTATCTTTTTGTTGAATTATAAATATAAATGGATGGTCAGCTGTAAATACCTTAGGTTTTGTTACAGGACCCGGACCAGCACTAGTTTCTGCCATGATTACTGCAGTTGCTGCGGCTGCTTCTGTTCCAGCTTCTGCAACCTCAATAAATGTTTGATGGATAACTTGAGAAATATAAAGATTTTCGTCACGTTGTCTGTTCCACATTCCTGTGAAATCAGCTAAAGAACCATCAAATGCAGTAGGCATACCCATTTCTTTTAGATCTTTTGCCATGAAATATTTTGTCTCAAATTTAAATTTAGGAATACTAATTCTTACTTCTTCAGTATCCATATTCTTTTTCCAACTTGCAAGACTTGCTACACTTATAGAATCTTCTAAACTATTAAAATTATTTTCTTTTGGTAAAATTATAAGCATAGAAAGGTCATTTCCAAGATAATCCATTTCTAATATTTGAAGGTCTTTTGTTTCACCATACTTAAAATCATTTATTTGATGCATCATCTCAGCAGTAGTAGATGCTCCAGAACCCAATTTAAACTGACCATCTGCTGTGTTTTCAGCGTTAAATTGGCTTGACCAGTTAGCTTTAAAATAGATTGCATTAGTAAGAACTAATCGGGTATCTGATGTTAGAATTCCTTTTGGAATAAGATCTTTTATTTTATCATTAGTTTTGTCTTCTACCCAATTATTAATTGTCACACGTGAATTTTCAGTATCAG
>MNVX01000013.1 GCA_001872185.1 Candidatus Pacearchaeota archaeon CG1_02_32_21 | reverse complement strand
ACTATCTTTCAAAGCATTTGGCAAGTAACTGCTTGTTACTGATGTTCTTGCCTTGTTTATTGAATCATTCAAGTAGATTTTTGTAGAACTTGTCCAAAGTTCATAAGCTTCACCACCACTAACTGTATCGGTTGATGAACTTGTGCTAGATAATGATGATTGCAAACTTTGTCCTAAGTCAACAGCAGCTAAATAATCAGTGTTTGCAGCAGAACTACCTACAACAATTGCAACATCTGCATTACTTCCAGACACGAAAGGTGCTGGGAATGATGCAGCAGCAGCAATTCCTACAGTACTTCCAATCATGGCTGCGCTTGCTAAAACAGAAGCGATTTTTCTAAAATTAAATCGCATATTATTTTTAATTAAACCTCCTTTCATCTTTTTTCATATTTTTCGACCTCATATGTCGGCAGGTTAGCAATATATTAGGGAATATCGCTAACTCTCTCTCACCCTGTAAGGGGGTCGTCGGCAAATAATTTCTTTAACATTTAGTAAAAAGAAAATTGCTTTATAAAGTTTTTGAATTTCATTGTTTTTATACCGAATATCTATGGTTTTTGTAGGTTTTGTTTATAAATGTTGTGCTGTCACCAACTGTAGTAACACGTTTAACAACTAACCAGATAGAAACATTTATTAACTAGTATGGGTTTTATTACCATATATGGCATATTCATACCCATATGAGTAGACAAAGTATAACTACATATAACTATATGGGGATAGAAATACCCCATATACTTTAGCGACGATAGGAAAAATTAAATAAAAAACATACAAAAAGGAAAGTTATAAAAAAATCCAGCTATAAAAAGGAAGCTTATAAAAGAAACCTTGGTGTCTTTTAAAATGGCCGAAAAAACAAGAATAATTGATATATATGAAAGAGAAGGAACATTTAGTTCTGTATTCAGGAAGTTCAAAGGCTATGCAGGGTATAATGAAGAAACTAAAAAAGACAGCAAGGAAGACTACAATACACAAGATCTTTCAATACTAAGGCAATTGTTGAGTAATGAAAAAGCAAGGCTTTTAAGTGTTGTTAAAAACAAAAAACCAAATTCAATATACAAGCTTGCCAAGTATTTGGATAGGGATTTTAAAAGTGTTAGGGAAGATGTTATGTTATTAAAAAAATTTGGCTTTTTAGAGCTAATAGAAGAAAAGTCCAATAACCGAATAACTCATAAGCCATTAATAACTGCTAGTGTAATAAACATTGTAGTTCGTATTTAATTAGGAAACCTAAATTGCTTAATCTTTATAGCAAACTTCTACCTTAAATATGCTGTTTTCAGCCAAACCAATGTTCAATGGCTGGGTATCTATCAATTTTCTGGAACATTCCTGTTCATTACCTTCTTTTACAGGAGGTATTGCATCATTATAAGTCCCATTAGCTACTTCATTCAACACACTTATCTTAAGATATCTTGTATATGACTCTTTTTCAACAACATAAGAGCTGTGTTTTACAAGCTCTTTAAGAGTTGTTTCCAAAACCTGGCATGGGCTTTGCCCATTAGAACAAACATCATTTTGTTTGCAGTCTTTTATTAACTCTCTTACCTGCCTTGGATTAGTTTCAGGAATCTCACAATTAGTAGTATAGCTTAGTATAGCAGAAGAAAAACTGTCAAGTTCAGCGCTTGTCTGTGCTTCAGTGTTTCTAGGTCTGCTCAAGCTTATACCTAAAATTATTATTGCTATAACACTAACTATTATTACTATAAGTACAAATCCAACCATTTCTTCCTGCGCTTTTTTTCTAAAATTCATTTTCTCTTGTTTGAATAATCATCAATGCTAACTCACATTTATCATAAGCTCTTCCACCAGTGTTATCTTTTCTGCACAAAGAGATGTATGAAGAGGCAGATTGAGCTATATCTCCTTCTTTTTTAAATAAAATAATTTCCGTGCAATTAGGATAGTTTCCAGTATTACATTCAATATTTGGATATTCTGGATATAATTTTTTAACAACTATTCCATTAACTCCCCAATAATCCCTATACTCTGGCTGTTTTTTTAAAGCCATTAGCTTATCGCTGTCAACTCCATTAGTTATTCCAGCATAAGAAAATTCAGGGCTTGAAGCTAGTTTTATAACTAGCCCTATTGATTTATCTCTTTCAGATTCAATGCTTGCTTGATAAAGATTTGCTGTCTTTATTGAAAAAAAGAACAAAACCGCAAGTATAACAAACAAAGCAACAGCAATTATCATGAAAACCATTTGCTGTATTTTTAGCTGTCCAGTCTTATCCATATTAGTACAAGTTACACTCCCCCAAAGCTTTATTTTTTGAATCTATTATCTCTGCCTGAGCCTCAATTAACCTCAGGTCATTCAGATCTTTATAGTTTTCCGCAAGCTTAGATAAAAAGATTGTATCTGGCTGCAAACCAGTGTTGCATCTGTTTGCAGAAAGTCTTGATTTTTCAGAATAAACTTCGCTCACATACCTTAACTTTCTAACTAATCTTTTAACATTGCACTGATAATTTTCAGGAGAGGAAAATACTGCCCCATATAATAATCCATTGCTGTAATAAATCTGAGTGTTATTTTTTTCTATAAATCCATTTTTATACAACTCTCCTTTGCACTCTCTATCAGTGCAAGTTCCCTTTACATTAACATCACAACCACTGCTCTGGAAACAAACACTTATACTATTATCCTTGCATTTGCTTGGAGAATTGGTAAAGTTAAATGGAAGAACATTGCCTTTTAATGATTCCAACTCTTTTTTTATTTCTTCAGGAGTGTTAACAAAACAATATTTCTGGCTAAAAACAGACATTACATCAGCTATTTTATATGGCATTTCAAATGGAACAATGATAAAATAAACTTTTTCACCTTGTATTACATTCTCCGCAAATAAGTATTGATTTTCTATGGTAATATCACTGCCCAGTTCAGACCAATCATTAAAAGAACTTTTTTCAGACAGACTTATTCTATTTTCTCCAAAATTTCCCTTTTCAGAATTGCAGGTTATGTAAACTCTTGTATCCTTAATTAATTCAATTTTTTCAGATTTGGAATCTTCAAAGCTTGTTCCTAACGGGTTCAAAATATTTCTTAAATCTGCAGCAGTTTTTGTGTTTATTTCATACTCGTTGCTGCCTATTAGCTTTGTTGCAGCATATATTGCTAAGAATATAATAACTGTCCCTACTACAAGTGAAAAAAGCCATACAAATGAAAATTCAAATCCTCTTTTATTCATTTTATTTTTATACAACTCGAACTAAACTTTCTCCAATATCTTTTGAAAGAGTTATTTCAATAAAGCCGCCCTCTGTTGGAATACAGTAAGGGTTCATACTCAAAACCATGTTTATATTGTCTATCTTTGCTGATTCTAAGCTTGACTCTCTTATAGGATAAAAATATAAGTTAGCTTCAGAGCTGCCAGTTCTTTTCAGTTCTTTTCCTATGTCTTGAAATCCTCCGCTAATTTGCTTCTCCCTATCATAAAAACAAACGTGTGTTATTTTATCGCTAATTCTCCTCTCGAATTTGTAGTTTGTCTCTCCCTGTGAACTCCTCCAGATTCTATCAACTTCTGTTTGCAAATCACGGACTATAATTCCCTCACTAATAGACTTTTTTTGTTCAAGAAATGCCTTAATTGCAAAAATAGCAACAGCAATAAAAACAGCTATTAGTATTAGAGAAAAAATCATTCCAAAAGAAATGTCAATTTGGGCTTTAGTATTATTATTGTTTTTATTACCAGCTTTTATTTTATGCATAAATTAAAAAACAAAAAAGAATTATTAAATGTTTCTTATTGATGTAACTTATCAAGCTTTCTTATATTTGGGAATTCTGATTGGTTTTTAATTTAAATTCTTTAATTATATTTTTATGACCTTCTTTTTTAACAATTTCCCATGATCTCTTGTATTCTTCTATATCACTTATCCATTCAATATCTCTTTTTAATCTAGCTTCATCAAATAGTTTAAGATAGATAGTTTTATGAATTGCATGTAGTATTATGTGGATTTTTGTAACAGGATTTTCTTTTGAATATTTTTTACCAATATATTCCCAATAGTTTTTTAATTTTCCTTCATTCTGGATAAAAATTTGATGAATTAGTTCATGAGTTATAACATCTATTATGTAGTCTGCCTCATCTTCATAAACAGGAACTGTTAATGGATCTGAAAATGGAATGGTCTTGCCTATAACATAACAAATAATTTTATCTTCTTGCCAAGTCAGGCCAGAAATATCTGAAATTTCTTTTAATATTAAATTTCCTATTTCTTTCCATTTTATCTCGATTTTTTTAATATAATTTTTTATTTCAGAAGCATTTGGATATTTTCCCCACTCTTTTTCATAAGAATAATTTTCTTTGAACAAAGAATCATATATCTCACTAAATCTAAATTCAACTTTAGGTTTCATTTAAATATATAAATTAACTTCTTATTAACCTTTCTAATTAGTTTTACCCAACGCAAAAACATATAAAGGAATCTCGTCATCGCTCAAATCTAATAATTTTGTTGTAAGTTCATTGTCAAAACCACCAATTGCACAACATCCTAATCTTTGTTCTTCGCTTAATAGGTAAATATTCTGTCCAATATGTCCAGATTCAATTAACCCAAACCTATATGCATTTAAGCCATATTTAACTTCAGATCTGCTCATTACACCGGTCAAAATTATAAAATTAGGATTTCCTTTAGATATATCTTGCCCAAATAACCTGATAGACTTTCCAGACAAATCTTTTTTTAAAATTTCTTCTAAAGTGTTGGACTTTACATTATAATGGTATAAACCTTTTGAGAGCCCTTCAATATTGTTTGCTAATAGGTAGACCTCTATAGGGTATCTTGCTCCAGCTGAAGGGTAAAATCTCTTTGGTTGCAAATTTTCATTATCCGATGATTTTAGCCCTGAAGAAAGATATAATATTCTTTCAATATCTTCAAAATTTATTGGACAATCTTTAAAATCTCTTCTTGATACTCTTTTTTTTAATAGTTTAGAAAATTCAGTTTCTTTTTCTGGAATTTTTAATTCAATTTTTGGAAATCTAGGATATGTTTTATAAAAGACTCTTATCCAATTAAGAGGTACTTCTATTCCTTTTGGTAACTTTTGTAATTCTCCAAATTTAAACTTTGTTTTTTCATAAAATTTTTTAATTTCTTCTAACATTTTACATAAATGGATGTGGTAAAGGATTTATTTTCCTTCCATTGAGATTTTTCTTAAGTCTTTCACTATATAAACACGGATATTCCTCATACAAAAAAAGAGGGTGTAATTGTGGAGAAACGACTTTTACGACTGAAAATCCTGCGCCTGCTATTTCAGAGGATGTTATATTAACCATATAGATATCTATACCCTTGTTTCCTAAATGACTCATAAGATCTAAATTATCTAAAGAAGTATGTTTCGACATTCTTTTTTGACCATTATTTAAAAAGAATAATTTTTCTACCATATTTAAGGAATACCAAAAATAACCTCTATCTTTAATTGTTCTAATTTGTTCTCTTGAAATAATTAACGGCTTCTTATCTTGGATATATGAATACCTAATCCATTGGCGCACTTGCTGTGATTCCATTATTGACTTATAAATTGTTCCACCAATATCAAGACCAGAAGATAATCCTACCGAAACAGCAGGACCTTCCCCCGTCCTATCTTCATTAATACACATATAATTGGGAACTTCTAAGTCTGTTGTTGTTTCAAAAACACTTAAATCTAAGTGATATCTTTTAAAATATTCCTCTAATTTTTTCAAATCACCTTCAAGTATTATTTGTGGCAATTTATCTTGCGAAAGATATCTAATCATAAAAGAATCTCTTTCTATTATCTCAAGAGTCCCTCTGTAAATAGCTTCATTAATATCTTCGTGAGCTGCTGCACCAGTACTAACTTGCGGTCTTATAATAGGTTCATCTTTGGAAAAGGGTACGTAAATTAATTGGGCAGGAATTAAAATATTAGATCCAGAATTAATTTCTCTGCCCTTTACCCATAAAAATTTTATTTTCTTTAATTTTTCAAGATATTGAGATTTTTTATAATTCATGTCCTCATTCCTAAAATTAACAAAATCTCCAGGGTTTAAGGATAGTGGAGATAAATCTTCATATGTGCCTTCAATTAAGGGATTAAAAATATTTTCTAAACAATATCTTTCTATACATTCTCCCAAAGCTTTTACTTTTGCATTTATTTCACTTACATCGGTTGAAACTCCGCCTTGTTCTTCGTCATATGGATTATTTTCATAAGAACAAGAGTATTGGAAAAATTTTGGTTCATCAGTGAAGTTTAATAGTTTTCTCAATTTTCCAATTGTTTCAGATTTTTCTAAAATTTGGAATTTTCTCAATGTTTCTTCCAGAGGCATACTTATCCTATCACTTCTTCCACAACTGCAACAAGGCCTATATTTTCCATTCTTTCAGAAATAAATGCTTCAGCTCCTTTACTCGCTTTAGATCCCTTGGACCCATAACAACCACCTCCACAGCTTTTGCAAGGTGCCTTACATGGAGCACTACAAGATCCTGCACTATAGACAAACTCACTTGTAGCCATATATGCCGCAGATTCAATATAGTCTGCTATGCTAACTTCTTGACTTACCATATAATCTCAATATTTTTTTAATATTTAAATATTTATATAATTTAAATTTTGATAAACTATAACTATTCTTCATCACTTAGCTCTTCCGGTTTGACAACTATTGAACATTGTGTAGGAGCAGGCTGTTTGTCATTTTCATCTTTACATTTTATATAATAATTATCTTTTATGTTCCATACAGCAAAGTGCTCATTTTTTTCATCTTGTATTTCATGAGGCATAAGCTGAGCAACTGTGTTATTTCCAATCTCGTAATTGCACTCAGTGTTTTCATTAACTGAGTAATAGCAAGTTGCATCTTCGTCCGTTATTATTTTTAATCTATTTGCGTCATTTAATACTCTTACAACCACTGGTGCAAAAGTGTCTACAAATACTTCAAAGTTTGTCTGACCTAAAGCAGTATTTCCACCAAGGTCTACACACTTGAAATAATAAGTATACTCTCCCTGTGTTAAATCCTGTCTTTGGCTATGTGTATGTGAATTAGTTTCAAACATAGGCACAAAATTATCATTATCAGTGCTGTAATAACACTCAGCTTTTCCATTTTCATATCCATTTTCTGTTTCCAAAGCAAGGTTAACTTCTACAGAAGATGTTGCTCCTGTCACAACTTCATTTGCTTCAGGCCCAATAGAATCTTCCTTAATATTCAATGGCTGAGTGCCTTTTAGAGTTAAAACATAGCTTTGAGTCATTTTTATTCTTTCATCTTCTTTTGCCCATGGCTGGTCTTCACACCTGAAATAATATTTATTGTCTTTCCTGTCTTCTAATCCTGTCAAAGTTCCTTTACAAGGATATAACATATTAGCTTCCATGTCTGCAATGCTCTTTGCACATTGCATTTCATTTTCCATTTTGTCATACTGCTGATCAGTTCTACTCCATTTACATGTTGCAGGTTCATTTGTATAAACAATTATTGGGACTTCATCAACTTCAAACTGTACTGGCTGATTGTTTCTGATGCTTGTCTCTACAATTTGTGGAGGAGTGGCATCAGGCCCGTCATCAACGCAAAAGCTAACTACATAAGGGTCTGGGTTATAATAGCCATTTGCACTTGTGCATCTAACATAAAGATCATACTGATTGTTATTTTCTATAAAGATTCCTGTTGTTTCATCAAGACTATCGTTTTGGCTTTGAACTAAAGCTTCTATTGCTCTTTTATTTGGAATATTTAGCCTTTGTGTGTGGTTATAGTCAAACAAATTGCTCTCTCCAAAATAATAAGCCATTTCTTCATACCCTTCAGTTAACTTGAAATCTATTTTACACTGGGCTGGTTTATTAGTCTGTACTCCAAATTCAAATGGAGTAAATGCAGGTAAACAGTTATTTCTGGTTTCTTTACACTCTATTTCAGTTCCCCCACCAGGAGGTCTTTGTGCTAAGTTAGTATAATCACAACTTATTTTATTCACAGATTCAACCTTAAGTGCATCATCCCAAGCCCTTATTATAGGAGAATTTACATCTCTTGGATTTAGCCAGACACACTTTTCATCTTCAGTTCCTTTATTAACAATTCCACATGCCTGTCCTAAAGATTTACATCTATATTCAGAACATGGATTCATACCATCATTGCACTTTTCACAATCATCTCCTCCAATAGGTGCTTGCCAGGGATCGCAAATAAAATCAACTCTTTTATACTCTACTTTTTTATATGACAAGGCAAATACAACAACTCCAACTCCAAATCCAAATACTATTGGATGAGCTCCTATCCATGAAAATCCTTTTCCAACAAAACCTGTTTTTGTTGTTACTGTATCAGCAACTCCTGCTATTGTTGATCCAGATTCAGCATTAAACAATGCATAAGCTGCCTGCCCTGCAAATAGCCCTGCACTAACTCCCTTACTTAAAGCTCCTGTTAGCTCATCACTTAGTCCAAGTTTAGGGGCAAGCCATTTTACAATTCCATACGCAGTTCCTGCCCATAACATGCCTTGTAATAGTCCTCCAGTTCCAGTTTTTGGCTTGAATAAACTTCCAAGAAGTCCTGATGATTTTACTTTTTCAGGACCGCTATCTCCACTAACTTGTTCTAAATATCCATTAGGTAACAGTTTATATTTACTATCTCCAAATGTGGGATGAGAATAAGTTTCATCAGAATTTTTTGTATAACCATCTAAAACAGGGTCTCTTATTTTTGTCACTTCAGAACCAGCAGGATTAGGTGTTTTAGCAGGAATTTCAAATCCTTCTAATGGGTCTTTCAGTTTTAATTCAGGGATATTGCTTTCTTGAGCACTCACACTCGGCACACTCAAACCAACTAAAAACGAAAATGCGACAACTGAAATAATTATATTTAATGCTAAAAATAAACTTTCCCTCTTTTTCACCACCTCTCTTTTGCTCATTTTTAATTATTAATTATTCTCCCTTGTCCAGGTTCTAACATGCCATTTCCTCCTTGAATATATACTCTTTCTTCATATATCTCTCCTGAACTTGTTTTCACATATCTTGTTTCCCAACGTCCTCCTTGAGTATTTCCTCCACTTCCATTATTTACATTAACATTTGTTCCCTTTGGATCTAATTGTCCTGATATGTATGAACCAACTCCTTGATAAACTAAAAATTCTCCAAATGCTTGCCCTTGAGGTGTTAATGATTGTCCTTGAGGCATTGTTTCACAACCCGGAGCTAAAGCTCCTAATGTTATTCCTGCCAATCCTAAAGTTTTTCCAATTTTCATTTTACTATTTTAACACTTTTTGACGCCACTTCATACTCTCCGGAAATGACTTCAATAGCGCTTTTTTCACCACCCCAGATATGGTATGAAATTTTATACTCTCCGGCAATTTCAGGAGTGAATTCTAACCTGAACGGAGATTTCTCATCTTTTTCAATATCCCTTGATATAAATAAACTACCTCCTTCAGGTCCCATTATGTTTACACCACACTTTTCTCCACCATGTCCATTAACTATCATACCAACGATAAAAGGCACTTCAATAGGAAAAATATTTTTTGGACCATCTATCTCATCTCTGCCAAATAAGCTATCTTGATTTTTATCTTCCCATTTTCGGCAAGTAAAATAATAGACTTTTTTTTCAATTGCAGATGCTTTTATCTCTTCAACTGTAGGTTCATTTTGTGCACTATCTAAAGATGAATATTCCTGTTGGGTTGATTGAGCCTGAGGTGATTGATTAGCCGGATTTATTGTAGGAGAAACAAGATATATTTGAGGATTAGCTTCTATACTTGGTTTGCCAGCGACAGCAATATTTCTTTGAGCTTGATAGCTTGTAATTCCCTGCGTTGCTGATCTTGCAGCTCCAAAAAATCTTTGACCAGAAACATCCCCACTATCAATCGCTTGCCCCAATGCAAGTCCTAAAACACTATCGAGAATAAAACCTCCTACAGGACTTGGACCTTCTTGACCGGGAGTCGTAGCACATCCTTCATTAAAAGCTAAAATTCCTACTAATCCTAATGCTGTTCCAGTTTTTTTTATTTTTGATTTCATGTCCATTTTAATTGTCTATGATTTCTATAATATTATCTGAACGTATTAATATATCTGGATGAGGAGAACCATCATTTCTTGTTTTCATCATGACATAACCATTATCTGTTTGTCCCATGTATACTCCAAAAGTTTTTTTTACATCATTATCAACTGTTCTACTAATAACAATATCTAGCTTACCCATATTGCTCATACCATTATTAATCACAACATTTGTAGCACCATCTCTTGCTATATTTCTGTTTGCATTGTAATGAGCATTAAATCTCTGAACATTTGAAACTCCTCCAAGAATTGCACTTGCATCAGCGTCGTTAGTATCTCTGCTCATATATCCTGTTAATTCACTTAATCCATAATCTGTTAAAGGATCATCAGTAATACATCCGCTTCCAAAACCAGCAATTCCTGTAGATAAAGCAATCATTCCAAGATTCTTTCCTATTTTTTTTATGTTCATTTTGTACCTATTTGGTAGTGATTACACTATTTATAAACTTTACTATTAGCTTGTAGCTGGCTGAGGATTTGCTGTTGAAGCCGGCTGTCTTCCTCCCTGTCCATCTGACACACTAAACTCTCCTCCTGTTGATCCTCCAAATTCTTGTGCTCCCCCTGGCTGAGCAGCCTTGTAACTGCTTTTAGCCTCTTCTTTTCCAGCTTCATTTATCTCTATTACAAGACCATCTGAAGTGTATTTTCCAATATAATTTTTATCAGCTCCGCAATCCCCGTAATTTGTACACATTAAATTAAACTGAAATGCAGTTTTTTCATCTAAACACTCGCAGTTTTCAACACATTTTTTACTGCTTAAAAGCCCCTTTTCATATTTAACTAAGCATGATTGGCTTGCTAAGTTGCATTGTGATGTGCTAGATGAATCCCAGAACTGCAGTCCAGGAGCTATTTTAGGAGTGCATCTCCAGTTAGTATCTTTTTCTTCATTTTCTTCTATTTTATTTCCGATTATTCCGCTTAATAAGCTATTAACACTTCCCAAACTTTGTTTTATGAAATCTTTTTTTTCAACCTTGTCAATTAGTATAGGTGTCCACTGGCAGTCTCTCTGGTCTTCGTTTAAGCAGTCCCTTGAACTGTTTTGTAAAATACAGTCTTGCCATCTATTAACAACACAGCCGGCTTGTGAAAATCCATCAATATCATCCTGAACACATGTTTCCTGCCTGTAATCAGCGCATGGCTCTACAATTTCCTCTCCCATAAAACATATATGCCTAAACGCCCTGCTTCCAGGAGCATCGCTATCTTCTTTTCCTGCATCCCAAAAACACCACGACTCTCCGTTTTTATGGCTTTTTTCATCAGAAGTTTTTTCACAATTAATATCCTCACATATGTAGTTGCCGTAATTTGGTTTTGCGCCATCATCAGCTTTACCGCAAAAACTTCCGTCTAAATAATTGCAGTTTCCGCAAGTTTTTGAATCTGCATTATTCCCCCCTGCATTACAAGTTTCTTCTCTGGGAACTATTTTTGTCCAATATGCTTCATCATTTATCTTGCTCGCGTCGTAGATGTTTCCAGTATTTCCGCAAGAATCAACAAAATAAACTCCCTGTTTATCTTCCAAGCATACAGTTTGTGTTGTTGGCTGGCAGTCAGTTCCAAATTCAGGGTTTGTACATAAATAATCTTTGTAAAATCCTACTTGAGAACTATTCGTTAACCCAGTTAGTTTAGATGAATCACACTCTCCTCTTGTCCCAAACTTGCATGTTGTTACAAATTCACTTTCATAAACACAAGCACCCAAATCTTGAGCAGTTGCAAGTGCAATGCATGAAACTTCATCTTGTACATCAGAACGCCAGTCAGTAATTAATCCAAAATCAGCACTCATTTTTTTGCATCTTTGCAATGTTGTATAAGATGCCTGCTGGCCAACTAAACAGCATCCTAAAGAGCATTGTGGAATAGAATCTGGAGTTCCTTCGTTCCATAGGCCGTTCGCCTGCTTGCATGCCTCTTCAGGAACATTCTCCATGCACAATCCTTCATCGCTGTCATAACATGTTCCCTTTTGGCAAAAGCTAGTTGCTTCACAGCTTGTTGGTGTACTTCTTAAGCTGCTATCACAATCATTTAATGGGGCATTTTGACAATAAGCACCATCTTTAGTTCTTTCACAGCAATAGCTTACCTGAGACTGGGAATTTGTATTTGAAGATGTAGTTGACTGGGCATAAATTAATGCACTATTAAAAATAAATATTAAAAATACTGATAATGTAATTATGCCTAACAATAAACTTGCTTCTTTCACACCATATTTTCTATTTTCTATTTCCATATTAAATTAAAGCCTTAATAATACCATATACCAAGGCTATAGCTACAATAATCCCAACTGCCCAAGCTATATAGTACAATATTCTTAGTTTTTTATCTTTCATTTTACCCCCATTTCATTTACTATTTTCATTTTATAATCCATATCCTGGTGGCCATGCCAAACTCCTTACAGCAAACTGAAATTTCTCATTAGTATTTCTGTCGGTTAGGATGTAAACTTTAGTGCCATCATCTTG
>MNVX01000030.1:8030-12999 GCA_001872185.1 Candidatus Pacearchaeota archaeon CG1_02_32_21 | reverse complement strand
ACATTCTACAAAATAGATATCTATAGGAACTTCTTGGCCTGGAATCTGATCCATATTTGCCAACGCTCCCAAGAAAACATTTCCCTCCATGTAGTGTTTATCCCAAAACATAAATGCTATCCTTCCCCTGTAAATTCTAGAATCTACTAAGACAAAGGCATTTTTATCCATGCTAGTTTCTTTAAAATCAATCATTTGACCCAATTCATTTTTACTACCTATAAAACCATTTGAGGCTCCATTAGATATCTTTATGTAAGAAGTTATTAATATCAAGGCAATTATTACATAAATAAAAATCTTTTGATATTTTTTATTTTTCAAAAATAATGATGAACTATAAACTCCATATCCTGCAAATATAACTGCATAACAACTTGTAAAAACAAAATGATTTGGCAATAAGGATGTTCCTGCTAAAAATATAAATGGAATAATAAAAGTTATTATTAAGACAAGAGTGAATTTGTTTTTATGTTTTACTGCAAAAAATAAACCAACAAGTGCAAAGATTAATATAAAAATAGATTCATGAAAATACATAAATAAAAATCCTTCCACAATGCCTGGCCTGTTTCTCCCGTTATTATTCACTAAAAGTGTTGTAAAGCTAAATCCTTCTATTGTTGGGGCAATGGATGCGTAAGTATCAACTGAAATTCTTGTAAATCTAGAGAATTGCAAATCTAGAATTCCTTTATCTTTAAACAGCAGGTAATTAAATGTTAAGACTGGTGTAAAAATTAACAATAACAACATAATTACAAAAATATAATCTTTAATTTTTATTGATTTAAACTTGTAAAAATGATAATATATACTACATAAACCTAAAGGAACTAAAAATAATAATCCTATTGGCTTTGTCATAACTGCAATTCCTGCAGATAACCATATAAGATAAAAGTAAAATTTGTTTTCTTTCCTTGTTGATAAAATAAAAAAGTATACTGATAATAACACAAAGAAAAACATTGTTGTATCCATTCCAGCTTCCATCACCTCCAACTGGTATGGAGATAGTGCTGAAATAAATGCGGCAATCAACCCTACTTCTTTATTAAATACTTCTTTACATATTAGATACACCACAATTATGGCAAGAGTTCCGAAAAATATAGAAGCAAATCTTATTCCAAATACATTAAATCCAAAAATCTTCATAAAAAAATCTGTTAACCAAAACCATACTGCTGATTCATCCATAATTTGCAGTTTTCCAGAACTAATAAATCCTATTGCATGTGTTCCATGCACCATTTCATCTGCACTGAATTTAGTCCTTAAAGCTACTAGAGATCTGAGTATAAAACCAAATAAAGCTATTAAAATTACATAAACAAAATTCTTATCAAAGGTAAATAATTTACCTACTGCTTTATCTAACAGGTTTTTATCATCCATATACACTTTCAGTTGTTTGTATATTTAAAGTATATTATGCATACCCTAACTTAGGAAAAACTATATAGTTTTTGATGTTTAAAATTATATTTTTTCATAGATATCTTTAAAATATACGTTTTTTAATAGTTTTATGATAAAAGTGTCCATAGTAATCCCAGCATATAACGAGGAAAAAAGGATAGGCGAGACCCTAAAAGAGTATTCAAATTACTTTGATTCTCTTAATGATGGAGGATTATTTGAGTATGAAATAATAGTTGTGATAAACGGCACAACTGACAAAACTGAAAAAGTTGTTATAGAGTATGAAAAATTAAACGGAAAAATAAAGCACTTGACTTATGAAGGGGGTGGCAAGGGATTTGCGATAATTGAGGGATTTAAGTATGCCTTAAAGAAAAATAGAGGGTTTATTGGGTTTGTAGATGCAGATATGTCTACTCCCCCATCAGAATTCCATAAACTTCTTGAATCTATAAATGGCTATAATGGGGTAATTGCAAGTAGGGGGTTAAAAAATTCTTTTGTAAAAACCGGCTTTGCAAGAAAATTAACAAATAGGGGTTTTAACCTTATCGTTAGGCTATTTTTATTTTTGCCTTTTTCAGATACACAGTGTGGAGCCAAATTGTTTGATTATGAAGCAACAAGGTTTATAGTATCAAACATGAGCTTTACCCAATGGGCTTTTGATATAGAAATGTTATATATACTTTTGAACAATGGTTTTAAAATTAAAGAAATTCCCACAAGATGGATTGATAAGGAGGGAAGTAAAATAAACCTCGCAAAAGTTCCGATTAAAATGTTCCTGTCAGTTGTAAGACTAAGGTTAGTTCATTCCCCATTCAAGTTTATAGTTAGGTTTTATGACAAGATGCCTGAAAAATTAAAAGTTCATCATACTATCTAAAATGGCAAACAGTCTACATTTAGGATGCGGCAATGACATAAAAAAGGGTTATGTAAACCTGGATATTAAGAAATTACCTGGAGTAGATGTAGTTCATGACTTGGAAAAATATCCGTACCCATTTAAAGATAATACTTTTGATGTTGTTGAAATGCACCATGTTTTAGAGCATTTATCCAACCCCTTAAAAGTTATTGAAGAAATATGGAGAATTTCCAAACCTGGAGCAATAGTAATTATTTCTGTTCCACACTGGAGCCACTTTACAGCTTATTCAGACTTAACACATAAAAATTATTTTAGCTCATCACTTTTTATATACTATGAGAACAATAATTCAAAATATTATTCTAATCAAGTTGGGTTTAAAGTTATGGGAAAAAAGCTTACTGCAACAAGGATAAATTATCTTTGGTTAAACCCCATTTTAAACCCCATTTTAAATATATCTCCACTGTTAACAGAATTAATACTATGCAAATTTCTTCCAGTATCACAAATAGTATTTAAGCTTAAAGTTATTAAGAATAATAACTAGTAAAATGAAGCAAATTGAAATTTCTTTCATCATACCTGCACATAATGAAGGAAAAATT
Source organism: Candidatus Pacearchaeota archaeon CG1_02_32_21 (assembly GCA_001872185.1). Classification (GTDB taxonomy): domain Archaea; phylum Nanobdellota; class Nanobdellia; order Pacearchaeales; family GW2011-AR1; genus JACPLR01. Next base: position 10,083 of record MNVX01000030.1, on the reverse strand, counting down.
ATAGGAAAAACTTTAGACAACTTATACAAATTGCCTTATGAAAAATATGAGGTTCTTGTTGGATTAGATGGGTGTACAGATAAAACAGAAGATATTGTAAAGTCATTTACAAAAAAATCTGGAAAATTTAAATATTTTAAAATGAAAAGTCGATCTGGAAAACCAGAGGTTATTGACTATCTGATTAAGAAATCAAAAGGAGATATAATAGTAATAAATGATGCTGACTGGATATTTAGGTTCAATAACAAATCTAGCTTAGGACTATTCTTTAGTGTTTTTGACAATAAAAGAGTAGGCGGTATTGCTGAGTCTTTCCCAGTTGAATGGGGTGGGAGTAAACTAAAAAAGGCAAATATTTGGTACAAGGCTGTGGCATATGGCAATTACTTCTGGATAAAATATCAAAAACAAAGTTTTACAAAAAGCAAAAAAGGGTTGTTATATATAAATGACCCTGCGATGTTTTTAACAAATATATTCAGAAAAAAGCTTTATAAAAAAAATTTATCCTTGGGAGATGATTTCGAAAGAACAAGAGATATTAAAAAACAGGGATTTGAAATAGTTATTTTCGATGAAGAAGAGATGCCAAGAAATATTGCCTCTTACCAAGATATAAAGCTAAAAGACCTTGTAAAACAAAAGATAAGAACAGGAGTTGCAAGAAACCAAATAGAAAGCAAGGGTGAAAACTTAAAGAAATATCAATTTGGTTCTGGCATTTTCATAATTTTCAACTCGTGGAAAATGGGCTTTTCTTCTGGGTTATATGCTAATTTATGGCTAGTAATTACATTAGTTGGTGGAATTATTGCTAAATTTAAAAAAACTGACACAAGAGAAGGGTGGTTATTGAGGGCCAAGAGGTAGTAAAATGAAAAAGAAAATAATCTTAGGCTATGATTTTCTGAAAGAGCTTGGAGGATTGGAAAGAGTTATGTTTTTTCAGGCTAACTCACTATACAAATTATATGACGTAGAGTTAATTTTTAGTTATATATCTGACAAAACTTCTGGTAAAATAACAAAGGAGTTAAACTTGAACAAAAACATACCTGTCAAACAAATATCTAAAATAAAGTCTGAGTTTTTACAGTATATTTCATCAATTTTATTTCCAAAAAGACTTACTAAAATAAAGTCTGATCTTATCATAAGCCATAGCTTTATGTACTCTATCATGGCTATGAAAAGCAAGAAGATAAATAATACTCCGTATATTGTAACTCTATATCACCCCCCAAATTTTCTGTATAATACAAGTTTAAAATGGGCTAATAATCTACCAAGAAAATTTGCTTATTTGATTGGTTTAGTATTTGGAAATTATTTAAGAAATCTTGATAAAAAAGCTGTTAAAAATGCCGATGCCACTATAGTGATAAGCAAGTATACTGCTAAAAGAGTAAAAGAAATATATGGAATAAACCCTACCATAATTTACCCTGTACTTGCAAAAAACTTTAAGGTTATAGATAAAAAAGAAGCTTTGAAACATCTTGAAAAATTTAATCTTGGAAAACCATATGTTTTGCTCCATGGAAGGATGATAAAAGATAAAATGCCTGATATGGCAATAAAAGCATTCCATATAGCTCAAAAAAAATTGGGCATTGACTTAGTTATTTCTGGAACTATCGAAGAGGAAGAAAATATAAAGAGGCTTATAAAAAATTTGGGCATTGAAAAAAGAGTGCATATACTTAGTAGAGTTTCCAATGAAGAGCTCGTTTCTTTATACAATATGGCAAAATGCTTCTTAATGTCCGCTCCAAAAGAAGATTTTGGATTAACTCCTATAGAAGCAATGGCTTGCGGATGCCCTGTTATAGCTTGGAAAGATGATGCAGGACCTGAAGAAACAATAATTGATGGAAAAACAGGATATTTGGCAAAACCTTATTCAATTGATGATTTTGCTAATAAGATAATATTATGCTTGAAATCTAAGCAAAATAAAAAAGAAATTTCGAAATCAGTTAATAAATTTTCTGAAGAAAATATAAAAAGTAAATTTTTAAAAACAATAAATAAATTAAATTTTTAACTA
>MNVX01000030.1:0-8018 GCA_001872185.1 Candidatus Pacearchaeota archaeon CG1_02_32_21 | reverse complement strand
TTATAGATAAAAACATCTTGTTTTATTCCAATAAGGCTAAAAGTCAGATCACCATAAGATTTGTCTGGTTTTACATCCTGAACTTGGTTTATGAAATCTATTTTTGTGTCCATGAAGGGTATTTCCCACGAAGTTATCACTGTCTGCCCATTCACGCTTCCATAATTTATTTTTTTCATCCACTCTGGATGATTTGGCTCTGAAAATGAAACTAACAAATATTTTACATTAGTATCATTCCTAATTGCGTCTAAAAATGGGTCAAATGGAATATTATATCTTTCCCAATATCCCCATTTATTTGGATTTATGACATGCCTTTCTGAGTAATATTCTGTTTGTGGTTCTGGTACACTTAATATTACTTCGTTATCATTAGTGATATCTTTTAAATAAATACTTGCTTGTTTTATCCCTTCAAAAGAGGGTATTTTACTTTTTATAATTGCATTAGCAGACGAAATTTCATAATAACATCCAAAACCTACCAAGACTATAATTATGACAGCTACAATTTGTTTGGCATATTTAGATGAGTATTTGCTTACATAATCAGAAATAGTTACTGTAGCCTTTGAAATACAAATCAAAGCTCCGAATAGAAGAGGGAAATACCATCTTGGCTCTCCAAAACTATCCTGCTCTCTTAATACTAAAATAAAAAAGAGCAGTGTAATAATAATACTTGTTATAACGAAAATATCTGAATTTAGCTCATTACCTGATGACTTTCTTATATGTCCTAATGAAAGAAGTGTCTTAATAAAAATTATTATTAATCCTAACCAAAATAAGTAAAGTAATATACTTGCCCATCCTAAACCCATATTGCTAAAAAAAGAGCTAAAAACTCCTAGCGGAAGGAAATTAATTGCCCTGTCAAAATGCGTATATCCTCCAGCTACACTTGTAATTCCTGCACTAAAAATAACTTTTTCTACTATAAAAATCAGTACTACAGAAACAATTGCAGCTATCCAGTTATATTTGTCTTTTATCAAATCTTTCCAGTTTTTTGAAATTATCATTTGTAAAAACAAAAATGCTCCGAACAAAAAATATCCTCTTCTTATTGAATATGTAACAATTGATAGTAGTGCTGCCAAAGGCACTGCCCAATTATGATTTATTAGTCCAAAAATCTTTTCTTTTTTTTCATATCCTTTCCAAAAAACATATATCGACAGCATTCCGAATAATAATCCAGGCATTTCTACCTGGAATCTCATAGCTGTAAACAAGACAGTCCATTGAATTCCAAACAATACAGAAGAAATTAAAGCAATTCTTTTATCCTTATACATTAAACCTGCAACCAGATAAATCAGCACAATTACTAAAATATAAGGGACAAATTCAACAAAAAACTTAGTAATTGGCTCTGAAAACCCCAGCATGAAAAAAAGTGCAACTGTATATGAAAATAATGAGTTATGGTCTTTAGTTACTATCCAATCAACATTATACCCTGCAAGATTTTTAGCATAGGCAAGGTAATCAGATTCATCCCACCATAATGGCTGATTTTTTGTAAGAGAGAAATAATAAGCTCCTATCAAAATAATTAATATTATAATTCCTAAGAAGAATAAGTTATGCCTGTCTTTTAGCCATAATTTGACTCTATCTTTGAAAGCTATCTTTGTTTTTTCTTCCATAAATAATACAACAAAAACAGCTTTTTATTTATTTGCTTATTTTGTACTTTCAATTCTAAGCCATATATCTTTATGGCTTTTTTTTCTTATATTAATATCTAAATATATCAATACCCATAAGTAAATCCTGGCAAAAAAAAGTACAAAAAGATAGCAAAGATCTTTTATTGAATTAACATATTTAAACAGTTTAAAAAAACTTGAAGACTCCTGGCCAAACGACCTCATGTTTGCTCCAAGTAGTTTTTTTATCTGATTATATCCTCCAACACTCCTTTTCTTTTGTTTTATCCAGTCCTTAAAATTATCTGGATATTTTACATATACTTCTGATTCTGGAGAGTATTCTATAATATATTTTTTTTCATAAACTTTATGTGAAGTATATCCGTCTTCTGAGAGTATTTCTGGAGCTAATTTAGGAAAGAGCTCTTTTTTAATTGCAAATAAATATCCTGAACAAAATATTCTTCTTCCATTCCTGATCGAATTTTTTCTTAAATCATGCGCTACAGAGCTTAGGACATACCCCCAATATCCTAACATTTCATTTTTAGGACTAGCAGAGACTGGGCGACCAGACACAGCGCCCACTTTTTGATTTTTGAATTTGCTTATAAGATATCTAAGGGAATTATCTGAAACATAAACATCTCCATCAGTCAATACTAAAATATTACCTTTAGCTTTTTTAGCAGCCAGATTAAGAGCTGCAGGCTTACCTTCTCCCGAATCTTTTAATAATTTAATTTCCTTAAAATCTTTTTTTAATTTTTCAGCTTCTGAAAGAGTTTCTTTATCTGGAGCAACTATAATTATTTCGTTAGCTATTTTTTGCTTAGCTAATTGCGTTATAGCTTTTCCAATAGTTTTTGGTTCTTTAAATGCTGTGACAATTACACTTATTTTATTCTTCTGCATTTTAGGCATATAACTTTGTTATTTTTTTAGTTATTATATCCCAGTCATATTTTTTTGCTTTTTTTAAATTATTTTTAGAAATTTTATTTCTAAGTTTTTTATCCTTCAATAAATTTATTATTTTATCTTTAAACAATTCGTTATTCCCATGCTCTACTAAAAAGCCATTTTCCTTGTCTTTTAGCTCATAAGCAATTCCATTAACTGGAGTGGCAACTATTGGAAGCCCAGAAGCCATTGCTTCAAATAAAGTCAATGGCAAGCCCTCTCTGTAACTTGGCATAACATAAACATCAGATGCTTGATACATTCTTATTATTTCTTCCCTATCCCTAGTTTCATTCATTAGGATTATTCTTTTTTCATTTCCAATTAAATCCTTAACTGTTTGTCTCATTCCTTCATCAGGGCCTCTTATTACAAAGGTAACATCTGGATACTTTTTCAAAACTAATTTGGCAATTTTAACAAAATTATCTGGAGATTTAGTAGCATTTAAACGACCGAAGAATAAAACTATTTTATTTTTAATCCGTAATTTAGTTTTAAAATCATTACCTTTTATTTTTTTAAAAAATAGATTTGACATTCCATTTGGAATAACAACTAATTTATTTAGATAGTCAATATATTTAGTTATGAACTCTTTTTCCCATGGAGTAATTAAGATAACCTTATCAGTATACTTCAAGGCTATTTTTGAAAAAATATTGTAACTAATATACATAAGTATTTTCCCGAATAATGGCCTATGGGCATCACTCCATGGACAATGTGTTGTGTGAATATGTTTAGTTTTAGACAATTTTGAAGCAATGGCTGAAAAGATAAAATGCGCATGGGCAAATAAATGGCTGTGAATAACATCAAATTTTCCTTTAATTAAACTTGGAAGGACTTGTGGCCAAAAAGTACCAAAATTTCCTGCTTTAAACCAGTAATAAAATCTGTGAACATTTATTCCATCAATTACTTCATCTCCAGACCTTATTCTTTTTTCCTTGTCCCAGGCTGGAGCAAAAACATGAACTTCATGCCCTTCTCTTACTTGACGTGTAGCAAGCTCTCTGACAACTTGTCCAACCCCACCTATTGCTGGATAAAACTCTGGTGATACATGTACAATTTTCATAGAAGTAATTTGTAAACACACTTATTAAGTTTTTAGATTCGAAAGTTAATTATTCTACAAAAACCTTTTCACCGTTTTTTATTTTGTCAATTATAATTTTAGAAATCTCTGGCCTCATGAACCAGTCTGGTGGAGAGTTCCCTCCTTGAAGCATTTCTCTTGCTTGGGTTCCTGAAATATGCAACTTGCTTTTCTCAGGATGATCAATGAAATCTGGCTCATGAATATGCTTCTCCTCTATTTCAGAATAGAAAACCTTATCAAACTTTATTGGTATTAATCCCAAATCTTCATTAGAAAAATTGTTAAATATTTCGTGAGATGCATTCGGATGATAAAAATTTCCTACACCTGTGTGATCGCGACCAACTATAAAATGCGAGCATCCAAAATTCTTCCTTACAAGTGCAGTAAATAAAGCTTCTCTTGGTCCGCAGTACCTAGAGTAACTTGCAAATGTCCCCATAACAACTTTTGATTTTGGATAAAAGTCCTCTATCATTTTTTCATAAGATTCTATTATGACACCTGCTTCAAAATCGCCTTTTTTCTTTTTTCCTATAACTGGATGAACAAACAAACCGTCACACATCCCTCTTTTCATCCCTTCTAACTGGATAAATTCATGGCTTTTGTGTATTACATTTCTTGTATGAAACCCAACAATCTTACTCCATCCTCTTTCAGAAAATATCTTTCTTGTTTGTTTTGGAGTTAGCTCATGAACTTTGTAAATAGATGGTCTTCTTTTTAAGAGAGTTATCTTTCCTCCCAAAAAATATTGCTCTAAACCCATAAACTTTTTAACACCAGGGTGTTCCAAATTATTGGTTCCAAATATTTTTTCTGCTTCTTTTTCTTTTTCAACTTCATAAATTTCGTTCAAATGAAGAATTGCATAAACCTCTCCATTAAATGTTAAAGCAATATCTTCTCCATCTAAAAGCTCTTTTCTTTTTTCTTCGTCAACAGACAGCACAATAGGCAATGGCCAAACTACTCCGTTTGATAGCCGGTAATTATCGGTAATAGAATGAAAATCTTTACTTCCTATAAAACCTTCTAAAGGACTAAATGCTCCAACAGCTATTTGCTCTATATCCATTAAACTTTCTTCATCTATTTCTATTCTCTTTTCAGGAATTATTCCAGCATAATCTGGGGCAAATCTGTTTACAAGCTTCCCACCATGAGGTTTTATCAGCAATTCAGGGGTATTTTCTGAATAAATATAATTAGTTTTTTCTATGCTTTCTATCAAATTGCTTCCGTTTAATTTTAATGATTTCACTTGAGAGATTAGATTAGATAGCATGTTAACTGTTTCAACAGGATATTTTCCGACTGCAGTTTCTTTTGTTAAGGCAATGCCAGTTGCCCCATCAAGAATTGTATTAATTATATCATTAACTTCTGCTTTATTTGGTTTAAGTGCCAAAGCCATTTGTTCTAAAGTATTTGTAGCAACAAAAGCTTCTTTGCCTATTTCTGTAACTTTTTTGATTATGAATTTTTGGACAAAGGGTATTTTTTCTAATGGAACCTGGCTACTTAAATCTCCTCTGTCTATTAAAACACCATCTGAAACTTCTGCGATTTCCATGAAGTTGTCAAGTCCTTTTTTAGATTCTATTTTAGAATATAGGACTGCTTCAGGGTATAAAAGCCTGAACTTTTCTACACTACTTTTGGCCTCCATAAATGACAGTGTAAAATGTTTTATTCCATACTTTTTAGCTAGTTCAACAGCTAAATGGTCTTTTTTGCTAAAGGGCGGTAAACTAAATGTTGGACTTTGAATTTGAACAGCTTTTTTTCCACCTATTTTTCCCCCCATAGCTACCTGACATTCTATATAACCTTGCTTTAAAGTGCTATCGTTCACTACTCTTAATAAAACAGAATTAAACTCTAAGGATATTAAATCTCCATCTCTTAAATTTGATATTATTCCTATAGGTCTTAGAAATAGATTGGATGAATCACAATTAGTTTCTTTTGCATGCAGCTTTATATTTTTTCCTTCTGGGAATTCAATCTCATAAGAATTGCCAGTTCTTACCTGAGAGCCTTCTGTATCAAGTATTATTGGCACCCCATATCCTAAAATGTCTTTTATCTTAGCTTCAATATCATTTTCATCGGTATGTGACAAGTTTATTCTAAAAAAGTCTACGCCCCTATCTTTTAGTTTTTCCAATATTTCGGGGTTATTTGATCCCGGACCAATAGTAGCTATTATCTTAACATCTTTATCCATGAAGTTATAATAAATGGTGATTTTAAAAGGTTTGTGCAATTGTGCTATATAGTACGGGTTAGTGAAGATTTAAAAAATAGTAATGACTCGTAAGGCAATGGGTAATAGTACAAAAAAAGACGATGTAAAAACAGGAAAAGATGTTAAAAAACCAAGTCTAAAAGAGGTATCTAAATACTTTAAGCAAGATCATTTAACAAGGCCCATTATTAAGTATATATATTACCCTCCATCTGTATTTTACTCATGGATTGCTGTTTCTTTAGGGATTTCAGCCCATTTAGTTAACCTTTTAGGACTAGCATCTACTATTTCCGCAGCTCTAATAATTTACTATTTAGGCGGTATGTGGATGATCTTAGCAGGATTTTTAGTAATGTTTGGCTTAGTTGCTGATTTATCTGACGGAACTGTTGCCAGATATTATAACAAGAAAAATGCTATGGGAAAATGGCTGGATGAATCGAGTGGATTTATCGGAATATGTGCAGTTTTCTTTGCTTTAATGATGAAAAATTTTATGGAGACAGGAAACGTAATTATAATAATTTTAGGAACTTACGCTATTTTTAGTTATATGATGATAAACTATGCTGCATTATTATCTGAAGTACTTAGAACCAAATTCAGTTTATCAAACCCTATGGACAATGTAAGAAGTGGTTTAAGTAAAACTTTCTTTGGGCTAAGTCCTGGAGCATTTTCATTTGCTCTTGATTTGCAGTGGAGTTTAGTTGCATTAGGAGTATTTTTATATCAGCCATTTTGGCTATTTGTTCTTTTTGGGACAATATCTAGTTTGCAGTGGATGGCCAGATATGTGATCTTCTTCGGAAAATAAAAGCATAATCAATAAAAATTTATTAAGTCCAGTTTACAGGTAATAATATGAGAATTGACTTTATTGGAGTAGGTTTTGGGAGAAGCGGATCAAAATGGCTAGCTAACTGCCTATATGAACATCCTGAAATAAGCATTCCAAAATTTAACCTCCATACAGAAATCAATTATTTTCCAGAAGAGTATGAAACTATGGGTTTGAAGAACTACATTAAAAAATTCAGGAATTGTGATTTTGAAAAAAGGGTTGGTGAATTAAGTACACTAATAATATGGAACAAAAAATCTGCTAAATTACTAAAAAAGCTATTCCCAAATGTTAAGATAATAATATATAAGAGAAAAGAAGAAGAGAGAGCAAAATCAGCTTATAATGTTGCCAAGTACTATGATTTAGTTGATGATAACAGCTTAAGCATAAACGAGATAAAGGAAATAAACCAGGAGGAATATGTTAAACCTTTTATAAAAGAATTCGGTAAAAACGGCGTTTTTATTTTTGATATGGATAATCGCGACAAACAGGCTGAATTAAATAAACTGTTCAAATTTTTAGGAGTTAGTAGTTTTACTCCAAAAAGCATAGATGAGAGATTAAACACAAGCTACTCAAACAAAACTGGAAAAAAAGAGCCTGTAAAATCTAAATATCCGTTTATTAGAGTGACCATAAATAATATAAAGCCAAAGCTAAAGGCAAATAAAAAGCTGTACTATACTTTAAAGAGGAATTTTCATTTTGACTATCTATTTCAACTTGTGAATCATAATCTATAAAAACAGCTTCTCTCTATAATTTTATGAAAGACGTAAATGCTACAATAATTATAAACTTGGAAGGTAAAAATGAAGAAGAAATATGGAGAAATGTAAAATACTCAAGAAGAAAGTATGTTCAGCAGGCACAAAAATCCAAATTACACTATGACATGGCTTTTTCAGAAAAAGACTTAAAGGAAATGTATGAGATGCACATGCAAACCCTTGAAGAGGGAGGAGCTGTTAAATGGACTTACGAAAAGTGGAGGGATTTTGTACTTTCTGCTGGAGAAAAATTTTTCTATATAAAAAAGGGTAATGAAATAATTGGGTGCTTTGCTTTAGGAGAAATTACTGAAAGATTGTATGGAAAAGAATCTGATAAAAAGGGTATAAGACCTTTAGTTTTTGCAAATAAAAAAGAGTACAATGAACTTAGGCCGAATGA
>MNVX01000009.1 GCA_001872185.1 Candidatus Pacearchaeota archaeon CG1_02_32_21 | reverse complement strand
TCCTGCAGATAATTAAACCCTTATTTGTAAAGTTTCCAAAACAGGTGCTGAACATTCTTATCTTATTTGGTTTTTTTGCTATAATGGCAACACTTTTTGAAGTTTTTTGGTCTTTTCATTTTTGGTTTTCAACTTATGAGCTCAATGTTGTAAGTGGCCAGACTGCTAATACAGTTACTTTAGATACTCTCATATACACTCCAATTCAGGAATTAAGAGCTATGATGTTTTATGATTCGTATTCTCTGAATTTATCAGCTAAGAAAAATATGCTTTATTTTGCAATTGCAGTTTATTTTACTTATGTGATGAATAGTATTTGGGTGAGAAAGACAGATTAGTTTTTAATATTTCAATAATTTAATATGTAGAAAAATCCTGACTGATTTGTTTATTTAACACATATGGCCTATCTTTATAGAAACACAGCTTAAATAATTCTGTTTTTAAGTGCTCTTTCACTGCAATTTTTTATATTTAATCTGTATGACTTATATCAGTAAGATATTTTTCCCTTTCCAATAAATGCTGGTAGGTTATTGGCCTTTCAAATGCCATTTCTTTGTCCCATGCATCCTGGTTATCTCTGGGAGATTCATACAAATTTTTAGGTGTATTTGTAGCTTCCATGATTTTTATAAATTTAGATTAGAATAAATGAAAGCTGTCTTATCTTTTGAGAGAGACAGCTTTATTAATAGAACATAAAATAGAAATAATAAACTTGTTTTCTTTTTTAGTATCCATTATTTTTTTAAGCATAGGTGGTTTATATATTTTTAGTTTTTAATCATAATAATCTTTAAAAAGTTCTTTAGTTTTCCGTTTTTATGGGAGAATGGACTGATTGGGATTTAAAGACTTTAAATAAAATCTATAAGTCGCTTTCTGAAGAATCTGGAAATAGGAGAATTGACGGAGCTGAGGCTTTAATGTTAAGATGTATGGTTTTTAATCCAAGTGAATTTTTAGAAGATTTATGGAGCGCTCATTTGGAAGGATTTGTTACAGATGAAACACATTATTACTTGGAAAAACGAGGACATACTCATGACAAAAACGGGTACTTTGACGATTTAAGTCATGAAGAGTACAAAGATGCAAGAGGGCTTATTTTAGGAGCTGTTGCTTTGAAATCTGAAATCATTGAAGAAAGAGAAGCGTTTTTGGATAAATTAAGAGAAAAAGGCGGGTTGTTAGGTTATGTTGTAAGACTTGATAGTGCTAATAAGTAAGTTTAGAAAATTTTTAGTTGTCCAATCTTTTTTATTTTTTTGCAGTTATCTTCTTAAAACCTGTGTACTTCCATAAAACACTTGGGATGTTTATAGAGCCGTCTTTGTTCTGGTTATTTTCCAGTATGGTAACAAGAATTCTAGAAGTTGCTAAAGCTGTATTGTTTAAAGTATGAACAACTACTCTTTTGTTTTCTTTATTTAAAAATTTTATATTATGGTCTCTTGCCTGATAGTCTGTAATGTTTGAAAGAGACATTACCTCTCCATAGGATTTTGTTGTAGGCCTCCATATTTCGAAATCTGCACTTCTGTATTTCCATTTAGCCAAGTCTCCTGTGCATATTTCTATTATTCTAAAAGGCAATTTTAATGCTTTTAGTATTTCCTCAGAATTTTTCATTAGTTCCATATAGAATTTTTCAGATTCTTCTGGGCGACAAAATATAAATTGTTCAACTTTGTTAAACTGATGAGTTCTCCAAAGTCCTTTTTCATTAATTCCGTGAGAACCAATTTCTTTTCTAAAGCACATACTATAAGAGAAATATTTTTTTGGAAGCTCTTCTTTTCTGAATAGACGGTCTTTATGCATTGCCATAAGAGCATGTTCTGCAGTTCCTATGAGTGCCATGTCAGTGTCCTTTACTTCATAAATTGAATTTGCAAAACTTTCCATTCCTTCAGAAGTTGTTAGAATCTCTTTTTTTATCATTAACGGAGGTTCAATGTACTCGTACTTCTTTTTTCTCATAAAGTCTATTGTAAATCTTATCAATGCCTGGTTTAGAATAGCAAGTTCGTTTTTTAGATAGTAGAATCCATTTCCAGATACTTTTGCAGATTCGTCGAAGCCTGCAATGTTAAGGTCTTCAGCTAACTCTGCGTGATTTTTGACAGGGAAACTGAATTTTTTCGGCTTGCCCCATTTTTTTATTTCAACATTTTCAGTTGAATCTTTGCCAGAAGGAGTTTGTTTTGAAATAATATTTGGCAAACTTCTTAAAAGTGCATCTCTTTTAGCCTGGAGTTCATCTGATTCTAACTCGGCATTTTTTATCATGTCTGGGAGAGCCTTTGCCTCTGAGATTAAATCCCTGACCTTTTTTTCATCTCCTGATTTTTTTAACTTGTTTATCTCTTCAGAAATCTGATTTCTTTTTGATCTCAGTTTATCAACTTCTAGTTTTTTCCCACGCCATTTTTTATCAAGCTTGAGAACTTCATTTACTGCAATTGCTTTTTGCCTTGTTCTTAGCTGGTTTGACTTTACCAATTCTGGATTTTCACGGACAAGATTTATGTCTAGCATGATGTTAATTATCTTATTGTGTATATAAATTTTTTTAAGTGAGCTTTTTATTGTGTTTTTATGAAAAAAGAAGAAAATTATGCTCTGTTAGTTGCTTTTATTGTTGCTTTGATGATATTTGCCGGGTCTTCAATAAGTTTCCCAAGCTTGGAGGGAGTTCAGGGACTTAATTTCAAGTCTATGGCTTATCATTTTTCAATATTTTTCTTTTTTGCAGCTTTTTTGTTGGTTTCTCTTGCACCTAAAGGCAATCTTAGCAATGTGATATTTGTAATTATTTTTTCTTTCTTATATGCTATTTCAGATGAGATACATCAGGTTTTTGTACCTAGAAGAGCATTCTCATATGGAGATATATTTGTAGACTTATGTGGTATTTTGCTAGTTTCTATACTATATGCGATTTTTAGATGGGGCCAAAAGCAAAAGGCTTAAAATTAGCTATTTGCTGATATTTTTACCACTACGCCAAAGGCTGTAGTGGCAGGCATCTCGCTCGCGGCGCGGGGTGCCTAATAATATTAAGAATTAACAACAAGGTTTTTAAACCGATTTTAACCATATAATTTATAACCAAAATGGCAGTTGTAAGAATTAAACTAAGCAGTGTCGATGTAACTCAACTTAATGAGATTACTAACACAATCAAGGACATAGCAAATAAAGCTGGAGTTTTAACCAAGGGCCCAATTCCCCTGCCTACTAGAAGGCTTAAAGTTACTACAAGGAAATCTCCATGTGGGGATGGTACTGCTACTTTTGACAGATTTGAAATGAGGATTCATAAGAAAATAATCGACCTTCCAAGTAATGATAAAGTTCTTCACTCTATTATGAGGCTTCCAATTCCGAGAAGCGTTAGTATCAAGATTGAGATGAAAGAATAAAGACAACCAAGGTTTTCTTTATCAAACTTTCCTTTTAAGAGCCAAGGTTTTCTTTATCAAACTTTCCTTTTAAGAGCCAAGGTTTTCTTTATCAAACTTTCCTTTTAAGAGCCAAGGTTTTCTTTATCAAACTTTCCTTTTAAGAGTTATTTTTAAAACATATTTATTTTTAAAGCAAGACTTTTTGTTATGTTTATGGAGGGTATGTTATGGCTTTGAAGAGAAAAAAATCACTTCTCATTACATTTGAAGGGGGAGAGGGATCTGGAAAGTCTAAACAAGTAGAACTATTTTACCCTTGGTTTAAATGTGTCTATGACTCTGAAGCAGTTGTTTCTAGAGAGCCTGGAGGAGATTTAGTTGGAGAGAGAATAAGGGAATTACTTTTAAATCCAGAGTATAAAGGAATGAACCCCTGGAGCGAGTTATTTTTATTTGAAGCTGCAAGAGCTAGTTTTTATGGAAACATTGTCATTCCTTCATTAAATTCTGGAAAAAGTGTTGTTTTAGATAGGTCTTTAGATTCAACAACCGCTTATCAAGCTTATGGGAGAAAGTTAGATTTTGAGACTATAAGAAGGGTAAATCACTTTTCTATTAATGAAAGATATCCTGACTTAACATTTGTTATTAATGTTGATCCTGAAGTTGGATTAGCTAATAGATCTAAATCAGGGGGTGTTAATAGGATTGACATGGAGAATTTGGAGTTTCATAGAAGAGTTAATCAAGGCTATGTTCAGATAGTTATGGATGGCTCCCCTCGGTTTGTTTTAATTCCTTATGTAGATGGTATTAATAAAGTTCAGGAAAGTATTAGGAAAGAATTTTCTGAAAGGTATCTTTCTTAAAAAAATTATAACCTTAAATTGTGGTCGGGAAGATCTTTTGAATGATTATCTAAACGGCCTGATTCTAAGCAATCCCAGCATGTGTGGACCTGGCCATTTACCTCTTTTACAATTCCAGTATTTTTGCACTTAGAACAAAACTTATCTGTTTGACTATAATCATCCATACAAACTATAAATGAAATGGGTTTTTAATTATTGTTATAGTAATTTATAAAGGCTGATAAAACTAACATTCACACAATAAAAATATTTATAAATGAATTTATCTTAATTTTAATATTAAAAGAGGATTGAATGAGAAAAATATTGGTTCTCGGGATATTATTATTGTTAGTTGGCAGTGTCTATGCCGCTGAAGTTAAGGTTAATATTGAAACTATTTCAAACCATACCCTTTTGGTGAGTGCACTAGATGGAGATGCTGTTTATACTCTTTTAGACAGCAAAAGAGTAACTTCTGATGAGTTTGGAAAGGCAGAAGTAACTTTGAGTGTTAGTTCCGATGTAGTTGATTTGGGTATTACTTTGAGTAAAGATGGAAGCAAGATTCTTTATAACAGGTTTGAAGATTATAATATTAACAGTCCTATTTCGCTTAAAATAATGCCTGGTGGATACATAGGAGATGCAGCCAGCGATCCGGCCTTATTAGCTAATACTGAAAATACTACAGAACCTGAAGCTAATGATTCTGATTTGTTAATTCCTGAAGAAAATACAGGAGAGGTTCAAAATTCTGAAGAGACAGAAATTATTTCTAATGGCACTGAAAGTCAAAAAGTTACTGGTTTTTCAATAAACAAGACAGGAGAGATGTTCAAGGAAAAATGGTATTATGTTGTTGTAGTTATTGTAACAATTGCAGTTATTCTAGCAGTTATTTTCGGTATGAAATCAATGTCTGTAAAAAAGCAAGGAGCATCAATCAATAATCCTGAAAAGCCTACTGTATATAAAAAATTTTATGATTTTGAACAAGAAGATAATGAAGACCCAAGGATAAAGGCTGCTGAGGAAAAAATAGCTCAAGCACAGAAGGATTTAAAGAGCATTAAAAACGAAGACCATATAAAGCAAGCCGAAAAAAAACTTCAGGAAGACCAAGAGCGTTTAGAAAAACTTAGGCGTGGAGAAGACGCTTAGTTTTTTAGATTAAATTTTGTTTTATTTTAACTAATTTTAATTTATTCTAGCCCAAAAGATTCGGTGAATTCAGCTATAAGAGAGTATTTTTTGATATATTCATGCCCTTTTTCAGTTATGGAGTATGTTTTTCCGGTTTTATTTCTGCTTTCAATAATAAATTCTTTTGAGATAAGTTCTTTTAGATATTCTTCCATCATCTGATGAGACAAATTGGACTTGTATAAAATATGTGTCGGTTTTATTTTACCATTTCTATTGTTAATAACCTGAAGTATGTCTCTTATGATTTCTAGCTTGTTTCTTTTTTTATTCATTTTAATATTTTGGGAACCTTTTTTAAAAGTTCATTTTATTATTATATACAGCCTGGCTAAAATCAATATGTAGGCGACAAGTTCAAAAATATGCCCCATTACATAGTACATGTACTGGCTTGTTGAAAATATAAAGATTACATGGCTTACAAGAAGAGATAAAAATGCAAAAAACACAAGAAGAGATTTTACATTTTTGTTACGTTTTACCTGACTTGCAAAGTGTATTAAAAGGAAAGCTAAGAATATAGAAGAAAGTATCTGAAATGTAAACCCTTTGTTGAAGCTTGTAATTATTCCAACTAAAGATATGAGCAGGATTATGATGTAAATTGATTTACTATTTTCTTTTAGGGTTGTATAATTTAGAGTAGCTAATCCTACTATAAACAGCAGCATATAGAAGTATATTCCCAGTGCTCCTAAAGATACAAATTCATTAAATGACAGCACTTTTAGAGCATCACTTAGCTGGTCTAATAAAAATAAGTTGATTAGGGACCATATAATGTAGGACAGTGAGATAAATGTAAATCCTAACCCAAAAAGCCGGAATTCTTTTTGTCTTGATAAATTGTACACTTTGAAAGACAAAACTGCCACTAAACCGGTAACTACTGCGAATATTATTTCAAAGATTATACTTGTTGTAAAGAACCAGTTTGGTATGTAGTATAGACTTGCCATTATGTATTATCCATTTTACTATTTTTAAGCCTTATGTAGCTGGTTTCTTTAGAGATTTTCTTTATATTGTCTCTTTATTTTTGTTTAACAAGTCCTTTATAAACCCATATCTTAAGACTAGTATCCTGAAAAGGAGGTACAAAACTAAGATGGAAATAAATATCAACTCCCCGAACAAAGATAAGAAAATTAAATATGAAAAAAACTCAGTGAGTTTTAATTCGGTAAACCCACCGCCTGTTTATGCTCTTATCGGCCATTTATACTTTTCCCTTTTTCACACAAAAACTTTGGGGTGTGCATGAATCTGTATTTGTATTCTGCACACCCTACTCACTTTACAAATAATTCAGCAGTTCGATTTGATATTACTCATACAACTCATAACTCACAATTAGAAATAAAGTCTTTTGAAATATAAAAAGTTCGCGAAGCAACTTTTTTAAGATGGTGGGAAATTGATTTTCTGTTTCCAATCGCAACATAAATAACCTTTTTTCCAAAATTAATTGCAGAATTTACTGCACCTGAAAAATCTCCATCATTTGAAATGAGATATGCTTCATCATAAGCCTCTTTTTGTGCATCTAAAACTAAATCCAAAGCTAAGTTTACATCACTTGCTTTTTCAACGTAATAAATTTCTCCACCTTTCCTTCTTTTTTCCAATCTACCAAAAATAATATTTAATTTCTCTATCTTCTTTAATTTTTCAAAAAAACTTTGCTGTTCTGCATACATTACGGGATTGCTAAATTGTTCAACTGGAGCTATATAATAATTAACCTTTATTAGTTCATTGTTTCCAATAAGCTTTTTACATAACCTTTCTATATCAATTTTACAATTAAATGTCTTTTTTATGGAAAAATAAAGATTACTCCCGTCAATATAGACTACAATTTTTAGTTTTTTAGAATTACTTTTCATATTAAAATGATATCATAGGATCCTTACAGATCCTATGGAGTTAATTAAGATTTATAGTTATATGATTGTTATAAATGTTTCGGCTGTAATTAACTTTACTTAGACCCTGTCAAATTAACTTGGTTATAAATAATTTTACTTCATAATCTTTTTCAATAATCCAAACTTATATGTTTTTTCCTTTCCTATGATATGAACATCAAATCTCTCAAGGTTTTTTGCAGGTATTATGCAGCGATTATTACTTAGGTGTTCATTTAGACTGGTTCCTTCTACTAAGGGCAAAAAACTTGGCAAAATTATTATTTCTTTGCCCCTGTATTTACCAGTCAGGAAGCATTTATATTTTTCAGCCTTTATATTTTGAGAATCTCTTAGTGTTATGGCTGGATGCAAGTGGCCCATCACAATATACTTTACATCTTTGCCAAAAGCTTCTTTAATTTCTATATCACCATGGATAAAAACTATTTCTTCATCTTTGTAATAATCAATTAGTTTTTTGTCTGCTATTTCAGCCATTTTTTCATGATTTCCCCTTAGAACTATTATGTTACTTATGTCAATATTTTTACCAAGTATTGACATAAGCTCTATGAAAAGGTTTTTCTCTCCTTTGTTATATCCAAAGAAATGCTTTATATCTCCTAAGAAAATAATTTTTTTTAGTTTATGGCCTCTTTTTTTAATTATTTCAAGTATATTTTGGAGGTCTTTTTTTGTTTCACTAAACTGTGTCGCAGGTATTAGACTTCCGGCTTCTCTTAGAGTGTACTCATATCCAAGATGCAAATCCCCGATTACTAAAATTCCTTTTTTTGGAAAAAATGTGCTCTTACTAATAAAATCATATTCCATTTAGAACTAAATAAGAATTAGTTTAAAAGCTTAATTTTCAACAGCTTTTTTTATCTCTTTTTTCTCTTTGTCTTTTTTGGAGGAAATTTTATCGGACAAAATTAATAATTCTGACAAAAGTATGACTAAAAGCATTATAGTTGTAGAATATACTAAAATCACCCCTTCCATAAATTTATGCGCTTTTTAGAGTTATAAAGGTTTTCATGGTCTTTTGCGCTAATTTTCAATAGAATGTTAAACTCCTCTTTAAAACCTCCTGAAATAGATTTTGATCTTATTAAAATTACTTTTTTTCATTCCATGATATTAAAGCTGCTTTATCTATATAAATTATTGTTCCGAAAGGAGACTTAGTTCAATTGGGATTTTCAACTAAGCCGTATAACTATAATGGTTTTAAAAATGAACCGAAAGGCTTAAATACAAGATATATCTTGTAAATAAGATATATAAAATGACAGAAATAATTGAAATTGGAACAATAAGTTCGAGAGGGCAGATAGCAATACCTGCAGATATGAGAAGAAATCTTGATTTGAAAGAAGGAGAAAAAGTGATTTTTATTTTAAATGGAGACAGATTAATTATAAAAAAAGTTTCCTTACGAAGCAAGATGTGGGAGGAGATTAAAATGCCTTTAAAAGAAACTCAAAAAAAACCCAGAAAATTAAGCTCTAAAGAAATAGTGGCAACTCTAAATAAACATAAAGATGAGATAGCGAGATTTGGGGTGGTTAAGATAGGATTATTCGGCTCTTTTGCTAAAGGCAAACAGAATGAAAAAAGTGATGTGGATATATTAGTGGAGCTTGACAATTCAAGTTTTGATAATTATATGGGATTAAAACTTTTTTTAGAGAGATTATTTAAAAGAAAAGTTGATTTAGTTGTGAAGAAAAATCTTAAACCTGCTTTTGCTCATGTAAGGAAGGAGGTTATTTATGCCTAAAGAACAGTCTGTTTATCTTGAGGATATGCTTGAAGCAATAGAAAGAATAGAAAAATATGTAAAGGGGTTATCTTACGAAAAGTTTAAAGATAATAACTTAGTTTCAGATGCTGTTTTAAGGAATTTGGAGATAGTCGGGGAAGCAGCAAAAAATATTTCTGAAGAGTTAAAAGATAGATATGATGATGTTGAATGGAAGAAGATTGTCGGCTTGAGAGATATATTAATACATGCTTATTCTGGAGTTGATTTAGAAATTATATGGGATGTTATCAAGAATAAGCTTCCAGGCTTAAAGGATTCAATTGTTAGGATTGTTAAGGAGGAGAATAAGAGATAATATTATTTAATAAATCCAGTAATCCTTTTAAATTTTCTTAACAAAGAACTTATTTTTTAATTTTCTCCAATTACCTTCATATGAAGCTCGTGCATTCTTTTTAGGAACTGCTGTTTGTCCTCTATTTTTATCAAATCAGAATGCCCCTGTAATATGAGATTAAGTGTAAATGGACTTGGCAATCTTACCTGCTTTATTTCTATTTCAACCTGATTTGATTCTATTAAATCAAGAACTTTTTTTGCGTTTTCTATGTCTAAAACATCTTCCAACACTTCTCTACGAGCCTCATTAAGTATTGGGAAATTCTTTGATACTTTTCTTACAGCAGCCATAAGAAAGTGAGAACGCATTTGCTGCTTACCAACTGTTTTGCTATACCCTTTGTAAGTACGTATAATCATTAAAGATCTTGTAGCACAATGCCTAAATCTCCTGGCTAGCAGGTCAGTTTTTTCTACAGCTTCTATTAAAACTTCTCTTAAATTTTTAGAGTTCAGAAATTTAAGCGCTTTTTCTATTTTTAATGATTCTCCTGCAATATAAAACCCTGAATCTGTTACACCTAATTCTATATCTCTTCCACCTGCCTGCCCCATTAAGTAGCCTAACGCTCTTGATAAGGCATCGTTTACTCTTCGGCCATACATACTGCTGAATAAAAGATAATTCTTTTCCCCCTTATACTGCTCTATAATTAATTTTTTAGATGTAGGTATTTCTGCAAATTTGTACTGTTCATAATAAAAGTTATATACTGCCTTTGCAGTTCCATCTAGAACATACAAGTATTCTTTTATAAATTGTACAATTTCCTCCTCTTTTTTTCTCTTTTCAAATTTTTCTCTCATCAGCAGTCTGAAGCGATTTATCTCATTAGCTGTATCAAAGCTTAATGGCAGCTGCTCTGAAAACCATGAGGGAATTGTAGGATTTTTATGCAATGCAGGCCTGACATAAAGATTCATTCCTCTTACATAGCCATATTCATATTTACTTCCGCCCAAAACAAATACATCTCCTCTTTTTATTCTTTCCAAGAATGATTCATCAATAACTCCTATTTTCTGCTCATTTCCTCTATTTCCAGCTATTTTTACTGTTACAAATGATTCTTCAGGTATTGTACCAATGTTTGTTAAATAAATAACCCTTGCTAGTTTCCCCTTTTTTCCTATCATTTTTTTTTCTGAATCATACCATATTTTTCCATAAACACTTGATTTTTCAAGAGCATATTCTCCTGCAAGGTAACTTATAATATCATAGAAATCATTTTTGCTTAATTCATGATAGCAGTAGCTTTTCTTTATTATACTAAGGATATTTTCTACATCCCATGGCTTGTATATTGCCATCCCATATATTTGCTGAGCTAAGACATCCAGGGCATTTTTTGGAATGTGTATTTTGTTTATTTTCTTTTCAATCATTTCTTTTTGTATAACTGAACATTCAACTAAATCTTCTCTGTCCATTACAATAAATCTGCCCTTTGCTACTTCATGCAGCCTGTGACCTGCTCTTCCGAGTCTTTGCAATGCTCTTGCACTTGATTTTGGAGAACCGAGCATTATTACCAGATCTATGTATCCTATATCAATTCCCAGTTCTAAACTTGTGGAGCATACAACTACTTTTAACTTCCCATCTCTTAAACGCTCTTCTATATTGAATCTATGGGTTTTACTTAGAGATCCGTGGTGTGCAGCAATGTTATCATCTCCATAAACTGTCGGAAATTTGTCTTTTAAATATGAAACTACTCTTTCAGTTGCAGCCCTTGTATTTGTAAATATAAGAGTTGTTTTGTGTTCTTGAATCAGCGAGTCCATTAAACTGTAAAGATCATTTTGTATGTTGACGTCTTCTATTAAATTATCTGCTGCAGACAAAACCTGGACATCTATTTCTTTTCTTAGTGGGACTTCTGCGATTTCTACCTGTCTTTCTTCTGAAATACCAACTAAAAATTTTGCTACTTCTTCTAAAGGAGATATTGTTGCACTTAGACCTATTTTTACCGGAAATGTTTTACTTACTTCATTTAATCTTTCTAAGGTTATGCTTAGATAAGTTCCTCTTTTATTATCTAAGGCATGTATTTCATCAACTATGCAAAATTCAACCATTTGCAGATAGTCTACAAATTTTTTACTTGTCAGCATAATTGCAAGAGATTCTGGTGTTGTAATCATAATATGCGGAGGGGTTTTTGCCATTTTGGCCTTTTCATAAGCTGTTGTGTCTCCTGTTCTTAAACCTACACGGATTTTCTGAAGTTTGATATTTTTAGTTTTTGCTATAGCTTCTATTTGTTCCAATGGTTCAATTAAGTTTTTGCTTATGTCTGTCGCGAGTGCTTTTAGTGGAGAGGTGTAAACACAGTAAACTTTATTTTCCAGTTCATTTTTTTCAGCTAGAATAACAAGATAGTTTAGTATTGAAAGGAAAGCTGTTAGTGTTTTTGTTCCTCCTGTTGGGGCACTTATTAAAATATTTTTTCTTTCCCATATTGCCGGTACTCCGTATTTTTGAGTTATTGAGAATTCCTTAAATCTTGAAAAAAACCATTCTTTTACCAACGGATGCAAAGTCTTGACTATTTCACTGTCAGTTCTTTCTACAGCTGATTTGACTTGGGTCATTTTAGAATAAGTTATTTCAAGTATAAAAACTAATTAGGAAACAGTTTATTAACTATTAAATTTGATAATCGACCTGTGGCTGTTCTTTAGGAGTATTATATTCGTCTTTTATTCTTTCAATATGTTCAAGATAGTTAGTCCATTTATGCATTGGTATTGGTGGCAAATTTTCTGAAGTGAGACATGTTTCTCCATCAACCATTTCCATAGTTTTGTACTCTTCTATAACTCTAGCCATAATCTTATCATGATAACCCATTAACTCTCTTATTTCAGGTTCTGTAGCTTTCCTATTTAGTCCGTGCTTACCATATAGAGATACATTTAAGAGCCAGTTACGTCTACCCAAAGTTTCTTTGCCAAGTATTATTTCAAATGCTCTTGTTTTTACATCGTTTCTTCTTTTCATTGGTTTTTAGAATTTATATGTTATATAAAGCTTTCTGATAGTCGTAATAATTTGAATCTTACAAGAACTCTTTCTCTATTTCTTCTTCAAGCATTTCTTCCTGCTCTTCTGAAATATTTGTTGAGGCCTTTTCAGTTATTTTATCTTCAGTTTCTTTGACCTCTTTTATTTTGTCTTTGTCTTTTATAATAACTGAAAGAAGCTGTTCTTTCTCTACAAGCATTTTTTTATGAGTCTCCAGCTTCTGTTTGATCATATTGTTCCCTTTAAAGCCGTGCTCAAAGTCATATTTTGTGTTTTTTATCTTATTTCTGAGCTCAGCTATTTCTTCTGCTAATCTTTCATGCTCTGGAATTTCTTCTAATGGAACCATTGTACTAGTGATTTTGCGAGGTTTTTATATATTTAGGTTTAGATTAATTTCTTTTATTATTTCAGCATGTAATATTCCTATCCTATTTTAAAGTTTCTTAATCAGTCTTTTTACATTCTTTTTTAAGTGTTAATGTGCAATATCTTTTCTTTATTTATAATTGGTTTTATTAGTTCTTCATCCACTTTTTACATAATTTTATTATCATAATTATATTTAAAAATATGGCGCGGTATAATGGAAAATGGAAATATCACGAAGAGATTTTTTGGCTTTAACCATCGCAGTTTTAACTGCAGGATGTGAAGCTGAAAGGACTAGCTACCCTGAACCTGTAAATTTTTATGAAGTTAAGAGAGAAAGATCTGAATATGTTACTGGAGAAATTGTCAGAGCAGGGCAGTCTAAGTTAGATAGAAATCTTGGTGAAGTCTGGGTTGATGACGGGAATATTGTATACCATATTGCGACTGAAGATGGAGAAATTGTCATGAATGGGTTGCTTAGTGATGAAGGAATTGTTGACAGGCGGGCTACTTTTCCTAAAAATTCGGTTTATTGGGACAGCAGGTCTGGAAAGATTATAGTTAGGAGCTATTTTAATGGCTCTATTGGTCACATGAGTGCAGATTTACTGGAGATTTTTGACTATTCTAGAGATTTAAGGATTGTTGAGAAATAAGATATTATTGCTTTTCGTAGGTTAAATATCTTCTTGCGCCTCTACCGCCATTAACATCCTTGACTTCGTCTTTTCTTTTTTCATATTTTTGATCTGCAATTATAACTGTCAGCGCTCCAGTAGAAAACATTACATATTCTCCAAATGTTAGCTTTTCAGATGATTTAATGAGGCACACTTGTCCTGGATTATTTGGATGAGTAGATATGTCTAATTCTAACTCAACTTTTCTTGCCAAGGGCGAGTCCCTATTTTCTCTGAGTGTCATTATTTAACTTGCTATGATTGGTTTAAAAAATATTCTATGGTTTAAGATATATTATCTTTTAGAATTTTTAGGCAGACCACACCTTTTTAAACAGCTAATTACTCCAAATTATATAGAATGATTAAGCTAACGGAAATGGAAAATGAAAATCAGGCAACCAATACTAACTGTAGCAGGTCACGTCGATCATGGCAAGACAAGCATTTTAGATGCTCTTAGACGCAGTGCTATTGCTGAAAAAGAAGCAGGCCATATAACTCAAAAAATAAGTTTTACTGATTTTCCAGCCCAGAGTTTGAGAATGAGATGCCCTTTGATTGATAAATACGGCATTAAGCTGGACATACCTGGTTTTTTATTTATAGATACTCCTGGACATGCAGCATTTAACAATTTAAGAAAAAGAGGAGGAAGTTTGGCAGATTTGGCCATACTGGTAATTGATATTAATGAGGGAATAAAACCTCAGACAGCTGAAGTTATACAAATATTAAAGGCAAACAAAACTCCATTTATTGTTGCACTCAATAAAGTAGATAAAATACAGGGCTGGCATAAAATTAAAGATGAATTTAAAGATAATTATGATACCCAGCCAGTGCACGTAAAACAGGCATTTGACGAGAAATACTATACTTTAGTAGGAGCTTTACATGACTTTGGGTTTAATGCAGAATTATATTTTAAAATAACTGACTTTACTAAAAATTTAATTATTGTCCCGTGCAGCGCAAAAACTGGAGAAGGAATTTCTGAAATATTAATGATGATTTGCGGACTGTCCCAGAAATTTCTCAGAGAGCAGTTGACTCTGGGAGAAAAAGCAAAAGGTGTTGTGCTTGAAATAAAAAAAGAAAAAACAATTAGTTATATAGAAGCTATATTATATGACGGCAATTTATCTCTCGGTCAGGAAATTGCAATTGCTAAATTTGACGGTTATTTTACTTCTAAGGTTAAATCTATTCATGTTATAGAGCCTCTTTCATTTAAGTTTAAGAATTGTGACAGTGTAAGGGCCGCAGCTGGAATAAGAATACAACTTGCAGACAAGTTAGAAATTTTGCCTGGAATGCCATTTATGACATATACCAATGAAAAAGAAGTTAAAGATTATTTTAAAAAAGATGTTGGAGAGTCTATTAAAACAGAAAAACAGGGCATAATCATAAAAGCAGATTCTTTAGGAAGTTTAGAAGCTCTTATGATTTTATTAAAACAGGCAAATGTTCCTGTTGCTAAAGTTGGAATAGGCAGTATAAGCAAGTCTGACATACTTTTTGCTAAATCTAATTTAGATAGTAATCCTATTGATTCTGTAATACTTGGGTTTAATGTTGAGGTTGATGACGATGTTTTAGTTAATGATAAAATTAAGGTAATCACAGATGAGGTAGTTTACAAATTAATAGAAAATCTGCAGCTTTTTAGAGAAGAAAAGGCCAAAGAAATTGAAAAAGAGAGATTAATGTCTTTATTCAAGGTTTGTAAGCTTGAGGTTTTGCATAATTATGTATTTAGAAATACCAACCCTGCAATTTTTGGTGTCAGAGTAGTTGCCGGCAGGATGGTTACTGGACAAGAGCTTATTGATGAAAATAATGAGAAAATCGGAAGAATAAAAAATATACAGTCTGAAAATAAAGGTGTTGAAGAAGCTACAGAAGGGATGGAAGTAGCTATTTCTATTCCAGGAGTTAATTTTGAAAGAAAGTTAAAAGATAAACGATATATTTATTCAGAGATGTCATCTAAACAATTTAAAAGTTTTAAGGATAATAAAGACTTATTGAGCTCTAATGAGCTAAGTGCTTTGCAAGAGATAAAAAATATTAAACAGGCTAATGATGATAACTGGGGAAGCTAATTATAGTAATATATTTAAACTGCTATCAGTACTCTCCACTAAATGAAAACTGAAAGTGACCCGTCTTGGAATGGTACCTTTACCATGTATGGAGAAACTGCAAATACTACAAAATATTCTTTTGTTTTTGGAAGTGATATTTCTAATATAATAAGGTCGGATTTTCCAAATCATGTATTTCAAATATTTTTACGCGATCGTTTAGATTATTTTGATTTACTTAAAGAAGAGTTTGGTTTTTTCGTTATTGCAAAAGGTTATTCAGATTTATTGAGAAGTATTAAGTTGTTACCTGGCAGGCTGTCTGTCTTAGAACCTCATTGTTTTTCAAATGAACAAGACTTTTTTAAAATAGCTTCTGCCCGTGTAGGGAATCTTGGCAATGATTACTGGGTGAGAAATATGAAATCTCCTTATTATACTTATAGTATTGATTCGCCATTTTACCTTTCTTCTAAAAATGGCCAAACTTTAGATAATGAAACTGAACCCCATTTAGAACTAGATTCC
>MNVX01000028.1 GCA_001872185.1 Candidatus Pacearchaeota archaeon CG1_02_32_21 | reverse complement strand
TCAAATAGCAGTGCAATAACAATAAGAAAAGATTCGTTGTGGAAATATTCCACATTTATTCTTTTAGCACTTGTCATCATTGGAGGATTTGTTGCTTTTAGAGATGGAAGTGGAACAGCTACCGGAAATGTAATTGCTCCAACTGCGCCATCGCAGCCAACAGCTCCAATACAACCATCTCAAGTTAAAGTTAATATCGGTGACTCACCAGTTTTGGGAGATCCTGATGCTCCAGTAACGGTGGTGGAGTTTTCAGACTTTCAATGTCCATTTTGCGGAAGATTTTATTCTGATGCGTTGGCATCAATAAAGACACAGTACATAGATACTGGTAAAGTTAAACTTGTCTTCAAAGACTTTCCATTAACAAGTATACATCCAATGGCTCAGCCAGCAGCTGAAGCTGCAAGATGTGTAAGAAAACAGGGTTGCTATGCAAGTAATAAGAGACTGGCAGAGGGGAAACTTAAGACTATAAATTTATAAATTAACTTAGCCTAAATAAAATATGCCAAAAAAGAAGAGTGTGACAAAAAAGGTGAGTGTGACAACTAATAAAAACTCGGGCGACGGAAAATTATCACGAGATGACCTTAATGGACTAATACTTGAGAATTTTATAACTCTGCAAAAAGTCCTTACTAATCTAAGTGTTAAATTTGACAAGTTAAGCGATGATATAGGCAAAATGCTGAACCTATTTGAAATTTCTGCAAAAACATTCACAGAAAAACATGGTCCTGGAATAACAAAAGAAGAAAAAGAATTTCTCACTAAACTGGACCGGGTCTTGGACCAAAACAAAGTTATAGCAAAGGGATTAACTTTAATGGAAGAAAGAATAAGGGACAGAACCAGTTATCAAACTAATGAACCTATTAGCAGAGAAGACATAAAACCACACCCTCTGCCAAGATTCTAGAATGCAAAAATATAATTTAGAATTCTTAAGAGAATTTACTAAAGAATTAGTTATGAATTCTCTTCCTCAAGAGTACAAAGAAAAAAAAGCAGAGGTTGAAAAAATAAATAGCATACTACTCAAAAAAAATGAAGAAGATGACATGATTCCGTCAATATTCGAACCAGTTAAAGGAACACAGGCAATACCTGCAATACAAAGAATACCTCTGACAAAAGAAAATCCAATAGAACAAAAAATATATGAAATCGAGGATGTTAAGAAAGAGGGATTTTTTCTTGGAAAAATAACTCCTATGGTTTTGGATCCAAGGGTAGTAACTATCGAGTGCCCTGCACCTGGAAGGTTTGTAATTGTAAAAACACCCACCAAAAAACTATCAACAAACATAACCCTAACCAAAGAAAATATAGATGAAATAATAAACTCTTTTTCAGCTGAATCAAGAATACCAAGACTAGGCGGGATATTTAAAGCAATAGTAAATAATATGCTTATAACTGCCATAGACTCCCACATTGGAGGCCCTAGGTTCATAATAAACAAAATAAAGCAGGAACCCAGCAACCCTAGAGATAAAAAATAAAATCACCCAACTAAAGCCTTAGCTCTTTGTCTTAGCTCTTCAGCAAGTTGAGCTTTCTTTGATGTAATTTCTCTCTCCTCTTGCTCTTTGTATTCTTTAACTTTTTTATCAAAATGCCTCTGCAATCTTTCTTTCAATGCAACTTCCCTTAACCTAAGCTCTTTAAGCATTTCCCGATGAGCCTCTTCTGCCAGCCTAAGCTCTTTTTGTTTCAGTTTCTTTTGCTCTTCTTTTCTAAATGCATCCATTTTCTCACCTTCAGATCTTTTAAACAAATTCATTCTTTCCATCAAACTCTTTTTTTCAGAAGTAATAAATAATGCCTTAGCTTTGTGGACTTTAACAAAATGCTTCTCTCTTTTTCTAAGATCATCCTCACGCATTTTATACTTCTTCTCAAGAGCCCTAAGCTTGTCATCTAATTTTTGTCTTTCAAGAAGGATTTTTTCATTAGACTCTCTAAAAAACTGTTTTCTCATTTCATTCTGTAACTTTTCTTTTTTCAATTCAATATTTTTTCTAAACTTGTCGTCATACTCGCTTCTAAGCTTGGATTTGAATTCCCTAACCTCTCTGCCGGAAAGATCTTTCAACTTTTCTTTAGACTCAGCCAGTTTGAGGGTAAATTCCTTATCAAGCTGCTCCTTTTCAAGAGAAATATGCTTCTGCAATTCTTGGCCAAACTTGCTATAGAAATCTTTTTTCAATTGTGATGTAAGATAGTCTATATCTTTTTTATGCTGGGCAATAAGCTTCTTATGCTCTTTAGCCCTTTTCAAAGACTCCTTATGCTTAATATCAGAGACATCTGATACAGTCTTTCTGTTTAGCTCCTTTAATTTTTCTATATTATATGTTTCTTCAGAGAGATTTTTTCTTAATATATCATTAATCTTATGCTCATGCTGCAAAGCTTGCCTGATTTTATCAGTTCTCTGCCCGATATCGCTTTCCTGTTTCTTCTTCTGCTCATTAATAAAAGCATTCATTTTCATGCTAAGTTCATTTCTTAATTCAGATTCTACTCTTTTCTTGTGAATTTTTAATTCATTACTCATTTTTTGATGTGCTTCTTCCTCAAGTCTTTTCTTAATAAGTTGCTGTTCAGAAATAATACTTGCCCTTGCCATTTCTCTTTTTTTGTTTAATTCTGAAAGTTTTTGGCTAAAGGACTGCATATGCCTCCTTTTATCCTCCTCAATATCCTTTGACCTTTCAATATTTTTCTTATGCTCATCTTCAATAATTTTTCTTTTTATTCTATAATCAGAATCAAGTTTTTTTAATTCACTATCAACCTTTTTTTTGTATTTTTCTTCAAGCATGTCTTTTTTCTTCTGCATTTCATCACTATACTTTTTCTTCATTCGAGAAATATAAGAAAAGTCAAGTTTTTTTCTTTCCTCTTCAAACTTATTTTTCAGTTCTTCAGAAAATCTGGCATTAACTTCTTTATCAAGCTCATTTTTAAGTTTTTTCAGGTATTTTTTATTCAGCTCTTTTTTCAAAAAACCAATTTCTTGAAGCTTCTTTTCATAATTTGCCTTGAGTTTCTTCTCCATGTCATCATATCTTGCATCAAATTCTCTTCCGCCCGCAACCAAATCTTTTTTTAGTTTATCATTAAGCTCCTTTAATTTTTCTGCACTAGAAGTTTTTTCAGAAAGATTATGCCTAAGCATATCATTTATCTTTTTTTCATGTTGTAAGGCTTGCCTGATTTTATATGTTCTTTTTTCAATATCAATTTCTTGTTTCTTCTTTTGGCCATTGACAAAAGCGTTCATTCTCACAACAAGGGCGTCTTTTAACTCAGAATCAAGCTTACCTTTGTATGCATCTATCTCTTTAGCAATTTTCTGATGTGCTTCTGCTGTAAGTTTCTTCTTAAGACCTTCATGCTCTAATAGCATTTTAGCCTTATTTTCCATACGTTCCTTGCTCAGTTTTTCTAACTTAGACCTGAATATTTGCTCTTGTCTTTCTTTCTCATAATCAATAGACTTCAACTTGCTAGTATTCTTTCTACGTTCATCTTCAAGAGCCTTCTTTTTAATATCATAATCAGCATTAAGTTTTTTCAGACCCTCAGCTATTTTCTCCTTATATACTCTGTCAAGAATCACTCTTTGTTTCAGAAACTCATCATTATACTTTTTCTTCATACGAGAAACATACTCTAAATCAAGTCTTGCTCTTTCTTCTTCAAATCTCTTCCTTAACTCTCCTGAAGCCCTTGCTTTAACCTCTGTATCAAGCTCGTCTTTAAGTTTTTGCTGATACCTATTCTTTAATTCTTTTTTTAACAAATCAACATCTTGCATTTTTTTCTGATAGTTTTTCTCAAGATCTTCTTGCATATTCCTGTACTTTACATCTAAATCAACTCTCCTAACAGCCAAATCTCTTTTAAGAGATTCATTAAGCTCTTTTTCCTTGTTTTTAACCTTCTCAGAAAGGTCTAGTTTAATTTCCTTAATAAAATTTTGAAAACTTTCATCAACCTTCAGCCCAACTTCAGAATCAATATGCCCACTTTTTTCAAGTGACTCATCAATCTTTAGCTTAAGATTTTTTATCTCACTTTTAAGCTGTTTTGTAGTGCCTTCCATTTCACTTTTAAGTTGCTTTGTAGTACCCTCTACCTCACTTCCAATGTTACTTACCTTTTTTTCTATAAGTTTAATTGGAGACTTTCTTTTTATTTCATGTTTATTTTTTATTTTCTGCCTGAGAGACCTCATTTCCCCCTCTAATTCTGGAATAGATGTAGTGTCCTTAAGCCTAGAACTAATTAAGCCAACCTCTTTTTCAAAACCCCTTGTCACGCCCTTTGACTGCAAAGACTGCAACTCTCTTCTTAGCTCTTCAAGTCTTGCAGTTTTTTTCTGGAATGAATAAAAATTACCTCTAAGTTTTTCCTCTGAAATGAGCCTCTTTTTTTTCATTTTTTAAAGTTCTGGTTTGTCTAATCTTTCCAAAAGATTATTTACCACTATCTCTTTTTTATTTAATACTATTGTTAGTTATTTTTTATTTTTAAAAGTTCTGGTTTGTTAAACTTTCTGGCCCTTATTTCTTATAATAACCTTTATGCTCATACTTATCAAGTTTTTTACGAAGGCCAGTAGTGTCATAATAACCTTCTCTATGCCACTCATTCAACTGCTTTCTTAACACACTTATCTCAGACCTGCTAACCTCTTTTCTTCTTATTCTTCTCTTAATGTGTTTAACATGTCTTTTTATCTCTTTTCTTCTTATTTTTATTTCTTTCCTTTCAGATCTTATTTTCTTTCTCTGAATCTTTTTTTCAAGTTTTCTTCTAGTTTTAAGAAGTTTAATATAGACCTTTTTGCTAGCTCTTTCTAATTTTCTTTTGTTTGCACTCTCTTTATATTGCTTCCATCTGTTTGAAACTAAAAGGAAAATACTTTTTCTTGATTTCTTAATTTCTCTATGTTCTTTTCCTTCATCTAACTTCGGCTTTTCAAACCAGATTTCTCTAAGAGCTCTATATTTTTTTACCTCTTTATGTTTCTCTCTTCCAAAAATCCTTTCTCTCAGGCTTTTAGCTTTAACTGGCTTATTCGTAGCAGCTAACATAACCTCATACTCTCTTTGTTTCTTTTCTTGTTCCCTAATCTGCTCTCTAACTTGTTCTCTAACTTCTAATTCTTTAATTCTTTCTCTTTCTAATTTTCTTCTGTTCCTTTCTATCTCTTTTGCTCTCCTTTTCTCAGCCCTGCTATTCCTGTAATCTCTAATACTATCTGAAAGCTTTCTCTCTAGTCCAAATGTTGAATAATATCTTCTCTTCTGCCACTCTCTTAACTTATTTCTAAGATCTGCATAAGGAATAACCCTTTTAGGCAGCTTAATATGCACTGGTTTAATTGCTTCAAGAATAGGAGTTATCACTGGCTTCTTAATTTCTGGTCTTATCACTCTTATCTTAAACTCTAACCTAGGCGCTAACCTTAACAGCATATTTCTCAAACTAAACCTATGTTTTTTTCCAACAACTTTTTCTTTTGTTCTTACCCCAACTCTTTCCTTAGCTTTTTCAGGTATTGATGCAAAGGTTTCCTTCAGCTCCTTTCTGCTTATAATTATAAATAAGATTATAAGTAAGAGAAGTAAAAGCCATAACCATAGTTTAATGTAAAAAAACCAGTCAAAGAAATGACCTTTGTCTATGCAGGCTTTACATCCAGCACCACCACAGTCAACACCCTCTTCATCATAATTTTTTATTCCATCATAACAATAACTGCAATAACCGCTAAAGTCAGAAACAATCAACCCAATTTCCAGTTTTTTAAAACCATTAACTGAAAAATCCTTTATCCTGCTTACCAATTTATTGGTTTGTATGTCATAAACTTCTATATAAGGTTCATAGCACCATTCTGTTTTAACAACTTTAACTGGCAAAGCAAGGCTACAAGCTTTGGATTCAAGAACATCTCTTTTGCAATCTTTCAAATCACTGCAGGTTCTAAACTGTTTTCCTTTAAATTCAGTTTTTCCAGAAAATAAGTCCTGGGTAATATCATAATTAACTGTACACCTGCTCCATTCAGAGCAATCCCATCTAGGCAGACAAACTCCAGGCCCGCATTGAAGTTTTGTTGGTTTGTTATCTTGCCTGTTGCAATTATTCAAATCCACGCAATTTATAGGAGTGCTGTAATATTCATTATTGCTCTCTTCCTTGCATTCAGTCCAATCACACTTCCAATCTGGAATACAGGTGCAATAAGCATTTTCAAAACAGTCACTGTCTATGCAGTCAATAGCTCCATCGTTATCATTGTCTAAGTTGTCATTGCAAATAACTTCCCTAGTACTCTGGCAGAATAAACTGGCAAAACAGTCACTGTCTATGCAGTCAATAGCTCCATCGTTATCATTGTCTAAGTTGTCATTGCAAATAACTTCCTGAATCTGGCATTGGGGCAATAAAACGCAATTTCCATCGAAACAATCTGTATTTCCATCACAGTTATTATCCACTCCATCACCACATAATTCTACAGCTCCCGGGTGAATATTTCCATTATGGTCGTCGCAGTCAGTTAAGCTGCAATAACCATCTCCATCTGCATCAGTGCATCCGCCTCCACCACCTCCTCCACCATCAGTGCAGCTCTGAATCTCGACTTCTGAACAGCTCGTTGAATCACTCCTTGTTCTAGTTTGAGTTCCACCAGAACATGTACTCCAACTGCTCCACGCTCCAAAATCAGCACTGCATATGGCTTTGTCTGCATGAACAGCACTTCCTATAAAACTAACAAAATTATCATCGCTAAGCCAGACATCCCATCTGACATAGCTACCAAAAGCATAATCAACAGTTACATTTGCACTATACTCTCCAGCTCCTGTTCTTGTAATATTAATTCCAGGATAAAAAAATTCTCCGTTTAAGTAAACAATTTCAGCAGCATTAGTTGCATTTGCACTTATGTTTTGAGGGTCATATGAAGTAGTTCCTGATAAATTGATTTTGCTTATTGATATTGAAAGAGTAGCATTATCTCCGTCATAATACTTTCCATTGCTCCTTAAATTGCCCATTGTTAAACTTGTAACATATCTTATAATTGAAATATTAACTGTCGAAATATTATTGTCTTTAGTATCAGATGTTGCAATGTTATAAGAAATGCTTATATTTCTCGAGCTGACACTTAAACTGCTCTTTGAATAATTCATAGTGCAATGTCCGGAAGAATTAGTAGCTGAACTGCCGAATAAAACACCGTTATCATAAAAATAACATGTTGCTCCAGAAAATCCAGTAGTAGTGCCATTTTCATAAACTGCTGCTGTAAAATTGATGCTATTCGGCACAACTCCTTTATCATCCTCGCCCGATGTAGCATCGTTCCCTCTTATTATCTCTTGGTCATTTGAATGAGAAATTACTGAAATAGCCAAATTCTTAACACTATCTAAAATGCCAAATCTTCCTGAAAAACTGTCAGTTAAATACTGCCCAACTGTTTGAAAACCTCCGATAATTCTTTGGGTAAAACTAGTGCTGGAAGAATTTGTCTCTGAAAATGAATCTGACTTAATATCACTTGTATAACTGCTGGAACTTCCCTGAAATGCAAAAATAAAACTTATTAAAATAAATATAAAGAACAATATCATAAAGAGTTTAACATATTTGGCGTTCATTTTCTGGTTCTGGATTTTTTAATTATCATTTCCTCCTTTTCAACATCTAAAAATACCTCAACATCATCACCCTCTGATAAATCAAGATTTTCAAGTAAAGAATTAGGAAGTGCAACTCTGTTAAGTTTCTGAATCTTTAAATTCCCAAATTTAACTCTTTTTACCATTATTTTATCATATGCTAGTATTGATACTAATCAAATACTTAAAAAGTACTAATTTTAGTATTTAAAGTTTGCTATATAACGCTTATTGTTAAAAAAGATATAAAAGACCTAATATCTAAAGAGCATACTCGCCAAGATAAGATTCTGCAGTTTCTGATTTACTTTCACTTTGTCCAAGGTTTTGTGCAAGGTGCTTAACCCATTTTACCCTGTCTAAATTAATCTGATAATCCAAATCTTCCTTGCTCATTGAAGAATCATAAGAATTCTCAAGCCAGTAATCGCCAACCTGGAATCTTATTATAAGTCTACCATTAGCAACTTCAGATTTAGTAATAGAAACTGTTCCAGACCCTGTTTTAGATTTTAAAACAGATAACTCTTCATCACTCAAAGCATAATCTCCAGTATTTGCTTTTACTCTTGTTGCATTAACTGTCTGATTAGTTAGTGTGGCATTAGTTTGATTAGTTATTGTCACATTAGACAAAGTCTGATTTGTTAAACTAACATTAGTTTCACTAATATTAGTACCAATAGTTTCTGTAACATTAGATGCACTTACATCTGTGCCTGTTGTTGGCTGTTCAGAACTTTCAACACTAAGGGTGTTAGACACGCTGGTTATTTCTTGCCCATTGTAAGTTAAATAAATCTTTAAATCACCTTCCTCAGCTTTTATCTCCAAGCTGGATAAATCAATTACTAACCCATAACTCTCTTCTCCCAGGTAATCTTTCCCAAACCCTTCTCCGCCAAAATCTGTTGTAACTCTTGCCTTTTTACCACTAATTTTCAAATCAACACTTTGATCAGAAAAAACAATCTCAGCTGTTTCTCCGTCATTTAGCTCATAAACATAAGGCCTGTCCTTGCTGACGCTTCCCTTTATTTCATCGTCAACATCAGAAATTGCTCTGCCTGTAAATTTGAAAACTTTAAACACTGCATTTCCAGTTATAGGTAAAGAACCTGAACTTTCACTAACTTCAGCAGTTTCAGAATTATCAACAGAAGTTTCAGTTGTTTCTCCACCAGTTTCATCACTATTTGTTTCACTGGTTGTTGCTTCTTCACTAGTTATCTCACTTGTTACCTCGCCACTTGTTGTAGTTTCAGCTGTTTCTTCGACACTTGCTTCACTAGTTGATTCATTTGTTATCCCACTAGTTTCTTCGCTAGTTGTTGTACTCTCACTATTATTTACCTCACTATTTGCTTCACTAACTGTTTCGCTAGTTGTTTCATTTTCTTCATTAGAAGCCTCATTAGATGTTCTTGTTATTTTCATGACAAAATTAACTGAACTGCTTCCAGGCAATCCATATCCTTCTCCATTTCCAGAAACATTAATATTTTCCAGATAAAAATCTCCTTTAACCTTTTCATTAGAAATTAAATCTTCAAGATTATACTCATAATTATTATCGTTTAAACTAACCACAACTTTTGAATCTGCTGGAACTAATTCTCCCTGCTTTAAGCTAATTTTAAAATCTCCTTCTAAATTAGAGTCTGGTTTGTAAACACTGCTGGCTTCTAAAATAGCCTTTCCGCTTATAACAGGATTAACTATAGAATTTCCTGAAAAACTTTTGTAGTTAAATACTAATATCCCTAATAGGACAATAAAACTAATAACAACAATAAGTTTCCATTTAGATAGTTTATTTTCTCCCATATTAAGAAGTTATTTCTACACTTGTGATAACATTACCCCACTTTAGATTGCCCTGCTGTTCAACATAAACTGAAATAATATCTCCAGCAACATAACTAACAGCTCCCTCTGACTGAAGATCATAGTCTATTTTCTTATCATCTTCAAAACTAATCAAATTCTCAAATCCAGTGTCCTCTCCGTTTTTATAAATTTTAATTGCTATTTGTCCATCTCCTTCCAAAATGCCAGAACTTGAAGAAATTCCAGTTAAACTTCCAGAATGAAGCATTACATAACCTGTATTTTCACCTGTTTGAACCCCTGTAGAACTATCTAAGAACTTAGATTCATTATTACTGGTGCTTGAGCCAAATACAACTATCTGAACATTCTTAGTTTCAGCTTTTTGTTTTAACTTTGGCGTTGAATACATTATAACATAAACACTCTCTTTATCGCCGGAATCTCCCGTATAATTAACCTCATAAATTCCAACTTTATTCTTGTCTACTTCCTTTATTTCAACATCATCGGGTAATAAAGATTGGTCAATTTCTGTGATTTGGTCAACACTGCTTCCATTTAAACCGCCTTTTTCAATAAAATTTTTAACATAATTATCTATGTTACCGCTAATTCCACTATTCTGGGCAAAAGCCCCGGCTGATACCAATACTAATAAAATTAAAAATACACTCGCCTCTTTTTTCATTTTAATCTCTACGGCTTATTAGGTTGACCCTGCTCAGGATTATACTTAACAAGCACAACTGAATCATTACCCTGTCCTAAAACAACATATCCCTGCTGATTAACAATCTGGACAATAGCTTGAACTGTAACTTCCTGCGCATTAACCTGCTTTTGTACAACATAGCCTTGTATTTTTGGCTCTATCAAAAGTACATAAATCAAAGCTAAAGCAAGAACAACAATTGCAATAGTTGCAATGACCATTTTTTTATCTCTCATGTTCCATAAAGCTTATTCTCCTTTCAATACTTTTTTTAATATTCAGAAGTTTAAAAAGTATTCTATAATAAAAAGAACCTACTGTTCTCTTTATGAACTCTCCCTTAAAATAGGTTTAAGCAATCTCTCCAAAACCAACTAATCTCCAGTGCCCGTTAATGTTTCTTGCAATGCCGACATTATCTCCTGAAAAAGGAACAACAGGAATATTAAGCTGAAATTCAATAACTCCATCTTTAACTCTTATGACTTTTCCTATTGTAACTGAAGTATTAACACTTAACATTAATGTTTCTCCAGGTCTAAAATCCTCAACACCAACATGTCCTTCTAAACCAAATACTTCTTTAAAATGTGTAGCCTTGACCTTCAAAGAATAGCTGATTTCAGGTACTTTACCAGCTAAACCAGCTACACAACCAGATAGTTTATCTGACTTGGTAAAAAACATGTCTAAACTTGTTTCTATTGAAAGGCTTCCTCCGGGAATTGCTTCACTAATAGCATGACTGCCCCTGTACAAAGAAATAATTTTAGTTTTAACAGTTTCATACTTAACCCTGTCTTTTTCTTTAATAACCATCCCTGGTTTTATCTCAATTTCATCGCCGATTTTCAAAGTTCCCTGCTTTAACGCTCCTCCCAAAACCCCTCCATTTAACTCATTTATTTTAGTTCCGGGCCTGTTAACATCAAAACTTCTTGCAACAATAAAAAATGGATCTCCGGAATTAGTTCTGTCAGGAATTTTAATATCTGCCAGACATTCATAAATTTTATTAATATTAATTTTTTGCAGTGCACTAACAGGGATTATAACAGCATTTTCAGCAACAGTTCCTTTAATAAAAGTCTTAATCTCTTTATATTTTTTAACAGCCTCTTCCTTTGAAACAAGATCAATTTTATTCTGCACGATTATTATGTTCTTAATTTTTTTTGCTTCCAAGGCAATAAGGTGCTCTCTTGTTTGTGATTTTATTCCTTCATTAGATGCTACAACTAAGATAGCAACATCAATCATAGCAGATCCAGAAAGCATTGTAGCCATCAGCATCTCATGACCTGGTACGTCAATAAAAGTAATATATCTTACTGGCTCTCCGTCTTCAATGTTATAATCATTTTTATTTTTTCTAATAATAACATCTGCATAAC
Organism: Candidatus Pacearchaeota archaeon CG1_02_32_21; assembly: GCA_001872185.1. Taxonomy (GTDB): domain Archaea; phylum Nanobdellota; class Nanobdellia; order Pacearchaeales; family GW2011-AR1; genus JACPLR01. The sequence goes on along the minus strand of MNVX01000028.1, from coordinate 2,007 downwards.
CTAACTTAATTGTAATTCCTCTTTTCAATTCCTCTGAATGCTGATCTGCAAATTTACCACTTAAAGCCTGGAGCAATGTGGTTTTACCATGGTCAATATGCCCAACCATTCCGACATTAAGCACAGGAAGTTTACTTACATCAACATTATCTCCAACATTATCTTTAACCATAAAAAAGATTAGAGAAAGGTGTTTTTAAAAGTTAGCTAAAATGCAAATCTTACAGTTTTATTCACTCTTTGGCTCGTTCTTCAAAAAAGAGTCTAAAGGTTTAGTTCCTTTAACAACACTGCAATTTATCTGAACAATAGCTAGTGAAATTTCATTTCCCCTTACAGATTTTTTTCTTCTAAATCCCTTATGTGAAACTTTTCTGAGAAATCTTCCCTTGCTTAATAAAACTCCCCTCAATTGAGGCCCTTGTTCATCTTCTTTTCCAGGAAATCCAGACTTATCGCTAGTTCCGGTAATTTTCAGTTCAAAACCCTTAAGTTCAGGGCTGAGCTCAGTTCCATTAAATACATCTCCAATTTTCTTTCCTACAAAAAATTCAGAGTCGGTTTCCAATTTAAATGTTTTACCTTTTTCTGAAATATTGAACTTAAATGCCATTATATTTATGGCAAAAGAGGATTTTTAAATCTTCTTGTCATTTATTTAGCATGTTAGACGAAATAATAATGTCAATAATCCAGGCAGCAACTGAATTTCTTCCTGTTTCAAGTGACGGGCATTTAGCACTCTACTCTAACTTATTTTCAGAGCCAAGTCTGTTTTTTATAACCTTTTTGCACATATCTTCTTTGCTTGCTGTGCTAATATTCACAAGAAAAGAAATAAAATTCCTTTTATCATTTAAAAATAATGCAAATAAGCTATGGTCATACATAATAATAGCTACAATTCCCGGAGCGCTGATTGGATTTTTGGCAAAGGACCTGATTGAACAGGCATTTTCATCACTGTTAGTAACAGGAATTGGTTTTTTGTTTACAGGAACAATTATTTTGTTTACAAGAATCAAAAAAAACAAAAAAGAAACAGAAATAACTTCAAAAAAAGTTTTGTTCATAGGCCTAATGCAAAGCCTTGCTCTGCTTCCAGGAGTATCGAGAAGTGGAATGACTATTTCTACAGCATTATTTTCAGGAATAGAAAAAGAAAAAGCTGTTAAATTTTCATTCTTGCTGTTTATCCCATTAGTAATAGGCGCTTTTTCATTGGAAATGTTTGACTATTACAAAAGTAATATTTCAGTTAATATACCAGCAACAACGCTTCTAATTTCATTTGCAATATGTTTCTTACTAAGTTTATTATTTCTAAATCTACTAAGTTATATAATCAAAAAAGGCAAATTCTGGATGTTTTCTTTTTATTGCTTTTTAATAGGAATTATAACCCTTATCCTTCACTTCACCATAAGCTCTTAAATAACTCTTCTTCCTGGGCAATATGTTTTCTTACCTTATCAATAAAAAACCTTGCATCAGTATCCAGTGTTATTTTTAGCTCTAATTCATTTCCAGAGTTTATTGCATCTTGAATAACTTTTTTACGCCCCCTTAACTCTTTATGCTGGAGAATCATTTTTTCAATAACAGCACCTTCCCTGCCTAAACTCTTCAGCAATAACTCCTCCTTTTCTTCATGAGAATCCCAGTAGTTAAACAAATTCTTGAAAACATGGATCAAATTCGGGTAGTTAACTTCATTTTCATCAATAATTATCTCTATTTCAACCAATTCTCTTTCAATCTGTATGTGCTCTTTTTTAATAATCTCTACAGAAGTTATCAATAATCACAAGGCTGAGAAATATATAAATTTATGCTTTAATGCCTTGTTGGAAGTGGTTTTCCCCGAATTTTATTCAAATCCCATGTTGGGCATGAACTTAAGTACAATGCCCCCGCCGGGATTTACCCTCTAGACAATGTTGGAAACTTCAATTATCTTCTTGCTTTTCCTCTTTTTGTATTTGTTAATTAATGTAAGTCGTTGGA
>MNVX01000021.1 GCA_001872185.1 Candidatus Pacearchaeota archaeon CG1_02_32_21 | reverse complement strand
TATTATTACATCAATACTATAAAAAACAATTACTGCGATTATTGCCACAAAAACAGGAGCACTGTACGCATATATTCCGGGATTTTTTGATTTTATTTCTTCACCCTTGAAGATATCTTTTAAGCTTACAAAAGATATCAATAAAGAGAAATAAGTTCCTAACAATGTTGCAACTATGGCCCCATAAATCATCCATCCGACCATAACTAAAAATATAGCAGAAGATAATTTAACAACAGCTTCGCTAATCATGTTAAACCCAAGAGTTCCAAATCTTTTATTACCCTGTAAAACCCCCCTAGTTATAGGTAGCAAAAAAGAGCTGAAAATTATAGTACCTGTAAGGGCGACTAATGGATAATCTATCTTAATAATTATTGAAAGTGGGTATGCTATAACCAAATAAACTAAAAATAAATAGAAAGATATTTTGAATGATCTTATAGAGGACTTTTTAATTAAGTTTTTAACTTCACCATCATTTTTTTCTGTAGTATACTTAGATATTACCAACTGAATAGATTCTGAAAAAACTGCCGTTATGTAGATTATTGAGTAAAGAGTAACGAGAATTCCATACTGCTCGATAGGAAGCATTCTTGCCATGGCAAAATGAAAAAAATAATTTAAAACAAAAAAAATATTAATTGTTATTAATAAAAGCAGGCTTCCTCCAAAGATAGTATTGAAAAACTTGTTTTTCATAACTAAAATAAACTCCTGTTAAAAATTATAAAACCGAGTATTATCACTAATATTTGAAATAACCATATCGACAATGTAACTTTTTCTTCATTTGCTTTCATTTTTGTTTTATTTAGCAGAAATATTGCTACATGGTTTAAACTGTAAATTTTGTTGTACTTCAAATCTAAGTTTCCTTCACTATTAGGTTTTCCAAAGCTTTGTTTTATTAGCTTTCCCCTTGACTTTAATGCTGTTTCTATAATATATGGAATAAAGAAAAAAACAGCAATTCTTTCAAAGTTCCCAATTATTGCCATTATTGCTATTAATCCTCCGACGGAATATGTTAAGGAATCACCAGGAAATATTTTTGCTGGAGAGTAATTAAAAAATAAAAATGCACATAATGCAGCCACCATGCATAAAGCTATTACCGTTAGCCAAGGGCTTCCAGTTAAATAAGCAACTATTGAAAGTGCAGTAAGAATTATAATGCCTTGCCCTGCCTCTTGACCATTAAAACCAGCTAAAAAATTAAATGTTGTAACTGCTCCGACTATTCCAATTGGAATTATTAAAACAGGGTATAATATGCCAAGGTCCACATTTCCAAAAATAGGTAAGGCTATAACTGATCTGCCAGCATTTATTGCAACTAAAGGTATAGATGCAAATGCCACAAGTAGTATTCTGGTTACCCTTTTTAATCCACCGCGTCTCCATCCAAGCAGGTCATCTATTAATCCAATACCTCCTAAGATTAAAATAACTGCAAGTAACGCAAAGATCTCAACAAGAAAGTGATTACCCTCATTTAATATAAACACTCTGTAAGCAACATAGCTTAATAATCCTATAACAAAACCAAGTAAAACAATCAATCCTCCAGAGCCTGCAACATAAGTTTTTTGAAATTTGTTCATATCCTCCCATATTAGTCCAATGCATTTTGCCTTTTTGATCCATATAGGTATTACTAATATAACTATAATAAAACTCAGTGTAAGCGGAAGTGCAAGTCTTAAGTCTATAGCCATTTTAAAATTTTATTTCATTAGGATAACTTGTTTTAAGATAGTCTTCATTAACCTTTATGTTGCTTGGATAATTTATCTCCCAAATTTTTATCGGACCAAAAAAGTTGCTTTGAAAGTATATATAATCACTTACATTTATTTCTTGAGATCTTAATAAACTAACAACTTCAGATGGTTCAGAATGGGCTAATTTAAAATTACCCTCTTCACCGAATAAATATTTCCTCGCCAAAAAAGAATGGACAGTTCTAGGGCTTAAGTAAAACCCAGCACCTCTTTTTACCATTGACAATTGATTGTTATTTTGATTATAAGCATCCATTAAAAATAAGCCAGCATCAATGCCATTCCCAAAATCTTTCAATTCTCCATTATAATAAACATACCTTAATCCCAAGCTTATTTGTTTGCCCTGGCTGATTATTACTGCCTTAGGTTGCATTAAATTTCCATTTGATTCTTCAACTGTAAAAGCTACAATGCCAGAGTTTTCTTTTGTAATTATCTGTGTGTTATTTCCTTCTAATAAGATATCTTCATCAAGAGATACGCCTGTAGAATATACATACATCATCCCGTCTTTTGTTTCTCTTGACTGTTTTTGATCCAGTACTATTGTAGGAATAAAACTTTGCCTGTCCAAGCTAGGATTTGATCCTATTAAACTATAAGCGCCATATTTCCCAATTTCAGTAGAATCTATTAGGTAATGTGTCGCATTATGAGAATACAAAAATTCTAAAGCGTCATCATCACTAGAACTTGTTAGTACATATCTTCCCATAAGATGATTCCAGTAAGATATTGCATTTCCTCCGTCCAAAATAGTTGCTCTCTCTCCTATGCTTTGCAACCAATATCCATAATCCCACCAATGTCCAAACACAGCATTTTCCGGAGTACTTTCTCTCACCCAAGACATAGCTCTCTCCCACTGATAGTTGTAATATGAAGGAGCATAAATTGAAGCCTGAGAGGCGCTAGCTTGATAAAATTGCAATCCTGCAAAAGATAATATTAATACTAAAAATACTGATGCTATTAAGTAATTTTTACCCTTATTTTCTTTTCCTGCTTTTTCAACCATTGATGCAATAAAAAAAGCAACTATAATTGAAGTAATCGGAACCAATACCATAATAAGCCTAACAGCTCCCCTTGCAGAAATTATAGCAAAAAAGAAAAAAGCTAAAACAAATATCATGCTGAAATTTATTTCTTTTATTATAGATTTTTTATCACTATTATTGTAGTATTTAAAATAATAATAAGCGACACTTGCGAGTAAAACAACAAATCCTAAGGTATATAAAAGTAAACTAGTAGAATTTGTTCCATTTAGCACACTATTGCCATTATACCTGCTGAATATTATTGCTATTAAAAATATTGTATAAGATGATGTTAAAATAATCCTGTCTTTTTTGTCAAATTTGCTTAAAGTAGTATAAAACAAGTATATTGAGCCAATAAAAAAAAGCCAGAAGAATATAGGTATCTTAAATATTACCGGGCCAAATTCATAAGCCCATTCACTGAAAAAAGGCTGCCTGTTTTCAGCAACTGTTTGTATTAGTCTGGAGACTGCTGGTTTTACTAAGTTAGATATAACATTATTAATCTCTCCAACTATCCAGGAAGGACCATAAATAACTAAAGAAGCTGTTATTCCCAGCAAAATAACAATAACTAGTGTAAATAATTCTTTAGGTATCTTACTGAACCTTTTTTCATAAAGCTCTTTTAATTTTGTCCTGAAAATCAGTTCATGTATTGTCATTGTTAAGCCCAAAGCAACAGCAGATCCTGTTGTTATAGCAATTAAAAGCCCAAGTGACTGATATCTCGAAGAAAAAGGGACCATTAAAGTAAATGAAAATAATAGCCAAAGACCATAAGTTAGGATATGTTCTCTTTTTACTTGGCCTAATAAAAAGGCTATGGCTACAGAGATTAACAGTATTAAAAATATATAATTATATCCGCCCCAAGTTATGGCCATGCAACCAGTAGACAATCCAGCTAATATAGAAAGAGCTACTCTGTGAATTATTTTTTTACTTTTCCAGGCTTTTAAAAATGCATAGAATGATAAAAACATAAAAAAGAAAGCCACAGACTCTTTTTCAGGAATACCTGCAATTGTTCTTGGTAATAATGGGGGAAGGACACTAAGAAAAAATGAAGCAACAAGTGCAATTAAATAGGGATATTTTTTATTTTTAAATTGATCAATAAATATTTCTTTTGTTAAGAAGAAAAAAGCTATAACAGTAAGTGCAAACATGAACACTGGCATTAGTATTGCAGAATATGTTATGCTTATTTCACTAGGGCTTCCAGGAAGAAATTTTATTATTGAACCAGGTAGTTTAGAAAGAATTTCGTGGAATAAAGCTATTAAATAAGGAACCATTTTTAGCTCCCTTGCAGTATTATATCCTAAAGGAACATACCTCATCATATCAACACTCATTAACATGCCATTTTTCACAATATACTTGGCCCATCTTAAAAATAAGAAAGGGTCTAAATCTGGACCCAATGTCCAGGTGTTTGTTGTTATGTCTTTTAATCTTGTTATATTGAGAGAGCGTATATACACAGAAATCCAGACAACCCATACTAATAATGGATAGGCAAAAAATTTTCCTTTGTAATAATAAACTAATAGTGAAGAAATAACTAAAGCAGTTCCAAGTAAAAACCAATTTAGGCCTCCAAGAATAGAGTAATAACTTGATAACAGAGGAATATTTATAGAGAATTTTGCCAAGAAACTAAATATAAATGATATAACTGTAAGAATTATTAGGATAGATAAGAACTTATTTTTCCTAGAAAAATCTACTATTTTTTCTTTTCTTATTTCAACTATTTCCTTGTTATTTTCCATACTATTCTATTCTTCTGTTTCATCAAGTAATTCTGAAGCACTTTTTTCCCTTCCAATGCAGTTTGTATTTCCACAATTTGGACAAACTTTTGGGGTTGTTCTTGACTCCATTGAAAAAGAGTAATTGCATCTTTTACACCTAAATTTTGCCATCTTAGAGATTAGAAATAGTAGTATTAAAATGTTTTTAATCTGTATCCATGACTTTAAAATAGTCTGGGTGTCAAAAAAACTTCTATTATTCCGGCAAAGAGTAATATTACTATAGCAATTACTATTAGTATAACTGAGTCGTAAAGTATGTCCCAGAACCTTTCAGTTTTAAATTCCTTCCGAACTATTGACAAACCTATTATTCCCCCAGCTAAAGTGCCTATGAAATAAGCTGCAATTTCAGGAATTCCATGTATCATATATCTCCCAAGACTTAACGGTAAACTGTATATATTTGATTTAGCAAAGATAACCATTGCTGCAGATATGACTGTTGCATTCCAGGTAAGGATGAATATTCCACCAGCCCCAAATATTACTGAAAACACTACAGCAAATATCAAAACATAAAGGTTATTTGTAAATATCCCCCCAAATAAGCTTCCTGTACTAACACTTCCAGTAACAAATCCAGTTGTCCCAGAAGAAATTCCATGTTCACTTACGCAACTCTGATAATTTTGTGGATTGTTTATTGAGCAGTACGTTTCTATTTGGGCTCTGAAATTGTCAGGAGATCCAAGAACTATAAACCAAAAAGAAAAAGCTATTATAAACCCTATAAATAGCCATAAAAATGCATTTATTGCCTTGCCATGTTCTGTTAAAAGCCTAAATTCTTTTAGTGTAGCACTTTTATTTTCTTCCATTCTTATAGTGTAATAAACATAAGGCATAGAAAACATAACTGCAAAGGTTACAATAAGTATCCCAGAATATCTTGACAAAACAGGGTCAGCAGCAAATATCCAGTTTACCATGATAACTGAAAGACTTGCATAAAATACTCCGACAAAAAAGAGCTCCCAAGGTCTTCTTTCAGATCTCCCAGGACTTAGAATCATTTCTAACATGGTAATTTTAAGAATTTTGTCCTTTTAATCTTATCACTTTAAATGTTATCCCCTTTATTTTGTATTTTGGAAACCTTTTTCAAAGGTTTGTTTTGTTACTTTTACAAAAGTATTTTGGAAACCTTTTCGCAAAAGGTTTATTTTTCATTTATTATTTTATCAAGTTCTTGATTAATAGACTCTATTTGGTTCAAAATTTCAGGTTTTATTTTATCAAACTTTTCTATCTGGCTGTCAACAACTTCTTTTATTTCATTAAAAGTTTTCGGAACTAAAACTTTAGATCCGACATCAACCAACAATTGTTTTTTGACTACAGATTTTATATATATTCCCTTGCCAAATTCACTGAAAATTTCATCTTCTTTTGATTTTTCTAGGAATTCTAAATCTGTTTTAAGTTGACCTAACTCGTTAATCTGCTGTTCAATAATCCTAAGCTGTTCCTCATACTGGCTAACTTGATTCTCAAATATCTGCAATTTTAAAAGTTCTTCTTGTTTATTTTTAATGTTTAATTCTTTTTTAACCATTTTAAGCAACCTTGAATACTTTTCTTAGTATTGTGCTAAAAATTATGGAAAATATTAGATACATCCACAACCATGTTAAAAATCCAAAAAACCTGAAGTCTGCCATTTTATCAAAATAATCTACAAACCATCTGAATAGTAAAACAAGTGGAACACCTGTGTATATTATAGGCCTCATAGAATGCTTCATCATTTCACCCATAAATTCAAACTGCTTTTTGTTAAGTTCCATTATTTTATCAGGCTGATTTTTGTATTGTTTCATATCATCAGAAAGCTTTTTTTGATCGTTTTTTAGTTTCTTCAGAGTTTCTTGATCAGTCCCATATTTCTGAATTAAAGTGGTTATAAGAGTGATTATAAGTGTTATCCCTAGCATTCCAAAAGTTAAGTTCAAATCCAACAAACTACCAAGTATAGGGTCGAGTATATAATGTATAGAGTCCCTTATTTGCGGGATAACATTCCATAAAGAGGCAATTGCCATAGAAGCGAACATTACAACAATAATTCCAAAAAAACCATTTTTTTTATCCATCTTAGTAAGAACTAATCACTGTTTTTAAATTTACTTGATAAATTTCTTAAGTGCAGGAGCCATATCCATCGAATGTTGCTGGGCTATTTGCTGATAATACTGGTACATAATCATAATTACTAGCAAGAATGATGTTCCTTGTATTAAAGTTCCTGCAAGGTCTGATAGTGCAGATAGTAAACCAATCGCAATTCCTCCCATTATAGTCAAAGGAAGTATGTATCTTTCTAAAACACTTTCAAGTATTCTTTCATCTTTTCTAAATCCAGGAATTGTTAGTCCAGAATTCATTATATTTTTAGCCTGAGTTTGTGCATCCATTCCACTTGTTTTTACCCAGAAAAATGCAAACAAAACACTAAATGTAACATAAAACAAAATATGAAAAATAGACTGCCAAATCATTATTGTTGTGAAACTTCCAGTAATTATTGCCTGTAGTAAATTACTTGAGTTTATCCATAACGAGAATCCAGAAATAGGAACTCCTCCCTGAAATCCACCTAAAATTGTGGCATGCCCAAGCCAGTTTTCCAAAAGTCCGGCCGCTAATTGAATATTGGCAGCAAGAGCAGAAACCAATATAACTGGCATAACAGAAGTATAGAAAAATGAAAGGGGCCATTTTATAGCATATCCTCTCAATCTGTCAAAAGATAGAGGGATTTCAACTTTTAATGACTGGGCCCAAACAATTATTAAAAACACTAATATAGTTGAGATTATCGCAGCAGCAGCAATAGTTGCTCCAATGGTATTTCCGCTTATTATAGAGTTAATCAAAACTAAAAGCTGTCCACTTGCAGCTATATTGCCCTCAGGTCCTATGAACTGGAATAGACTAGTGAACAGTCTCCAAGAAACTCCAGCAGCAATGAATAATGAAACTCCAGAGCCAAAACCCCATTTATTAGAAACTTCATCCATCAACATGATTGCTATTCCACCTAGAATTAATTGAACTATAACAACCCAAACATATCCTGGAGAAGCTTCCAAACCTTTCATAAGAACAAAAACAGATGCTTCAAATATTACAAAAAATATAACCATTAATTTTTGTATTCCCTGAAAGTACTTTTTACCCTCGGCAGTTGAGGTGTCTATATTTATAATTTTACTTCCAACTAATAACTGAAGAATAATAGATGCTGTTACAATGGGACCGATACCTAATGAAATTATGCTTCCAAAGTCTGTTCCAAGCAAAACGGCTAGGTTTTCAAATCTTGATAAAGAATTTCCAGACAGTCCGTAAAGAGGAATATTTGCTAGAACAAAAAAAGCTCCGAGAATAATTAATGTCCATTTTGCCTTTACCTTGAAGTCAAGTTTTTTTTCTGCAGGCGATTGAACTTCAGGCAGATTCTTTATTATTTTTTTGACTACCATTCTTTAGTATTACTTCTCCCCCAGCTTTTTTTATTTTTTGTATCGCTAATTTTGACGCACTAAATGAGCTTATCTTTATGCTTATATTTATGTCTCCATTTCCTAAAATCTTGTAATTATTTAAATCAATCTCTTTTTTACCACCAGCTATCTTTTCTATTTCTGAAACATTAATTATTTTATACTTTTTGATTTTAGGTTTTAAACCAGTACTGCCAAAATAGTTAAGCTCTTTTTTTATTATTAGGGTTTTTTTCTGATCAGCTCTTTTACCAGTACCAGCCATTCCTTTACCTCCCCTATGACCGCTACCTCTTCCCTTTTTCATAAATCCTCTTCCATGAGTATGACTTCCTCTCATTCTGCTAGCCTTTTTTCTTTTTTTATTATTCATCTTCATAATCCTCTATATCTTCGTCTTTTTCATAAACCATATCTTTTTCTCTTTCTTCAACTATTTCTTCTGGTAATTGCACAAAACTGTCAATTCTTCCGCATTTATTGCACTCTTCAGGAGATTTTTCTCCAAGTATTGTTTTTCCGCATTCACATTCCCACATAAAACCAGATTTAATCATTATAACATCCTCAAAATTAATTTATTTATTTCTTTATTCTCACCTAAAACTCCTTTTGGAAAATGATATTTAGTATTAATTCCTCCCCTTGGAGGATGCAGTCTAAAAAATGGCTTTATTCCAGACCCATCAAGAGTTTTATTCTCATGAAAATATTTTATTACTCCTTCAGTATTAATTTTTGCTTTTTTATTTTCAGATTGACCTCTTTTATTAATAAGCTCTTTCAAAGTATTTTCATCTATCTTTTCATAAGACACAAGATTCCTGACTTTTTTTAACATCCCCATTACTTCTTTACTTTCAGAAACAACTATACATGAATATTTTCTTCTTAATCTAAGTCTGTACAAAGTTTCTTCCATAGGTCTGTTCATATTAACCATCCCTGCTATTCTTATTACAACTATCATTCTAATTTTTTCAAAGCCTCCATTATAGCTTTACCATAATTCATTGTTGTTCTTTTATGTCCAAATGATTTACTGTATATATCTTGTATTCCTGCTAATTTCAATATTTTTTTACCCTCATTACCGATAACAAGACCTGTACCCTGGGGTGCAGGTATTAATATAACCCTTACACTTCCACATTTTCCCTCAACTTGCAAAGGAATGCTGTGTGGCTCATGTGAAGAGCCTTCAAAACTGCCACTTCCCCTCTTTATTTTTATTATGTTAAGCTTAGCCTTTCTTAGTGCTTTCTCTCTTGCAGGAAGTGTTTCTTTTGCTTTTCCAAATCCAAGTCCAACATGGCCGTTTTTATCTCCAACTACTGCAAATGCAGAAAAAGTTATAACATTACCCTCTTTGGTTTTTTTCTGAGACTGCCTCCACGCTCTTCTTTTTCCTCCGCCAAATTTACCTTTAGACTGTCCTACAAAAAGTAAATCACTATCAACACTTATTAATTTGTCAACAATCTCAGGTTCTAGCATTCTCATTTTATTATCAAGTATCTCATCAATATTTTTTATCTTACCCTCTTTGACAAGCTTTCCAAGTTTTGTTTTAGGAACCCACGAGTATAAAGGCTCCTGTGACATTTCCCTTTTATCTTCAACTTTTTCCTCCACAATTTCTTCTACAATTTCAACTATGTCTTCTACTTCTTTCTTCTCTTCTGCCCCTTTTATAGATTTTTCACTCATTTTGCATTAGACTTTATTTTTTTTATTAAATCTGAAATATCCTTTTTCATATTCTTACCAGTTATCCTATCCTCACTTGGGAAAACATCTTTATTGTGCGGAATTGAAACTCCTGCATCAACAAGGCCTTTTAATAAAGCATATATCCTTGATCCGTGGATATTCCTTTGTAATCCAGTATCTAAAACACTCTCAGATTTTGGATATTTAGCAAGTATTTTTTTACCTAAAATATATCCTGTTAAGTATGCTGCAGGTATTGATTTTAAAGATCCACTAGACTCTTTAGGCCAGCCATATTTGACAAGTTCCTTTGAGGTTATGCCTATAAGAACTTTGTCTTTAGCATTTTGGCTTTGAGTATACTGGGCGATTAAATGCTTATTTGTTTTTCTCACAACAACCCTGGGGTTTTTGTATTTTAGCAAACCTATTCTTAATTTGTAGTCAGTCTTGTTCTCAGTTCTTCTTTTTCTTATTGTTCTCATTGTAAGTTCTCCTTAAGGTGCCTTTTACTTTTGAAAGATCTGTTCCTAATTTGTTTCCTTAGTTCAGCATATTTTTCGTTCGTAATCTTTTCCTGAGTTTTAAGGCCTTTTATGTAAGTCCTTAACTTCCTGGTTATTATGATGTAACTTCTTTTCCTTGCCTTTACTTTGAGTTTTATTTTTCCTATTCTCCTCCTCTGTTTTCTTTTCACATTTTTCCTTCTGCCCTTTGTTTCTTTTATTTTTATAGCTCCACTTTTTACTAGGTCTTTAATATCCTGTCTTGTTATAGCTTCTTTTATCTCGTCCAGCCTATTAATATTGAGTTCAATTCTACCAGTACCAACTCCAAGAGTTTTTGCTGCTAATATTTTTTTATTAGAGAGGTTCATTTCTTTTCCTTCGCTTTAACACTTTCAAGTGTCTTTTTAGGGTTAAAATTAATAAAATCTATATTTTTTTCCACAGCAATTTTTGCTATAGCGATTTTCTTTTTCATCCCAATTTTTCCAAGTTGCAAAGTCTTTCCCCTTATTTCATTCAAATCATTAATTGTCATAATTATCTTTAGGTCCTTACCATTAACTTTTCCTCTGTGCAGCTTGTTTTGTTTATAACCCACTTTAACAACTAACGGATGGCCCTTTGTTTTAAGTCTCATTTTATTGTCTCTACCTCTTGGTCTTCTCCATTTTTGTGCTTTCTTCCTTTTCTTTCCAAGCTTTAAATATTCATTAGTGTTTCTTCTGAGGAATTTTTTATTTGGCATTATATTTCCCTCCCTGGTTTTTGAGTGATATATATTCCATCTTGGAATTTTCTCCTGTCTCTATTTTTTATCTGTGTGGCTTTCTCGATATTAGCTGCAGTTTGGCCAGCAACTTCTTTATTATAGGACTTAACGAATATGATATTTCCTTTAACTGAGACATCTGATTCGGGAAGTAACTTAGCAACTCTATTCTTTTTTTCACCAAGAAAATTTTTTATTATTAGCTTATGATTGGAGTTGTCAAGCTCAATGCTAACTGGAAAATGTGAATAAGCAACTTCAAGCTCATATTCAAATTCGTTTGATAAACCATTTAGCATGTTGTTTATATGTGCTTTGATAGTATGTATAATCCTGCTTTCACTTCTGGTAGCTTTTTTCGCGTGCAAAATTATTTTTCCATTTTCCATTTTAATTGAAAAATTTTTAAGATCAATTTTTTTAGTTATGGACTTATCTCCGGATTTTGCAGATATTCTACTCCCATCTATTTTAAACTCTATCCCCTCAGGAATTTCTATTGTTTCTGTAATTTCTTCTTTCATTTTAGTAAAAGTAAGCTAGTAAACTTCCTCCAATTGATTTTTCAAGTGCCTCATTATGAGTCATAATTCCTTTGTTTGTTGAGATAATAATAATGCCAAGCCCTATTCCCGGAAGATATCTTCTCATATACTTGTTAATTGAGTCTGTACTAACATTAAATCTCGGCTTTATTGCCCTGCATTCTATTATCTTTCCGATTTTGACAGTCAGATTATGTTCAGAAACTTCATAGTCTTCTACGTAATTATACTCTTTAGCTATGTCTAACACTTTAAGAAGCAATTTGGAATTTTTAGTTAAAACTACTTCTTTCTTACCAGCTTTTTTCGCGTTCATTATCTGGTTTAGTGCGTCTGCAATTATATCTTGGCTCATTTTACGAATATTTTTTAAATCCCACATCTTCTGCTACTTCTCTAAAGCATTGCCTGCAAAAGTTTAGCCCATACTGGCTGACTCTTGCCCCATAACGTCCACAACGCTCACATTTTTGAGCAGCGATTCCGAATTTTCTATCTTTAGGTTTATTATGTTTCATAAACTTTCTGGCTACAGCTGGTTTATTTTTCAGTTGATTCATAAGCTTTTTCCAATCACTTGCTGTCATTCTACCCTCACCTTAAAATTTTCTTTCATGAACTGAACTATTTCATCTTGAGTTACATGGTGTCTTTCCGGCAATTTACCACGTTTTATCTTTTTAATACCCACCCTTTTGCCCTTTCTTGAGAAAACAACTACTACATTGAATCCAAGCATCCCGATTTCTCTGTCATACTCTTCTCCAGGTATCTCTATGTATTCTTTTATTCCAAATGAAAACTGATTTTTAGCAATTTGTTTTTTCTTTATTTTGTTGTCTATTGAGTCCAGTAATCTTTTGAGAAGGGCCTTTGCTTTATTTCCCCTAAGTGTTACCATACATCCTACTTCCATTTGAGGTCTTATACCAAAACTAGGTATTCTCTTTACAGTCATTCTTCTGGAAGGTTTTTCTTTAGATATTTTTTGTAAAAGTTTATACCCCTTTTCAAGCTCATCTTTAACTCCTCCAAAAGATAAAACTAATTTTTCCATTTCTACAATCTGCATTTTATTATTTGCCATTTTATTCTATAACTATTAACTCCTTTTTGCCTATTTCAAATTTAACATCTTTAGACTTGACGAAAATTTTATCACCCGCGAGGTTTATAATACCCTTTGTACCTCTATGCTTACCGCTTATAATCATAACATTTGATTTATCTGCTATTGGCATAACTTTTGTCAGTTTCTTATCTTTAAAACTAATTAGTGTAGAGTCCCCCACAGATATTTTATCTTTTGAAATAATATTCCTGCCATCACTGAAGTTTAATTGAGTAATTCCCTTTCCAAGTATTTTTTTATTACTTAATTTAACTGTTTTATAGTGAGATTCTTTCTCACTTATTTCATCAAAACCAATCTTACCATTGTCTGAGAAATTAACTCTATAGTATTTATTTAATGCAGGTATGCTTATAATGTCAAATATAACCAATGCTCTGCTTTCATCCCTTAGTTTTTCATCATTAACTAAAATTTGGCCCTCTCTTAGAATTTTAACAAGTTCTTTTCTTGTTCTAACAATTTTAAGAACATCCCTTAGAACTACAAGCAGTGGAATTCCGTAATTTTTAAAATGGCTTGGTACAACTAAATATTTTGTACCTTTCCTGGATATTGGCCATATCTTGCTTGTCTCTGGTCTTTTCAGATGCATTTTTATTCATTGCCTCCTGATTTCTTTTCTTCAGTTTTTGATTCCTTATTCTCTACCTTTCCCTTTTTACCAAGTCTTTTAATTCTTTTTTTATCCTCAGATCCAATATTTATTATCTGCAAATTAGATGGATGAAAATAAACATTAATTTTAGTTCCGTCTTTCTTCTTATTTTGAATTCCTTCTATTGTCACCCTTGTTTTCTTTAAATCAACACTATTAATTTTACCGCTTTTTCCATCAAACTTTCCTCTAAGAATTTTAACTTCGTCATTTTTTCTTAATGGCAAACTTCTAATTCCGTAGCTTTTTCTTAAAGATTTGCTCAAATTGCTTGAAACAAATTTATTTTTTGTATGCAATGGAGCATTAGCTAAATATTTTCTTTGTTTCCTTATTTGCTTGCTTGCCTTCCAATGTTGTGAAAATTTTTTATTCATTTTAAACCACTATCCTCGCAATTTTAGCTACACTTACCCATCTTTCAAGTACTTCTCTTGCAATAGGTCCCTTTATCTGAGTTCCTTTTGGATTTCCTTTTTCATCTTTTAATAAAGCTACAGCATTATCACTGAATGCAATTCTTTCTCCATTTTTCCTTCTCCAAGGTTTCCTTGCTCTAACAACTACAGCATCAAAAACTTCCCCTTTCATTTCTGGCTTTCCTTTTCTTACAGAAACTTTAACCAAGTCAGATATCTTTGCATACTGCTGTCTTTTCTTAACTGTTTTTCCTCTTTTTACACCAACAATTCTTACAATTCTTGCTCCGCTATTGTCTGTAGCCACTACCTCACTGCCAATATTCAATCCTCTGGTTGCTCTTGCGCTTATTGCTTTCATCCGAAAAACCCCACAGTTATTTTATATGCATCATGAACTCCATACCCTGATAATTGTAATGAGGTGTTAAATGAATGTTTGTCTAAAGATGTAAATACTGGTAAATAATGTAATGCTCCATTTTCTAAAACCTGATTTCTGTACTTGTTTATAACATTAATTGCCCCACCAACATCACATTCCATCATACGCCTTTCATATTCTTCCATTAACTTTTCAAAGTCACTATAAGGTCCATGCACCTTTGCTATACCCTCATGTATTCTTCTTGTATTTAACCCAATTTCTTCTTCTATCTGCCTTACTATTTCTCTTGATGGCTCATTATCTAAACCGCCACACTCTTTTGTTACGTTTTCTAATTCAACATATAAACCATTTATTTTTCCCGAGGTCATTTTTTTGTTTGCTCCTTAAGTTTCTCTATAGCCTGCGCCTTAATATCAGCGTCCCTTATTTTCTTTACTACGAGATGATGTATAATCTTGCTTAAAGGTCTTGTTTCCATTACTTGTATATAATCTCCTATCTGGATTTGTTCTTTCATGTTTTCAGGTAAGTAAGCATGTACTTTAGTTTGATATTTAGCATATCTTTCATATTTTCTGATGTATTTTACTCTCTCAAGCTGAATTGTTACCCTTTTATCGAACTTTCTTATCACATGTCCTTCAAATTTTCTTCCACGGGTTCCAACTACTCTATTTCTGACTTTCAAGTCTGTCTTCTTATTTTTCTTTTCCATTTTATTTTGGGGTTTTAGTTGCTGATTGTGCTTTCTGAAAACCCAAGTCTCGCAAGGATTGGTTTGATCTTTCTTGTGTGATCTCCCTGCAACTCTATCGAGTCGTCTCTTACTGTCCCTCCACAACCAAGCTCTTCCTTAAGCTCCTTAGCTATTCTTTTGAGGTCAGTTCCTCTGTCAAATCCCGACACTATTGTAACACTTTTGCCAAACTTTTTTTTGGCTGTTGTTACTTGGATTCTCTGTTCGCCTCGTGAGAGGTCTTCCCACGCTATAGCCTCAACTGGCAACCCTGTTTTTGGATCTATCTCCATTGTTTTGTTTGTTGAGTGTTTTCAAATTTGCAAGAGTTTTCTTTAATTCTTTTATTTTAACTTTTCCGCCCTTGCTTGCAGTTACTCTTGCCTTTATAATTTCCATTTCAATTTCCATTTTTTTCTTGTTAATATCATTTTTCCCAAGTTTTGATAGTTCTTTAAATCTTTTCATTTACATTTCTCCTTGTTGAAATTTGATCATGGATTTTTGCATCTGGATGTAATATGCTGACACTAATTCCTATAGCCCCTGTTTTTGTACTTGCAATGGCTTCTGCTCTATCAACCACTTTAGAGCTATCCCCCACTTTTTTCAGGAAACCCTTTTTAAATCTCCAAGTTTTAGCTCTTGCACTTGGCAATTTTCCAGCCAGCTTTATTTCAACTCCCTTAGCTCCAGCATCTACTATTTGCTTTAACATTCTATATGCAACAATTTTAAATTTTAACGAACCCTTATTCTCAATACTAAGTGCGATTTCATCAGCAACACTTTGAGAGTCTAGATAAGGGTTGAGTATTTCATTAATTTCAATGTGCGGGTTTTCAAATTTGAATTTCTTTTTAAGAACTTCAGTAAGGTGGGTTATTTTTTCTCCACCTCTTCCGATAATCAATCCTGGCCTGCTTGTAAGTATAACTATCTTTTCCCCGACAGGAGTATATTCTATATTTACTTTACTTACCTTCCCCTTTCCCAAATACTTTTTTACAAATTCCCTTATTTCAAATTCATCTTTCTTAAATTTAACAAATTTTTTCTCTTCCATATTATTTCTTTAACTCCTTTGCTTTTATTGTGATATGGGTTCTCTTGAATTTTCTTGACCCGAATCTATGCAACTGATCAGGAGCTTTGTTTGGTATAACTTCATAAATTATTGTTTTATCCAAATCCAATCCATGCATTGTACTGTTAGAACTTAAAGTCTTTAATAGCCTTATGAACTCGTTAGAAGTATTAATAGGATATTTTCCAGACATAATGTTTCCTCTTCTATGGGCTATTTCTCCTGACATTGGAACAGCCCTTTTCTTTAGCAAAACTTGATTTAAGTCTTTAATTGCATCTTCAATTTTTTTGTTTTTTATGAATTTGCCAACTGCTTTACTCTGCTTTAAAGATATTTTTAAGCTTCTTCCATAAACACTTGCCTCTGTTCTTTGTGGAGCTTTTGTTTGTTTTCGTTTTTCATCTTTCTTAGCTTCAGTATTTGTTTCTCCCATACCAGCTTCTTTTTCAGAGATTTTTTCATTTTTATCATGTTTTGTACGATGTACATCTACAGCTATAGGTTGCTTATTTCCATGTACAATATTTGTTTTTTGTATTTTAACTTGGTTCAATTGTTCATCTGCCATTTATTTTACACTCCTTGAAGCGCTCGATCTTGTTGCTCCAATACCTGCAGCTCCATGCTTAACAATTCCTCTTGTTAGGGCAAATTCTCCCAATCTATGGCCTATCATTTCAGGAATAACGTCTATTTTAACAAATGATTTTCCGTTATGCACTCCTATACTTAAACCAACCATTTCAGGAACAATAACCAATTCCCTATCGTGTGTTTTTATTGGTTTCTTTTTGTCATTCCTTTTTCTGCATTTAGTGAGAAATTTTTCAATATTATCACTATTTCTCAAAACTGTTCTCCTTTCCCTAGAAGGGAGCAGCTTAGAAAATTCTCTTATATCCATTTTTTGAAGGTCTACAATAGTTTTACCTCTATACAAAAATTCTCTCTTTCTCTGAACGTCAATATTTTCTTCTGCCATTTTAATTAGCTTTCCTCTTTCCAGTTCTTCTTGCTCTTATAGAACCTACTCTGGCTCCAGGAGGAGCATTCCTCTTAGGAATTTTTCCAAGGTTTCCATGAGTTAAATTCTTTCCTCTTCCAGATCCGAATGGATGGTCAATTACATTCATTTTAACTGCAGATGTTCTAGGCCATAACTTGTTTTTTGCCTTTTTAATATAAAACATTCTTCCTGCTTTCATTACAGGCTTATCCTTTCTTCCATTTCCAGCAATTACTCCTATGCTTGCCCTGCAATCTCCACTAAATACTTTCTCCCTTTTTGAAGGCATAAGGATAATTACGTCATTTTTACTTTTTTTAGTAATAGTTGCGAAAGACCCGGCGCTTCTTATAAATTTACCACCATCTCCAGGATTTGCTTCAATATTATAAACTGTTGCTTTAGTAGGAATATCTTTTAATTTTACAATGCTGCCCATACCATTATCTTTTCCAATAGATATTTTTTGTCCTTCATACATCCCATTTGCAGAAGGATTAAAGAATATAATCTCTCCCAGTTTTATTTTTGCTAAAGGAGCTGAATGTCCTCCGGAATGAATAAACTTAACAATTTCTCCTTCACCACTAAAAGACTGCAGAGGGTATTTTATTTCATATATAAATGCTTTACTTCTGACTCTATATGTTAGGCTTCCATGCCCTCTTGCCTGACTTATTATTCTTTTACCCATTCTATATCATCCCAAGCTTAGTTGCAACATCTATTGCATGATTTTTTTTATCGAGTTTAACATATGCTATTTTTTTTGAACCTCTGTTAGAGGTGTTTACACTTTCAACTTTAACATTAAATATTTTTTCAACAGATTTTTTTATTTCATCTTTTGTTTTTCTTGTATCCACTTCAAACAAAATAGTATTCTCTGCTTCTATAAGCCTTATTGCCTTTTCAGTTGTTATTGGTTTTCTTATCATTTTTCCTTTACTCCTGCATTAACTTTATCTATATTCTCTAAGTCTTTAATTGCCTTTTCAGTATAAACAGCTATTCTTCCACTAGGGTATAAATCACTCACCATTAGGCCCTTTACCCTTACACTTTCTATCATATCTGTCTTGATTTTTTCATCATTTCCAGTTATAATAATTAGGCCTCTTGAATTCTTGTACTTTCTATTTCTTAACTTGCCCTTACCAGAGCGATAATTTTTTTCCTTTTGTATACTTAACTTGCCAAGTATTTTGTCAAGAGCGTTAATTAATTCCTTTGTTTTTAACTCTGATATTTTTGACTCTACAATTACAGGTAGTGCAACTTCCTTAATCTCATCAATCCTGTTATATCTTCCAATTACTTTGTCTGAAGAAGCTGTCGCTGCTATAGCCGAAAATATTGCAAGTTTTCTTTCTTTCTTGTTTATTTTTCTTATTTGCACTGTTCCTTCAGGTCTTGGCCCATGAGCTCTTCTACCACCCCTAGTTCCAGAAACTTCTGCACCTATCCAGTAGAATTGTGTACCTCTTCTCCAATGTATTTTTCTAGGTATCCTAGACATTCCTCTTCCATAACCTGATTTCCATTTATGTCTTATGTGCCTGATTATTCCAGATGCAGAGTGTTGTCTTCCAGCAACGAATGAAGGTCCGTATGGATGAGCTATTTGTTCAGACTCAAATGTTTTTTTTAAGATATCTTCCCTTATTTTGCTGGAAAAAACTTTTGGAAGTTCTATATCTTTTATCTTTTTACCCTCTATTGATATTATTTGTGATTTCATCTTATAGAATACTTATCCGGTAAGTCCTCCCATGAACTTGGTATTTTTGGATCAAATAATCTCTCACGAGTTTCTTCAACCATTTCAATAGCAGGTTCTCTATATTCAGCTACAAACTCTTCAGTCCTGTCTAACATATCTAATCTTTCTGGTAATCCAGAAACTTCTGCACCAAAACTTTCTGCAAGTTCTCTTAAAATTTTATATTGATTTTTTATGATTCTAGGAATATTATGATTGCTAGAGTATCCGATTAATAATTCTTCAGCTTTATTCAAATATACATTCGCATGTTCTAATGGATTTTGGTGAGGCAATGTTCTTTTCATTTTCATCTTAGTTCAATAAACTCGTAATTTTTTTTAGATTGTTTTTTTGTTGCTCTTAATGGATGGGTTATAACAAGCTGTCTTTTTGCAGGTCCCTGCACACTTCCCGTAACAAGAATATAATCACCCTGTATGTTACCAAAATGATTAAATCCTCCAGAAGGATTGATGTTATTATCAAAAGTATTGCTCACAAAAACAATTTTATTATTATATTGTATTCTATTAAAAAATCCCATCTGTCCAGCCATTGGAACTCTAAAACTAACCCTTGAAGGATGCCATGGTCCAATAGACCCTATTTTTCTAACTCCCTTTTCAGCCTTGTGCTGTCTTAATCCTGCTCCAAATCTTTTGACAGGTCCCTGTAACCCCTTACCTTTTGTAACTGCTTTAACATCAATTAACTGTCCCTGTTGAAGTGCCTCCGAAACGCTTATTGTTTTGTCAATATGCTCTTTAACAAAAGATAATTTATTTTCTAAACTCCCTCCAAGGCTCACTTCAAGTATATCAGGATTTTTTTTGATGAAATTCTTAAGGTCAGTATAAACAACAATTCTTATATCATCATAATCTTTGTAATCTTCAATTTTTTTAGATATCTTTTTTGGAATCTTTATTTTCCTCACAAGCTCTTTGTTTAAGTTTTTATTTACAACTTCACCAATAACCTGCCCATTTTTGTAAAATCTTGTAGAAAGTATTTTTAGTTTAGGGCATTCAATGATCGTAACAGGAATGCTAATTCTTTTACTTTTAGTCATAGAATCAGCTGTGTTGTCTTTAACATAAGCACTGGCCATGCCAACCTTATAACCTATAAAACCTAAAATTTGTTTATCAGAATTCTTTGAAGAAATAATTGTCCAGTTAACACTAGGAATCAGTTTTTTAGCCCGTTTTCGGGGCCAATACTGCAAACTTCCTCTTCTCGGTCTTGATAGCTTTGCCATAGTCTACTTTTTTGCGGAGTATTACCATTTTAGGCTTCTTACGGATTAATTAATCCAAAAAAAGAGTGTTTATAAAGATATTGTTTTTAGGTCTTGTCGCAATTTAGGGACTTGAAACTTAGTGTCGCATGAGGGACTTAGGAAAGTTTTTATATTAGATTTCTGTTGTAAATTCATGGAAAAGGGATTAGTGGGAGATAATATAGAAAATGAAGATTCAGAAGAAACTCAAGAAGGACAATATAAAACCACTTCGGATTTGAATGTAAAACACTTTTCAAGATATGGTGAGTTTTTGGTTTCTTTTGAATTATCTAAACATGGTTGGAATGTGTATAGTCCTATGTATGACGAATATATTGATATTATTGCACATAAATATGCTTGTGCTAAATGTGGTAAGAATTGGGCTATGACACCTTCTTTAATTTGTGATAAATGCCATAAAGACTTTTCTAAAACTGAAAAGAGAAATATTAAACCTATAAAAATATGTAATAAGTGTAAAACAAAAACAGAAGGAAGTAGCACAAATTGTAAAAAATGTGACAATAAAGGAGTAGATAATTTTACTCTTATTCCTACTTGTGATAAGTGTGGCGGAGAAGTAAAGTTAATTAATTATTATTGTGATTGTGGTTCTAAAGAATATAAAACTAAATTTAGGTCAATACAAGTAAAATCTTCAAGAGTAGAATATATTGGAGAAAAATCAAAAAATACCTATGCAACAGACCATAAACCAAGAGATATGATATTATCTAAAGACCATTTCTTTATTTGGTGTTTAATAGATGATAATGATAAACCTAATTTTTTAGTTATGTCTGTTCAAGATTTTATTAAAACTATGGGTAATTCAATGAAAGGAACATCTTTTTTAAAAGACCAAGATAGACAACATTTCAGTTCTAAAGATTATGGAAAATGGAAAAAATTTGAAAATAACTTTAAAACCTTAGAATAATTAATTAAATTCCTCAAAATCCTGTTCTTTTTTATTAAGATTATCCTTTATTGCATTTTCAAATAAATCTTTTCTTAATTCCATACCTACCCCTATTCTACCTAATTTATTAGAAACTATTGCAGTTGTAAAACTCCCTGCAAAAGGGTCTAAAACTATATCTCCTTTATATGAATAAAACCAAACTGCTATTTCAGGTATATCCTCTGGGAATGGTGCAGTATGTCCTAATTTATTTTCTCCCTTACTATTTATTTTTATTACAGGAGAAAATTTAATTATATCCCTTCTCCACTTTTTAATTAAATCATGTGGAACTTCGTTTCCTTCCCTAATTAATGGGCTTTGTGTCATATTTGTTTTTAATGAAAATCTTTTGCCTCTATCACTTGCACTTCTTTCAAAACATTCTAAATTTTTACATTCCCAAGACATTAAACCTATTTCTGATTGGGTGTTGCTATTTACTTGTAATGTTCCACAAACAGGACAAGGAAAATGAGTATTATCTAATCTATGCTTATGAAATATTAAAATATGTTCATAGCAATTCATAGGATATTGATAAAATGGATAAGGATTATTTCCATTTTTATGTCTTTCGCTTTGGACTTCTCCTTTATCCCAGATAAAATCATCTACAAAAGTAAAACCCACTTCTTCAAATAT
Organism: Candidatus Pacearchaeota archaeon CG1_02_32_21; assembly: GCA_001872185.1. Taxonomy (GTDB): domain Archaea; phylum Nanobdellota; class Nanobdellia; order Pacearchaeales; family GW2011-AR1; genus JACPLR01. Next base: position 23,638 of record MNVX01000021.1, on the reverse strand, counting down.
TTTTATGAAGTAAGCACCAAGAGGTAATCTTCTATCTCCCCAAACTGATTTAGTAGTAATATTATCATTATCAAATATATCTCCAACATTAAAAACAAATACATGATGATTGTCTAAAACTCTATAACATTCAGAAATTATTTTTTTCATATCATCAAGATATTTATTTAAATCTCCATATTGAGAGTATTCTCTTGCATTATAGTAAGGTGGAGAAGTAACCATTAAATGCACACTTTCAGAAGGTAACTTTTTTAAGTTTTCATAACAATCCCCCCAAACTATTTTTATTTTCTTATTATCTTTTTTTATGAAGCTAAATAATTTTTTATCATATTCTGGGCTTGTTTCTTTTTGATATTTCTGTTTTATTTTTTTTACATATATTTCATTAAACTGCTGGATAATCTCCTTAGTTTCTTTAGAATTTATTTTTAATTTAACTTCTTTTATAAATTCTTGAGCTTCCGCTTCTCCAAATTCTAATATCAAATGTTTCTTACTTTTTTCAAGGATAGTATTAAGATGATTATTTTTTTCCATTTTTCTTCTCTCCTTTTTTAAATAAAGTCTTAGGTTTTTTCCAATATGGACTTTTACATTTAGGACAAATTTCAGGTATTTCTCCTATATCACGAGGAACCCAAGCGTGTTTACAACGCCAACATCTATGACCCACTATAAGAACATTTACTCCAAATTCCTCTTTTTTCATACTAATACTGCGTTCTGCCATGTTTATATAATTAACCTCAGTATTTTAAAGTGACACTACTATATAAACCTTTTGTTATATACAGGATTAAACATATATAAAAAAGGGTATACCTAAATAGTATAGTCTACTACAATAATATTTAAATACTCTATATACCTAAATAGTATATAGATAAATAAGGAAATAAAAAAAATGATAACACAAACAATAAAACAACTTTCAGATAAGAGAGAGCAAAGAGCAAGACAGATATTAGAAAACTCTAAACCAGAATGTTTAGATGAGAATACTTACTTAGTTCCTTCTCAATTTGATAGCAATAAAAAATATCAAGTTACTCATTTTGATAGTTATTCTTGTAATTGTAAGGATTTTGAATTAAGATGTAAGGGAAAAGGATTATACTGCAAACATATCAAAGCTATTCTAATATTTGAAAAACTAAAAAATCATTATGAAATTGAAGCTACACCAATAAAACAAGAAATAGAATTAATTTTAGAAAAACCAACTGAAAACTGCTGTCCCTACTGCCAATCTCAAAATTTAATCAAAAGAGGAGTAAGGCACGATAAAACAAGCGATAAACAAAGATTTAGCTGTAAGGATTGTAAAAAGAGATTTGTTTTAGAACCAATTAAATACATTAAAGGAAATGCTAAACTTGTTTGTTTGGCTATGGATTGCTATTACAAAGGATTATCTTATAGGGATATTGCAGACCAATTTAATCAATTCTATGGATTAAAATTACATCACGAAACAATAAGAAGATGGGTTTTAAGATTTACAGAAGTTATGGAAAAATATAGCAAAACTCTAACTCCTAAAACTTCTGGGGTTTGGAACGCTGATGAAACTTTGGTTTTAAGCAAGAGAGGAAAAGAAAAAGGTAATCTTACTGGAAATTATGATTATGTTTGGAATGTAATGGATAATAAAACTAAATTTTTACTTGCCTCTATAAATTCTGGCAGAAGCCGAAGTAGCAAAGACGCACAGAAAGTTTTTACAGAAGCATACAAACAAAACGGAAAAATACCTTTTCAGATAATCGTTGATGGTTACAAAGGTTATGAAGATGGATGTAGAAAAACTTTTAGAAATTGGGGCAATGAAAGAAAGGTCAAGTTTACTTCAATCAAAGGACAGAGAAAAGCTGTAAACAACAACGCAATAGAAAGCCATCACTCACATCAAAAAGAGTTTCACAAAGTAAGGCGAGGAGTTACAAAAGTTCAAGAATATCAAGACGGGTTTAAGGTATTTCATAACTTTGTTAGAAAAAACGCAAGAGAAAACTTAACTCCTGCTGATAAATGTGGAATAGGAATAAATGGAAATGCTTGGGAAACTATGCTATTAAATGCAATTAAATTAAAAAACTCCCGCAATGTGACAGGAGAGGAGAAAATGATGATAACTCCCTAATCTGCGACACTCCCTTGTTTTTATCTTACGCAGAGAATTCAACAACTTTTTCAATATTTTTGCCGTCTACAACTAATTTTCTTACTAACTTACCATTTCTTACTGTATTTTCTCTCATTTTCAAAGGATCTGACTCATTTTTAGGTATGTCTAACCCTGTAATTTCAAAATCATGAAATATTTCTACTTTTTTGAATTCAGAAACATCAAACAATAAGCTTCTGACCAATTTTTCATTACCAGTTTTTATCTTGCAAAAGTCAACTTTGAACTTTCCATCTTCCTTTGTACTTGGTTTAGCTGATTTTGGAGCTTTAGGCTTTATCTTAAGTTCTGTTCCATTTACTGAAAATGATAAACCAATAAATGATGCAGGAAATTTGTCACATATTTCAATTATTTGTTTTTTAGTCATTTCAGAATCAATTACATATTGCTTTATTCCCATAAACTGTTTCTTATTTTTAAAAGAAAGTTCATTTGATAGATCCCTTGTAGAAACTATTATTCCTATTGTTTTGACTTTTTGTCCATCATCAAGCAATTCTGCTACACTTCTTACAAGTTCATTTGCATATTCTGCAGTTGTATTGATTGAATAATTTGAACCAGATTTAGAAGCTTTAATCAGGGCTTTATTTTTAAATAAGCCCTTGCTAAATTTTTGTAATTGGATATGAACAAAATTATCTTCTTTTTTATCGAATATCTTTTTTATAAACGAATCCATCTTATTACATTTTATTATTAACTTATAAAGTTTTTCATTGCCTTAACTTAACTGGAATTTACCGGCAGAAAATGTTTATATATTATAAAATATATCTCTTTGTATGCCACTTAACGAAGAATCAATCAAACAACTTATTGCAATGGGACTTATAAGTATATTAATTGTTTTCACATTTTTAATAATTAAGCCTATCTTTTTTTCAATAATACTTGGATTAATACTTGCTTATATTTTTAATCCAATAGATAAAAGACTTATTAAACTTATTAAAAACGGAACAATTTCAGCATGTATAACCTCTTTAATAGTAGTTGCTTTGCTCGGACTGTTTATTTGGTTTGTTGTACCAATTTTAGTTACCCAGATATTTAACACTTATAATATGGTTATTGGCATGGATGCAGTTGGTGTTCTGAAAAAAGCAATACCAATATTATTTACTTCTGACCAAATAACTGCAAATTTTGCAGCAGCTTACAGCACATTTGTTTCAACTACAACTCAAACAACCTTAGAAAGATTTACCGCGTTTGTCATTGATCTTCCCAATTTATTACTAAAACTTGCTGTTGTTGCACTGGTCTTTTTTTACGGGTTACGCGACGGAAGCAAATTAATAAAAGTCTTGGAAGATACATTGCCATTTAATAAAAGTTTAACAGCTAGATTTATTAAAAAATCAAAAGATGTTACATTCTCAGTTATATATGGAAGAATAATCATAGGAATTATCACGGGGCTGTTGTCTGGAATAAGCTTTTATATTGCAGGAGTGCCAAACTCAACTCTTCTTACGTTTATTGCAATACTTGCAGGAGTGATACCTATTGTTGGGCCATGGATTGTTTGGATACCTGTTGTTGCAGGATTGTTTATTTCAGGACAAACTTTACCTGCTATACTGCTCCTATTGTATAACGGATTATTTGTATCCTTTTTTGACAACATAACCCATCCAATTTTTGTGTCAAGGCAGTCTCAGCTTCCAACCTCATTCACTCTTATCGGAATGGTTGGAGGATTATTAGTTTTTGGAATTTTTGGAGTTATTGTTGGGCCTTTAGTGGTTGCATATCTTGCTACTTTATTTGAGATTTATTTTGAGCACAATGCATCTAAACAAAAAAAAGAATAGGTTAACGATACAATTTCAATTTTTATCTAGTTTCTTTTGAGCACTATTAGTTTCTTTTGACTCTAAGAACTTTTCTTTTCTAAAGAAAAGTTGTTAACGCCGACACCCGGAATCGAACCGGGGGGCCCCGAAGGGCACTGGTCTCAAGCCAGTTGCAATACCACTATGCGATGTCGGCATTACTTACACAGACATCGTATCAGTTTATAAAATAAACTATCGAATTTATTCGGCTATGCGATGTCAGCTTAATAATTAGATAGAAGTATTATTTTTAAACATTAATGTTATGTTAAGTCTCCAAAGGAGATTATATCAAAGAGACTTAGCTAAGATAGAAGAAGACTCAGTTCTTATTTTAAATAATTTTATCCGAATAATGAACTGAGTCCTTCAGCAGCAGCTTCTGCCTTTTCTTCTTTCTTTTCTTCCTTTTTCTCTTCAGTTGCCTTTCCACTAGGTGCTCCGCTTGATGCAACAAGAACTGCATTTTCAAGTTCTTTGTCTATATCTACGCCATGTAAACTAGCTACAAGCGCCTTAACCTTGCTTTCATCAACTTCAGCTCCAGATGCTGAAACAACTTTTTTTAAATGTGCTTCATCAACTGGTTTGCCTAGTTTATGCAACAAAAGAGCCGCATATATGTATTCCATTATTTTTCTTCTCCCACAGATTTATTTTCTTGAGAATAATTTTTATTAATTAAATCGTTTATAGCTTTTTCATGGCTTGCTGCTTTAGCTAGTAAAAATTTCAAACTGTCTTTTGTTGTGAATGCAATGCTTACAGCAAATGCCAACGCCTTTCTTGCACTTTCCTGTAAACTTTCTATTGTTCCTTCTTTATCTACTTTGATGCTTTCATATATCTTCGCAGATTTTGAATCATAAGCCACCAAAGGGATGAATCCAACTGAAAATGGAAGAATGTTAAGTTTACCCATAACACTTGCAGCTTCTTCACTTATTTTTTTACCTTCTTTAACTATTACTCTTGGAGATACAATTTCTATTTTACCTTGAGTAACCTTAACTGTAATTCCTAACCCCCCAAGCTCACTAACTGCAGGTCCTGCAGGAAGATCAGTCTGTCCAGTCTCAACTTCAATGTCAATAGGAGAAATTTGTCCAGCCTTTGCCTTTACAGGAGATTTACTTTCACTTAATTTATAAGAAAGTTCAAATGCATCCATATTGGAAATCAAAACTGCACAATCCTCTTTAATAAAATTGGCAAGGTCTTTTACATTTGTTTTTTTTGAAGAATCTAAAGATTTCTTGAATATTCTTTTTTTAACAACTTTTATTGCTACTTCCTGAGATAATTGTTTTTTTATTTTCTGAAACTGTTTCAAAGGAAGACTTTTAATAGAAGCTAGCATTATGGTATTATTGGACTCTATGAGCTCAACTAACTCTTTCACTGTTCTTAGCTTTTCTTTTGAAACATGTGTTTTTGTTTGTGCCATTTTACATTTCAACTCTCAAAGATTTGCTCATTGTGCTTTTTATCATCACTGACTTAATGTTATCTTTATTGTTTGGAAGTTCGTTTAAAATAGAGTTATAAACCTGAGTAGCATTTTCTATTAACTCACTATCTTTCATGCTTAATTTTCCAATTGAAACCTTAATAGAAGGCTCTTTTGTCTGTACCCTTATTGTTTTATTTATTCTTTCAACTAACTCTTTCACATTTTTTTCACTATCATCAACTAAAATTCCTAATTTTGGAGAAGGCATTTTTCCAGCTGGCCCTAAAACTCTACCAAAAGTTGTGGCTACTAAGGGCATGTTAGGTGCTGAAGCTATAAAGAAATCATATTCCTTAACAAGTTTTTTTACTTTCTTTTTATCTTTATAAATCGGAAATTGTGATTTTTGGATTGTATTAATAATAGAGCTTTTTGATTCTATAAATCCACAAACTTTTTTATCTTTTATCTTATGTGGAATGCTAACAAAAGTATTAATTTGCGTTTTTTTCAAGTCAAATTTTCTAAGATTAACAATTAAGTCAATACTTTGATTAAATTTTCTCTCCTTATCTTTTCTTAGGAGTTCTACAGCCTGTTCTAATTTTAACATTTCCATTTTAAATACCTACTACCTATGCGCTAACAATCCAGAACATGGATTAAAGCGATGTAGTTTGGTGATTTTAATTAACTGAAGCGGTTTATAAATGTTTTTATGAGTTTTCTTTGGTGCATAAATTACCTAGTAAGAAAAGTTTAAAATTACATAGATATAGCAATTATTATGATTACAAGAGTTGAAAGAATATTATGGTGGATTGTTATTTTAGGGTTAGTATTCTTAACTATGTCTTTTATGGAAGTAGATTATCCGATAGATTTATCTTACCCAGTCTTTACAGTTTTTATTTTGTTAGTTATTGTAATTATACTAACAAGAACAATGCCTTTAATTAAAGAAAAATTTAAGAAGAAGATAAATTAATCACCTCCAACCATTCATTTCTCCAGCTCATTAAGATACTCTCTTACCCTTTGAATACTCGGGTCAATTATAAACTTCTGAATTTTATTGTCAAAAATTTCTTGTAAGGATTCAAACTCACTTAGATGATACAAATTATTATTCTTCTCAATTATCATCAAATCCCTGAGTCTTTTTAGCTGCCGTCTTATGTTGCTCTCAGCTAGTCCTTTTAACTCAAGATTATGTTCCTTTCTTATTTCCCCAACTCTCTTTCTTATCTCCTCAGAATCAAGCTTATTTTTGTTTTTTTGTTCTTCTACAAGTACAAGCAAAATATCGACAATTATATCTCTGCCATCTCCCGGCTGTAGTAGTCCAAGTGACAAACAAATTTTTTTTATAAGTTGCCTTTTGTCTGTAGAATAAGGTTTTTCATACTTTCTTAGAGTTATTTCATTAATTGCACTGTCTTTTGGCATATATAAAAAATGAAATAAAAACTTATAAATCTACTCTTTTTACATCTGTTATGGAATTAGTGGCATTATTAAGTTCTGGAAAAGGAACATGGGGGCAAGTTTCTGGATTGATGAAGCATGGTGAATGGGATAAAACAATTTTAATTGGCGGAGAGTTTGCAAAAGAGTTTACTTCAGAAATAAAATTTGAATTTATTAAAGTAGACTTGGATAAAAAGTTAGTTGAATTAAAAAAAGAGATATCAAGCAAGCTAAAGGGAAAAATTAATGGAACTGAAGTAGCATTAAGTATAGCTTCTGGTGATGGTAAAGAGCACATGGCCTTAATATCTGCACTATTGTCTGAACCTGTAGGAATTCGATTTGTCGCATTGACAAAAGACGGAATTGTTTATTTGTAAATAAAAATAAAAAAGAAATAGATCAAATCATTTAAAAAAATAAAGAAATTTTTATAAAAGAAAAATTATCTTCTTTTTTTCTTCTTTGCAGCTTTTTTCTTTGCCATGTGTTATTACCTCTTTTCTTTACTTTTATTAATTAAAATAATGAAAAATCATTTATATACCTTTCTATTTTTTTGGAATTTCACAATTTTTCTTTATTTCTAATAAAATTTTACCGACGAGAAATTAAAGTACAAAAACCTGAAAGAACCAAATCAACATTATAAGCGCTAATAATGATAAAATAATGTAAGTTGCTGCAGAAGAAATTATCTTTGCAACTTTATCAGATTTTGTTATTGAAAGAATAGTGAGATAAAAAAATCTTCCCCCGTCTAAAATTCCTAATGGCAGCATATTGAATAAAGCAACAAGTAAGTTGATTAAAGCTATCCACCATAAGAAGTCATGTATTAATATAACTAAAGTTGAATAACCTACAGGCTCGTAATTTACATAAGGATCCTTATAAAAATTTATTTTGCTCAGTATCCTACCAGTAAACCCATTGCTCGTTGTTTGAGATGTTATGCCAATATACCCTATCTTCGGATTATTAGGATGTTCTTCTAGGGTTAAATTATAAATCTTTTCTTCTTTGTTGTACTTTACTTTAAGGCTGATATTTTCTCCAGGAGAATGCTTTAAAATTTCATTGCTTAACTGCTGGTAGCTTTTTATCTTTACTTCGTTTATCTCGACAATTGCTGCTTTATGTATGGGGTCAACATTTGGAAATCCTGATTTAATTGCAGGAGAATTTAGCAAGACTACTGCCCTTTGGTTATCAGAAAAAATAACTTTTAGGTTCTTAACGGGAATTAATGCGCTTTGATTGCCAATTGCTACTTCAGTAAGATTAAAACTTCCGATTTGTTCATCTCCAATATTGTTTTCTTCAATCATTGCAAGAACAGATTCATTATCCAAACCTTGTATAGGTATACCGTCTATGCTTGTAATTACAGATGAGTTTACAACCCCAGAGGCATAGCCTGTAAAATAAACTCCTGCTGGTGTGAAAAAGTTAATAAAAAATAAAGCTAAAATCAAATAAAATATTCCTGCAGATATCAGGTTTGCTAGCACTCCTGCAGATAAAATGCTTAACTGGCTGAAAATAGATTTCTTCTCCATTTTTTTCTCGTCAGGCTCTACAAAAGCGCCAAGAATAGGCCCGAGAAATGCAAGGCCTGTAGTTTTGATTTTTATTTTGTTATAACTTGCAAATATTCCGTGTGAGAACTCGTGAACTATTGCTACAAATGAAACAGCAATTATAAAATAGGTGAAATAAAATGTAGGGAAAAAGCTTTCTAACCCAAATATATTTGTAAAGTAAGGAATAACAGGTACAATAGGGGGAGCTTTAACAATTTCTGTTACTTGTGGAAAGCGGACGTAAACATAAATAGCCTGTGCAAAAAGAAAAATCATACATATCATCAAAGCATAGCCAACAATTACTGAGACATAACTGAAAATTCCAAGTGTTTTTTTATACTTCTTTCCAACATAATGTATTAATTTTATTCCCCATTTTGCTTTGTACAGGTACATAATGCCCTGTTTCTCTAAACTAGCTCTGTTTTTATGCAAAAAATAAATACTTAAAATTATGAAAATAACTAGTAATGCCAAATCATAGAATACAAATCCTGTTAAAAATCCCATCTTATTTTTTCTTGTGAGCCCTAAACTTCTTTTTTTTACATCTTCTGCACTTAATTTTTCCTTCAAGTATTTTTTTTGGGTCAACCTTAATTTTGGCTCCGCAATTCTTGCATAAAAATAAGTTTTTATAAAGTCTATTTTGAGCTGCTTGTAATTTTGCCATTTTATACCAACCTCTTTATCGCTTTTTTACCTTCAACTTCCCAGTACTCTACATAAGACTCTTCTTTTATTTCAGACTTCAGTTCGTCTTCATCTGGTATAATCAGATCTAAAGTTTCAAAACTTTCAAGGTCCATCACACTTGCATGATTGCCATTGATAGATAGAACCTGAGCTTTCCTTTTATCTATCATAGGAACTTCAAATCTTTCATGCCCTGGTCTTACGATAACTCTTTTTTTACCATCAAAAACTCCAACAGCTTCAATCCTTACCTTTGCATGACCATGTTTTCCAGTTTTACTTACATCAAAACTTCTTACAGTGCAGGGTTCATTTTCAATCATAATTGTTGTACCAATCTTTGCCATTGTAGCATCAATTATCTTAAAAGCCATAATTAACTTCAGAAAAATAGATTTATAAACCTTACCTTAATTCTTTCTTCATGGCAATGGAAAAAGTAAAAAAGAATGACTTTATTGAATTAGAATTTATAGGAAAAGTTAAAAATGGAGAGGTTTTTGATACAAATATTTCAGAAGAAGCTAAGAAAATCGGACTAAAAATTGACGACAAGCCATTTATTTTATGTATCGGGCAGGAGATGGTTATTAAAGGACTTGACAAATCACTCAATGGAAAAGAAATTGGAAAAACTTCTTCAGTCGATTTGCTTCCTAGTGAGGCATTTCAGGAAAGAAAAAGCTCTTTGGTCAGGTTAATTCCATTAAGTGTTTTTACACAACAAAAAATACTTCCTAAACAAGGCATGACTCTTGCTTTAGATAACATGCTTGTTAAGATTGTAAGTGTTTCAGGAGGGAGAGTGCTAGTTGACTTTAACAATCCATTATCTGGAAAAATAGTTAGTTATGAATTTACAATAAAGCGTAAGGTAGACGATATAAATGAAAAAATTCAGGCAATTACAGACTATTTCATTAGAAAAGATGTTAAATTTGACCTAAAAGACACAAAAATACTTCTTGAGATTGAAGAAGCCTTTTCTCCAATTATTGCAATACTTAATAACAAATTCAAATCAATAATTAACTTAGAGTTTGAATTGAAGAAATAACTGTCTAAACATAATCTCCTACGTTAAAATCACTTCCAGATTTTAGTTTATACTTATCCTTAACTACATCGCAGACTAATTGGGCTACTTTGCTTGGAGGTATCCCTTTAAAGTTTGTCATTCTAGTTGAAGTTGCTCCAGGATTAACACTATAAACCTTGATCTTATTTAATTCAAGTGCAAGAGCCTTAGTAAAACCTCTGACTCCAAATTTTGTTGCGCAATAAGGCGTTGCTCCAGCATATCCCTTAATTCCAGCCATGCTGGCAATATTGATTATCTTTTCTTTAATATTTGGAAGAGCTTCATTTGTCATTTTTATAGGGCCAATTAAATTAGTTTCAACTTGTTCGCTAATTTCCTTAAAACTTTGTCCCTTAAAACTTTTCCAAATAAGCATGCCTGCATTATTGACCAAGATATCAATTTTTCCAAATTTTTTAACAGTTTCTTTTACAACTCTCTTAATATCTGATTCTTTTCTTAAATTAAGATATGTAATATAAACATCTTTAGCTCCTAATTCATAGCATTTTTTTTTAACTTCCAGCGCTTCTTTTTTATACTGATAATATGTAACGACTAATTTACACTTCTCTTCAGCAAATTTATATGCTGTCTCTTTTCCTATGCCTGTATTTCCCCCAGTTATAACTATCACCTTATTTTTTAGTTCCATTTATTTATCAAGAAATACTAATTTATAAATTTAAGCAAATAGCTAAAGCTATCCTTGACTATAACAAACCTTATAAATTATCTTAGACTTTTTGTTATATGTCCGCAATATATGAAAAAGAAGGTTTTCCTGTGAGGGATCCGTCTTCTATTATTGATTCAGAACTTCTTGAAATAGATCGTGAATTAGAAGAGCTGATTAAAAAGCAAACAGCTAAGATTAAAGTAATAGGAGTAGGTGGAGGAGGAAATAACACTCTTTCTAGAATGTATGAAATAGGAATTAAAGGAGGAGAAATGATTGCAGTTAATACAGATGCTCAGGACCTGTTATATGCTAATGCTGACAAAAAAATATTAATTGGTAAAGAATTAACAAAAGGACTTGGTGCTGGAAGTAACCCTGGCGTTGGTGAAGAAGCTGCGAAAGAAACAGAACATGAAATAAAACAAAAAATTTCTGGAGCAGATATGGTTTTTATTACATGCGGCTTAGGTGGAGGGACAGGAACTGGAGCAGCCCCTGTAATTGCAGACCTTGCTAAAAAACAAGGAGCTTTAGTTATAGGTATTGTTACAATGCCATTTACAATAGAAGGGGCTAAAAGGCTGGAAAATGCAAACAATGGTCTGGAAAAAATGGAAAGTATTGTTGACACATTAATAGTTATTCCAAATGATAAACTATTAGAAATTGCTCCAGACTTGCCTTTGCAAACAGCTTTTAAAGTTGCAGACGAAATTCTTACAAATGCTGTGAAAGGAATTGCAGAACTTGTTACAAAAGCAGGTCTTGTTAACTTAGATTTTGCAGATGTTAGAACAGTCATGCAAAATGGAGGCGTTTCTCTTATAGGCAGCGGAGAATCTGATACAGAAAACAGATCTTACGAAGCTGTTGAAAAGGCGCTAAACAATCCTTTGCTCGATGTTGACGTTACAAATGCTTCAGGTGCACTTGTTAATATTGTCGGTGGACCAGATATGAGTTTAGATGAAGCCAAAGTAGTTATAGAAGAAATCAATAAACATCTTGGAGATCAAGCAAGATTAATTTGGGGAGCTCAAATTGCTCCAGACATGGAGAAGACACTTAGGGTTATGTTAATAGTTACTGGAGTTAAAAGTCAGCAGATACTCGGCAATCCAAAACGTTCATTAGAAGAAAGAAATCAGGGTGAGCTTTCAGATGAGCTTGGAATTGAATTCTTCAGGTAATTAAAAACCTTTAAAAACACATTCTAATTATTCAAAGTATGGAATCGCCAAAAGTATTTTTTAGTAAATGTGTAAGAGTTTGGAAAGTATTAAGAAAACCGTCGAGAGAAGAATTTTTAACTATTGCTAAAGTTTCAGCTGTAGGAATACTGATCATTGGGCTTGTTGGTTTTATAATTGCTACAATAATACGGTTTTTTTTGAAATGATCCCTAAAAAAATATTTTTTACAAAAGGAGTAGGAGTCCATAAAGACAAATTAGCTTCTTTTGAATTAGCACTAAGAAATGCAGGTATAGAAAAATGCAACTTAGTCTATGTTTCAAGTATACTTCCTCCAAAAGTTAAAATAGTTCCTAAAGAGGAAGGAATTAAATTACTAAGTCCTGGACAGGTAACATTTTGTGTTATGGCTCGTAGCGAAACAAATGAACCAAACAGATTAATTTTTTCTTCAGTAGGTATTGCAGTTCCAAAAAATGAAAACCAATACGGATATATTTCAGAACATCATGGATATGGGGAGAATGCTAAGAAATCAGGAGATTATGCTGAAGATTTAGCAGCCACAATGCTTGCAACAACTCTTGGAATAGAATTTGACCCAGATACTGCATGGGAAGAAAGAGAGCAGATATACAAGGCAAGCGGGCATATATTCAAAACAACGAATATAACTCAGACTGCTGAAGGGAATAAAGACGGTTTATGGACAACAACTATTGCCGCAGTTGTTTTTGCTGCATAAACATATAGAAAACTTAATAAACCCCTTATTTTAAATATTACCACTGCTTCTTTAAATATTAAGAGGTAGCGGTAGAACGGTTAAATAAAATAAAATGATTTTCGTCGTAAAAGTAACAACAAACAAAGAAGAAAGAGCATTAGATGTTATAGCAAGCACTATACTAAGAAAAGGCATTAACATTTATGCAATTGCAAAGCCAAAAGGACTTAGAGGATATATAATTCTAGAAAGTGAAGATCGTGAAAGTGCAGAAGAAGCTTGTTTTGGACTGCCTTATGTTAAAGGAATAATTGGAAAAACTATTTCTTATGAAGAAGTAAAAAATATGGTTGAACATAATATTGAAACAGTTAGTATTGAACAAGATGACATTATAGAGATCTTAACTGAGCCTTTCAAAAAAGAAAAAGCAAAAGTTTTAAGAATAGACAAACAGAAAGGAGAAGTAGTAGTTAGTCTGCTTGGAGCTGTTGTACAGATCCCAGTTACTATCAAGATAGAAAATGTTAAAGTTATCCGAAGAGGAAACGAACAAGAAGAAAATTCAGACGAGGAAATGAAATGAAAGTAGGATTATTGGTTGAAGGTGGAAGTATGGCTCCAGGACCAGCTCTAGCTCAGAAGCTTGGACCTTTAGGAATAAACATAGGACAGGTAATTTCTAAAGTTAATGATGCTACAAAAGATTTCAAGGGAATGAAGGTTCCAGTTGATTTAGATATAGATGTAAGTACAAAACAATTTACAATTTCAATAAAGTCTCCACCTGTACCGGAGTTATTGAAAAAAGAAGCTGGGATTGATAAAGGAACAGGGGAACATAAAAAATTACAAGTTGCTAATATTTCTGTAGAGCAGGTAATAAAAGTTGCTAAAACAAAACTCCCAGATATGCTGGAAAAAGATTTGAAAGCTGCAGTTAAAACTGTTGTTGGAAGCTGTGTTAGCTTGGGAATAATGATTGAAAACCTCTCTGCTGTAGAGTTTGCTGGAAAAGTTAGCGACGGAGAATATGATAAAGAAATTAAGGCAGGTAAAACAGAGACATCTGAAGCAAAGAAAAAAGAATTACAAGAATTTTTCTCTCAGTTGCATAAAAAGCAAGAAGCTAAACTACAGCAGGAAAAAGCTGAAGAAGAAGCTGCTAAAGCAGAAAAAGCAACAGCACCAGCACCAGTTGCTGAAATTGCTGAAAAAACAGCAGCTCCTGCTAAAACGGCTAAACCAACTACTAAACCGGCAGGGAAAAAGTAAATTAACAACTTTTATAAATTCCTTTAATCCCCTTTTATTATGGGGTCGTAGTATAGCCTGGCTAGTATCCGAGGTTTGGGACTTCGTGACCCCGGTTCAAATCCGGGCGACCCCATTTCAAATATATTTATAAAATGAAATTAAGAAGCAAAAATAAAACGAATTTATATTTGTCTGATCTTATGACGGGAATTATAGCTGGAATATCAAAGCTAGGTAAAAGAAAGAATTTAAAAACGATCCTTTTCAAATATTAACAACTAAACAATAACTAAGGATAATCCTTTTCTCGTAAAAGGAAAGTTTGATAAAGAAAACTTTGTCTATAAAAAGGAAAGTTTGATAAAGAAAACCTTGGTTGTCTTTATATGGCAAGAACAAAAAAAGTAAAATCAAGTGGTAGGTACAAGACCGGATATGGAACTAATGTTAGACGTAAACTTATTGCTGTTGAATCAAAACAAAAACAAAAACAAAAATGTCCATTTTGCAATAAACTTACAGCTAAACGAAAATCTGCAGGTATATGGGCCTGTAAAAAATGTGGGAAAACTTTTTCAGGGGGAGCTTATTATTTAGAATAAACTAAAATGGTAAAATTAAATAAATTTGTTTTTAGGGGAAAGTTTATAAAAGAAAACCCTGTTGTCTTTTAAATGGCTGACTATAAATGTTTCAAGTGTGGAAAATTAATCTCTTCTAAGAAATTAGACAAGAGGTTTACCTGTCCTCATTGTAATTCTAGGATTTTTTACAAGCCTAGAAGGGCTATTGTAAAGATAAAAGCAGAATAATGGTGATAAAATTGGTTGCTGGAACTCTAAGAAACCCGCAGGATGTTTGTTAAATGACCGAAATAGATAAAGGGGCTGCTGAAAAATTGCAGGAATTACAAATTCTAGAGGGAACATTTCAAAATTTATTGATGCAGAAGCAAACTTTCCAGCTTGAATTAAATGAAGTTAAAACTGCCCTTGAAGAGATTGATAAGTCTAAGGGAGATATATTCAAAATAATCGGGCAAATAATGATAAAAGCAGATAAAAATACTACAAAAAAAGAGCTAGAAGATAAAAAGAAGCTTCTGGATATAAGAACTAAGACCTTAGAAAAGCAGGAATTGTCTTTAAGGGAAAATGTTGAAAGATTAAGAGGAGATATCGTCAGTAAAATAAAGTAACTGCAAAGTAATTGTATCACTACAGAAATCTTTATAAACTAGGCCATTTTATTCAATGCATGGTGTTTGATAAATTAAAAAAGAGTTTTGCCCTCGGTTCTCAAGGTGCTGGAGACTATGTTGAGATCGATTTGGGACAAGACAAAAAAGAGTCAAAAGTAAGTGTTAGACCTTTTGTTCTAAAGAAATTTGAAGATGTTAATGATATACTAGCTTCTCTAAGAGAAGGATACACTATTGCTGTAATAGACATTCAGACTCTTAGGAAAAAAGATGTAATAGAGCTTAAAAGAGCTATATCTAAAATAAAGAAAACAACAGAAGCTCTTGAAGGAAATATTACTGGATTTGGAGAAAATATTGTAATTGCAACTCCTGCTTTTGCTCAAATACATATTCCTGGCTCACAACAACCTTCTCAAGGCCAGCAGAATGCGCCTCAAGACAGCCGTAAGTTTGAGGCTTACTAGTTTTATTTAGTTATGTCAATTTAGTTAAATAATAGTTTCAAAGTGAAAGTCTTATTTAAAAAGAGATAGAAATTTAAATTAGAATCTCCATAAAGTAGTATGAAAACCCAAATAGTATTAATCAATGGAGGAACTACTTTTAAAAATAAAAGAGATTATTTAGATTTTCTAAAGAGCAGAAAGATATCTATTGAGAAGAAAATAAGGTGGAATGAATTATATTTAGATAAAAATCTAGGAGAACATTTTGAGATTATTAGATTAAGTATGCCTTTAAAAGAAAATGCAAAGTATGATGAGTGGAGAATTCATTTTGAAAGATATTTACCTTATTTTAGAAGAAACATTATACTGATTGGTTTATCACTAGGAGGAATTTTTCTTGCAAAATACTTGTCAGAAAATAAATTTCCTAAAAAGATAAAATCAATTTATTTAATTTGTCCTCCATTTGACAACACGATTGAAGGAGAAGATTTAGTTGGAGGATTTAAACTTAAGTCAGACCTATCAATGATCGATAAGAACTGTAAAAAAGTTAGTTTGTTATTTTCAAAAGATGATGGTACTGTTCCAATATCCCATGCCGAGAAATATAAAACTAAACTAAGAAGTGCAAAAGTTATAATATACAAAAGTAAGAATGGCCATTTTAAGATATCTAAATTCCCAGAAATTGTGAAAATGATAAAAGAAGACATTCATTTGACCAGTCATTAATAAGGTACTCAAAAATAATACTCTATTATAAATTTAAGCCCAGTTTCTGGGGCATAATTTATTTGATGGTTTCTAAATGGGAGCACAATATGAGAAATTAGTGGAAATTATTTGTTTGTTTCATTTAAGACTACTTTAGATATTAAAAACAGATAAAGAAGCAAATATCCAACTGCTAAGATTCCCCCCATAACTAAAGAATAAACAAAGATTCCAATTATCTCTAGACCAATTCCATATTTAGAATAAACCATAAATGACGTTATAAAAATTGTCAAAAATCCATGTATAAAACCAACTAGAATGCTAAATACTAAGAAAATCCAATTTTTATTTGCTATTTTAGTTAAAAAATTATATCCTTGAACAATGAAGGCAGATAAAAACAAAGAAGTAAACGGAGCAATAATTACAAAACTTAATGCATCAGTTGTAAATTTCCCATTCAAAAAGAAGATTAGAACTAATAAAAATTGTAGTATTGTCGTGATAATAGAAATGGAAATTAATCTCTTTCTATATTCTGACTTTACAAAAATAGAGCCAATGACAAATATGAACAAGGAAATTAAAGCGTATAAAATAACTTTAGGTAAAAACCATAAAACCCAATTCGAATTAAGTGAAGGTCCAAAGAACTTAAAACAATCTTCTTTATTTTCTCCATTAAGTAATTTACAAGAAGTTAAATCTCTTGATACTACTGCCGTATAAGTGTAACAGGTAGGTAAATCAATATAGACATTCTGATAGTTTGTTTCATCTTTTATTCCATCACATATCCTATAATCTTCCTTAGCAATCGCGAATCCTAAAAAACAAGCATCGGTTTTAAAATCTAAAATAGTCGACCATGTTTGTTCTTCTTCAGAAAATTTGCCACAAATAGACTCGTCCCAACCTTTATTTAGAAAATCTTGATAACATTTATCAAAAGAATAAATTACATCAAATGTTTCTCTTCCACCATCTCCATAAATATAATCATTAACTGGGCAACTAGTATTATATAATGGAATTATCTCAGGGGCAGTTTGAGATTCAAGAATTGTGGGATTTTGTGCTAACACATTAAAACTCATTGTCAGAAACAGAAATATAAAAATAAGAATAAATTGAATATACCCACTCCTCATTTATTATCCAAGAAGAATTTACTTAAAAACCTATCGAAGAAAAAATTATGCCCCATTTTGTGGGCACAATTTATAAATTTAATGCCCTAAAAGGGGCACATTATTGTTTTCTGAATTAAATTTTTTTGCAGGTTTACCATTTCCACTATTACAATAATATAGTGTCCCTTTTAGGACACTATAATAAAGTTTAAATAGTTTAAAGTTTAAATCGCTTTATGGTAGAAAAGAGGATTAGATTAAGAAAGGAAATTTACGAACAACTTTTATTGAGGGTAGAGAAGTGGAAAATCCCTCAAAAAGAGAAGAAATTTGTAAAAGATTTTTTTAGAGATTATGAACTTGGAAAGATTACCAATCGAGTTGCTGAAAGGGGGAGTTTAGAACCTTATACTTATTATCTAAAAAGAGGATTAGAATTTCTTAATAAACCCTCAGAACAACTTACAGAAAAAGATATTGATAATTTATCTATGGCTTTGTTAAAAGATAAACTTAAGTCAGAAAGAAAAGCACCTAATGGAAAAGTTATTGGAACTCCCCTATCTGAAGGAATTAAAGTTCAGATTAGAAGAATATTATCCCAATATATTGGATGGAGATTAGGAGATGATTTGAAAGCGCTTAAGTTTGTAAAAAATTTAAAAGTCAGAACAAGACAGAAACAAAGAACTCCAAAGTTTTTGACAGAGGAAGAAGTAGATGCACTTTATCAAGGTTGTAAAAATGCAGAAGAGCGTTTTTTGATCGCAGTATTATTTTCTTCTGGTGCAAGAAGAGGAGAATTTTATAACATCCGTAGGTCTGATATACAATTACCAAAAGGAGATGAAAATTTTGTCAAATTAACTTTAAGAGAAGAATTCTCAAAAACAAAAGGAAGAACAATTTCTTTGTATTACAAAAACGCATTAGATGCAGTTAAAGAATTCTTAGACGAAAGAATTAAACAAGGTATTAAACCAGAAGAGGCTGTTTTTGTAAAGGGTTCATCAACCGCTAGAAAAAAGTTAGCAAGATTGGGAAAACAAATTCTCGACCGGGATATTCATTTTCACTTATTTAGATCATCTTGTGCAACATGGATAAGTAATAGACTTAATAGAAACCAAATGTGTTTTTATTTTGGGTGGAATTTTAGTAGCCCGATGCCCGACGTCTATATCGCAAGGAAAGGAATTATTTTAGAAGATGTAGATGCTAAAGTTTTAAACACAGACTTATCTGAAATGAAAGCAGATTTATCTAAAGAAAAATATGAAAGACAAATGGCAACTGATAAACTTAACCTTGTAGCTGGTGAATTAGAAAATTTAAGGAAGGAATTATTATTAATTAAACAGAGTAGAAATTAATATTCAAAATAAATTCCTAATGCTTGAAGCATTTTCTTATCTAATTCTTTCATTATTTTTGGTAAACACTCATGTAAGTATAAGTAATGTGCTAAGTAAAAAGAATCAAATTTTCTGTGTGGTGCGACTAATTCAGTTGTATTATTTTTCTTTGTGTAAATCGCCCGCGAGGAAGATTCATATAATTCAATAAATTTATGATTTTTACTTAAATAGTACTCAAAACTATTTTCTTTTTCTTTGACCTTTAATGCTTCAGCGTTGTTTATTGTTTTGTATTGCTTAACATTTAGTTTTTTTGTATCCCCTCTTTGAACTATTTTAGTAGCTAAAAATTGAAAGAATTTTCTTGAAGGGAATCTATTTTTATATCTTCTAAGGATAATCCTTCTTTTTGCTGATAGCGAAGGAATAAAAAGAACACCCATATAAAACTTCATAATCGCTGTAATAATATCTATATCTTTTGAGTATAAATCTAGTATCTCCCTTCTTGTATTAATCGGATAAAATATCCATGTTAAAATACTCTTTTCACTTTCTGTAAACCCCTCCGAATTAATTTCCTCCTTATAAAAATCAAACAACGGATAAAGATTCAACATGTAATGGAGGCGTGTTTCATAATGTGTTTTGCCATATCTCCTATATTCTTGAGGAAAGATTGCTGTGGAAAAATATCCCAACTTTCTCCATTTAATAGAAAATTCGTTAACTAGGGGCATAGACCAGCTAGATTTTTTCGTTTTTCGTTTGTATATTTCAACAGTCTTTGAATAAACATTTTTACTTATCTTAGAAGCAGTCGTATATTCTCTAAAGAAATGCCTGGCTATTTCTACCCCCTTACCTTTTCTTATATATTCTAAACCTTGTTTCTTTAGCATTTTACGAATTAACTATTTAGAATAGTACTGTTTAAATTATATAAATGTTACTATTAATACTATGGCTTGCACAAGTCATATTCAAAAGAATTCAGTCTTTTGCCGTGCCTCCTTTTTACGGATGGCTTAGTGCAAGTCAATTAATACAATGAAAACAAAATTAGGAAATAAGATACGATGCAGGCTTTGTAGGTATGTCTGGATACCAAGAACAAGAGGTCTTCCCCGAGAATGTCCTTTTTGCAAGCGCCATGATTACTATTTAAAGAAGAAGGTGAAAAGATGAGCACCATAAATATCAATCATTCTAGTGATAATTTTGGTGAAGTTATAGACAGAGTTATTGCACGTATCATAGAAATCCAGCAGATCATAAAACCAGACAAAATAGATATTAGAAACAGAGGTGATGGGAATGCAAAAAGAGATTGATAATCGTTTAATTAATATTGCAGTTGACAGGTTAGTTAGAGAGATTCAAACTAAATCTGGAATAGCTCCAGTTATGTACCTTGCTGGATACAAAGAAGCAATTTGTGACATCTTATGGGATTATGCTAAGACTGGCCTAAAATCTCTTGACTGGGAGGATTATATGGCAGAACAAGAAAGGTTAGGCCACGTTAGAAGAGGTACTATTGCACTCAAAGACATTAAAAAAATTGAAAAGGGAGGTGAAAAGAAAAATGAAGTGTGAATATTGTAGATGTGAGTTGAATAATGAAAACCAATCTGAAAACCAATCAATTGCAGCATTAGATTTTGGACTTGATGAAAGTAGAGATTTTAGATACTATTGCTCTGCCGAATGTTTAGTTACGTGGGTAATTGGTTTTTCATTTTGTCATTTCGGAGATAGAAAAACAAACTCTTTAATTAAAAAATCTCAAGAGGTATTAAATTAAATCATGGAGGTAAAAAAATGAGTAACGGAAGATGTTTTGTATGTAAAGAAGTATATGAAGTTCTTTTCAAAGTCAAAGTGAGCAAGATGGTTGATGTGTACACTCGTAAATTTTGCTCATTTCATTGTTTCCAAAAATGGCTTAAGAAAAATAAAGAAAATTTAAGCTATTATACCGAAGAACCACGTGACGGCGGAGACTATGAACAGAAGAGCTTTGAAGAAATAGAAAGAATAATGGGAGCAAAACAATGAAATACACAGGAATAGAGGAGCAATCAAGAATGTTAGCAGCGTTGATATTTCAGGGCCTGTCGCGTAGGTCGCAGCCCATTATCTCCAAGATTATGGGGAATAATATGGCTAAAAGGGGGCGGTTAGTATGAAAAGCATAAAATATTGCACAAGTACGGTAAAAAGATTTGCTTTAATAAATGATCCTGGAGTAAGAAAAAAATTAGAAAGAGAAGGTTGTTTCATGTGCACATCTAAAATTGGCGAGTTTGCTTATCAAGTAGGAATTATTAATGTGGCAAATGGAGAGGCATTTATGGCTAGTTTTTGTGAGGAGTGTTCAAAAAAATTAGAGTCTGTCTTAAGCACCGTTCTTAATTCTGGACAAATCTCATTTGAGGAGTTTAGATCTTTGGGTAAAATAATCCCGTATTATGCGATTGAGGTGTCTGAAAATGAACGATGAAACACCAGAGCAGCAATCAGAATATGCAAGACTGCACAAAGAATACTTAGCAGCTTTTGCAGGAAAAGGTCTTGCTTACAATGAGATATATCCGGGCACTTCAGCAGAGAAAAAATGGTTGTTAGATTATACAAATGAGAAATATAACAAAAGGATAAACCTGTTGCAAATCCCGAATGATCTAATTATCTTTGAATATGATGAAAGCGACAAAGAATCAGATGAGTCTAAAAGAAAACATTGCACAAAAGAACAGAGGCTAGCTTGGATAGAAAAAGTAAAAAAGAAATTAGAAAAAGAAGGAATAGCGTATAATCTTTTTGATCACGAGGGAAAGTGTCCACATATCCACATACCCTTAAACTCTGATGCTACTCCAGAACATAAGAAAGCAATTGCATTTTATTATGCTCCGAGAGAGTCAAGAGATTTTATTGATATTAGTTTGCTTGTATCTAAAAGAAAGTTGTTCCCAGTTCCTTTTGCACCGCATTGGAAATATGGAACTATAAAGAAACTTGTTAAAAAATCAGAAGGTGGTAAAGTTAACATAAATGATCCAAAGTATAAGGTTAAAATAAAAGTTCAAAGCAAGAGAAAAACTAAGAATACTCTTTCTGATAAAATAGCTAAAAAAATAAACATCACAGATATTGCTTCAGAATTTGGACTAACTAAGGGAGCTAATGGATTATATATTTGTCCCTTTCATGATGACAAAAATCCATCCTTAAGTTTAGACGAAGGCAAAGGTCTTGCTCATTGTTTCGGTTGTGAATTTAGTAGCAACATTATCGGATTTTTTATAAAACTTTCAGGGCATGAAAGAAAAAAAGCAATTAGAATATTAATGAAACGCGCAGGCATCGAACATAAAAAAGATGGAACTGAGAGAACAATGGGAGAATTTATTTTTGATGATTCATTATTAATTAAACCAAAAGTATTTTCTCAAGATAAGTTAAATGATAATGTCCTTGCTTTTGGATTTTTCCTTCCAAGAGAAATTACTATGACTAACGATGATCAGATAAGAAAAACTCAAATTATGCTTCCAGTCTTACTTTGTTCAGATGGAGAAAAACTAGTGGAGTGCAACGAAGCGATGCTAGAGGAGAAATTTAAGATAAAATATCATGACATTCCAACTAGAATTAATCTAAGACTCTCCCTTAAAGCAATTCAAAAATATATGAAGGGGGAATATCCTTCAGTTGAAGGATTAGAATTATTTAATAAAATAAAAGGACAGTATGAAAAATACCTTTATTTTAGAGACTCGGAATTTTATGATGTTCATGCAATTTGGGATATTGGAACCTATATGTTTACGCTATTTTCTACTTTCCCTTTGTTAGAAATGAGGGGCGTTAAGGAAACTGCAAAAACAAAAGCGATGACAGTTTCTAGTTTTACTGCTTTTAATGCCACAGATATTATGATAAATCCTAGCGAATCCTCTTTATTTAGAGAGACAAATGATTCAAGACCTACTAAGTATTTTGATGAAGCTGAAAGACTATTCTTTTTTAATAAGAACTCAGGAAAATATGAAGCAGATTCTAGAGCTGAACTTATCAATGCTGGCTACTATAAAAAAGGAGCTGTTCCCAGACAGGAAAAAGAAGGAAATAAATTTGTAACAAAATGGTACTCTTGTTATTCACCAACTATGATAAGTAGCATAAATGGTCTTTTTGGAGCAACCGAAAGCAGAGCAATCACCCACATAACAACCCGTGTTAGAAAGGGAGATGCAAGAGGAGAATTGGATCCTACAAATGATGAATCTAATCCAATCTGGCAAGAAATAAGAAATGACTTGTATATATTTGCCTTGCAAAATTGGAAAAAAGTTGAAAAAGAATATAGAGAGTTTGATGTCAATATTGAAATTCGTTCTAGAAACCTTCAATTGTGGAAGCCACTATTATCAATTGCTAAAGTTATCGGAGAAGAAGTTTATGATAGGCTAACGAAATTTGCTGTCGAAATCTCAAAACAAAAATCTGATGACAGCTTACAAGAAGGTTCTATTGACTATGAAATACTTGAGATAATTTATGATTTTCTTAAAAT